>JBIOVQ010000142.1:0-33203 GCA_044867805.1 Burkholderiales bacterium | reverse complement strand
GAATACGGGGCGGTGGTGTCGTCCGCGCCGGCGACGCCGTCGAGGAAGAACTGGATTCCTGCGACTCCGACGTTGTCGGAGGCTGTGGCCGTCACGGTGATCGTGCCGGAAACGGTCGCTCCCGAGGCGGGAGAGGTGATGCTGACCGTCGGGGGCGTGTTGTCCGGAGGCGGGCACGTCAAGCCCGGAATGCACAGCAGCTGTGCGTGAGCCTGGGGCGGAATCCAGACCAGGCTGATAATCGCCAATGGGGCCGCTGCGCAAAGACCCTTCAACATTTTCAACATACATTGTCCCTTCGAAGCACGTTGTGAGAGCCAACGCCATCATGCCTGGCGTGGATCGATGCCCTGACGCTCGAATCCCGAGTCACCTTGCGGGGATTGTCGGTTCTGACTGTGTGTAATTTTTGGGTGGCTGCCATGATCCGGATGGACTTTTTTGCAGCCCCGGCTACTGCCCGTCCCGGCGCCTGGCCTAGATCGAACTCCTCAACTTGCGAGAGGACCCGCTCAAGCCGGCCCCCCATCGGCTTTTCCACGCCGAGCGTCCCAGCCGACGACCATCGTCGTCCCGCCCCTGGTTCGCTTACGCCCATTTCTCGCGCCACATCTCGAAAGCGAGCAGCAGCCACACCTTCTGCACGTCGAGGCGGTCGCGCGTGGGGCCGCCATTCCTGAAATTGCCGAGCGCGCGGTCGACCACGCGGGGATCCAGGACCCCCGCGGCGCGCACCCGCCCGGGCGCCAGATAGGTGTCGAGCAGCGGCGAAAGCTCGCCGCGCAGCCAGCGCGAAATGGGGATGCCGAATCCCTGCTTCGGGCGGTCCAGGATTGCCCTGGGAACGTAGCGGTACAGGACTCGGCGCAACAGGTGCTTGGTGCCGAGCGACCCGCGCCGCAGGCCGAGCGGCAGCCGCAAAGCGAACTCCACCAGCCGGTGATCCAGCAGCGGCTCGCGCCCTTCGAGGCCCACCGCCATCGTCGTGCGATCGACCTTGGTCAGGATGTCGTCCGGAAGATAGTGGCGCAGGTCGCAGCAGCTCATGTGGTCGGCGAAGCTTCGCGGATGGCCATTCAGCACGGGACGCGGAGGCGCGAGCGCGCCGAGCAGTTGCGCGCCCTCCACTGGTGTCCAGATCGACATGCCGAGATCGTAGAGTGTTGCCGGGTCGGCTTCGGGAAGCACGACGCGCAGCTTTTCCAGCCGGTCGACGACCGCGCGCCTTGCGGCATGGCGCAGCGGGGCCGGAGCGGGGAGCCCATTCACCAGCCCCTGCAATGCACGCGTGGGCAGCAGCTTCAGGGCTTGCGACAACGCGCTTCGTGCCGGCCTCGGCACCCGCGCGAGCATCCGCTGGCGGGCGAGCATTGCGTCGTAATGCTGGTAGCCGCTGAACAGCTCGTCCCCGCCGTCGGCCGAAAGCGCTACTTTCACGCTTTCGCGCGCGACACACGAGACCAGGAACGTCGGGACCCCGGATGCGTCTCCGAAAGGCTCGTCGAACAGATCGGCCCATCGCGGCAGGATGCGGATCATTTCCGCCGGAGAGAGAATTTGCTCGGTGTGCCGGGTTCCGACGTGGCTGGCAACCCGCCGCGCCCAGCGCGACTCATCGAAGCCCGGCTCGGTGAAGCCGACAGTGAAGGTGCGCACCGTTTGACCGGAGTGGCGCTGCAGGACCGCGGTGACCAGCGACGAATCCAGGCCGCCCGAGAGGAACACTCCCACCGGCACGTCCGCGACCATGCGATAGCGGAAAGCGTCGATGAACATCGCCTCGAGCTGCTCTTCGAGCTCGCTCTCGGATCCCGCCAGCGGTTCACGCGGCTCGAGCGTCGACCAGTAGCAGCGCGTCACGGGCTCGCCGGTGTCGCCCAGCTCCAGCCAGTGCCCCGGCGACAGCTTGTGGACCTGCCGATAAATGCTGCGAGGCGCCGATATGTAGCCGAACTGGAAGTATTCGCCGAGCGCCCCGCGGTCGACTTCGGCGCGCCATGCCTTGAACGCGCGCAATGCCTTCAGTTCCGAGCCGAACCACAGCACGCGTCCGTCCCAGGCGTAATACAGCGGCTTGACGCCGAGCCGGTCCCGGATCAGCCAGAGACGGCGCTCGCTCTCGCGCCATAGCGCAATTGCGAACATTCCTATGAATCGTTCGACTGCGGTGATCCCCCAGTGGCGCAGCGCCGCGAGAACGACCTCGGAATCCCCGCTGCTGCGAAAATGATGTCCGGACTTTTCGAGTTCCGACCTGATCTCGGCGTAGTTGTAGATCTCGCCGTTGAAGACCATGACGAGGTCCCCGTCGTCGGAAACCATCGGCTGGCGGCCCAGATCCGACAGATCGAGTATCGAAAGGCGCGTGTGGCCGAAGGCAACACCCCCGCCGCTACGGACCCATGTTCCGCTGTCGTCGGGGCCGCGCTGTCGCAAGCTCTGCACCGCGCCCGGAAGATCGCGCAACCACGGTTCCGGCCGGCCATCCCGCATGTAGTACCCGGTGATCCCGCACATGGGCCGCGCCTCACGTGGCCGGTTTGCGGGCGTATTGACCGTACATCATCCCGATCGCCAGCCAGAGGAAGGCCTGCTCCGCTTTCGGCCGCAGGCTGCTGTCGGCGACGGCGGAGATCAGAAAGCTCGCCAGTCCCGCCGCCGCCCCCAGATAGAATCCCCGCAGGGTGGGGCTCAGGGACGGGTCGACGCTCAGTGCTCGAAAGCCCCTGAAGACGTGGACGAAATAGGCGCCAACGAGGACAAGGCCGACCAATCCCATGTCCAGAAGGATCTCCAGGTACGCGTTATGGGGATGCCCAACCCCCATGACCGTTACCCCGTCCGCGCGGCGCATGGCATCGGACCAGAGAATCGACGACAGGCCGCTGCCGTAAATCGGGCTGCGCAGGACGTCGGGCAGCAGCGGCAGCCAGATCTGCTCGATGCGCCTGGAGCTGATCGTGTTGGATCCGCTTCCAACCCCGTATGTAATGCGGTCGTAGACCGCCTCGGGAAGGAGAAACAGCGCGGCGGCCCCCAGGAGACCGGCAAAGACCAGGGTTTTTGCGTTGCGGCGCCAGAGCAGGAACAGCACGATGACCATGACGAAACCCAGGTAGGTGCCGCGCGAGAACGTGAGCACGATCGCGACCATCAACATCGCCATCGACGCCAGCAGCACCAGCCGCAATCCGAATTCCTTCGAATCGGCCCACGTGAACAGCACCAGCGCGTAGGCGATCACGTACATTCTCCCCAACTCGTTGTCGTTTATCCCAAGCGCCGCCGACATGAGAGCGCGCGCGCTGGTCGCGAGCTCGAGCAGCGTGTGGCCCGACAGGTGGACGAATACGATGCCCAGCGAGCCCATCACCCAGATCGAGATCAGCATGGGGGCCAGGAACTTTTCCGGCTTCTCGGACTTCGCCACGGCGGCCCCGACCAGCAGCGCGAATACCAGCATCAACAGCGGCTTGGCCACTACCTCGCGGATATAGCCGGCCGTGTCGTAGAACTCGAGTATTTCCTGCATGAAGTAGTGAGACGCGATGTCGCCGACATGGCGCGATCCCAGCGCGCCGGCAACCAGGAAGGGAACGAGATAGAGCCAGAGCAGCGGGCGCGGCATGAACCGGCGGATGCTGCCGTCGAACAGCCCTTGCAGCAGGCACGAGCCGAGCGTCCCGACCAGCAGCACGTTGAAGGGATTGAGGCCCGTAATCCCGAGCATCGCGTGCGGGAACATGTAGCTTCTCGAGATCGGCAGCAACAGGATGAGCAACACCACCCCGATGCGAAAATCACGCAGGATGAAAGCACAGCCGACCAGCGAGGCGGCCAGCAACAACGCGTTCCAGTCGGCGACCGCGATCGCGGCTCCCCAGAGGATGCCGAGCAACACAACGCCGGCTGGCACGGACAGCCTGGACGCAATGCGGCGCCACGACCTCGCATCCTCGTCGGAACCGCCGCCGGCGAACACCGCCGCGCGCGGCCGCCACAGATCCGCCAGCCCGTGAAGCAGCCGGGCCCGGATCTGTGCCGCTGGTTGCGGAGCGTTTGGGGAGCCGGCAGCCATCGTCATGGGCGCGTCGCGCCCCGCCCGCGCTGTGCCAGGACCAGGAACATTCCAGCCGCCCCGGCTCAGAATACGTTGAGTACGGTACCGACGATGCGGGCGCCCGTATCCTTCAAATTCCCGATGACGCCGGTCGTGTCGGCGAGGCGGGTGTGGTCCTTGCGCGCGAGCACCATGACGCTGCCGGCGCGAAACGCGATGCTTTGCGCATCCGCGTAGTATTTCGCGGGCGGCGTATCGAAGAGGATCACGTCGAAATCGCTCCGCAACTCCTCGAGCAGGGTGGCAAGCGTATGGCGCGACAGCAGCTCCTGTGGATTGGGCGGCGGCGCGCCGGCGGGCAGGAGCGAAAGCGCCCCGAATTTTGACACCGGCACCACCGCGCCGCGATCGGCGCGGCCGGAAAGGACCGCCGACAGGCCGATGCGGTCAGGGACGTCGAAGATGCGGTGCTGCCGCGGGGCGCGCAGATCCGCGTCGATCAGGAGCGTGCGCTCGCCCAGCTGCGAGAAAGCGACGGCGAGGCTGGCGGCCACGTAACTGCGCCCTTCACCGGGGCCGGGGCTGGCGACAGCGAGCACGCGGTGCCGGATCCCGGCATTGGACCAGCGGATCTGCAGCTGGGTCCGCAGCGCGCGCACCTCCTCGGCGCGGGGGTGGAGCGGCTCGTAGGCGACGACGATTTCCGTGCTGATGCCGCCCGTGCCGGGCAGGAGATGGGGGTAGTCGAATTGCCTGGCGAGCGCACTGCGCAGATCGTCCTCGGAGATCAACCCCGCGCGCAGCGCCGCTTCGCCGAACCTTGATCCGTCCCTCTGCTGCAGCTCCAGCAACCGCTCGACGTCCCGCGGGCCGAGCTTGCCCTGTTCGGCGAGTATGCTGCCGAGACGGCGGTCGTAACGCGCAACGACGCGGCCCGACCCCTCGATCGGCAGCACGTTTTCCTGGGGTTTCACCGGCATCCCTCAGCCCGGGCTGGGCAAAGCGCGTCCGCCGGCAGCAGACGGCGCGCCGAGCAGGGGCGGGAGCGCGGACGGGCGGCCGTTGAGGACGACGAGCAGGGGCGCATCCAGCCCGTGGTCCAGATCGCTGCTCAGGCGCACGCGCCGGTCCAGCAGCTCGCTCAGAATCACCATCCCGATGCCGAGCATGCCTCCAATGGCCACCGACAGCGCGATGTTGAGCGCGATCCTGGGACGGAAGGGCTCGCGCGGCACGGCCGCGGGGTTGAGCAGAGTGACGTTGGTCTGCCTGGCGCGGCTGTCCACCTGGCTCACGACGGAGCGCTGCAAGGCGGTCTCGTAGGTCCGCTGGGCGGTCTCGACGTTGCGCGCCAGCAGGGCCAGCTCGTTGCGGTTCACCTTGTCCTCGAGCAAGTGGGCGCGCTGCGCCGCGATCGCCGCCCTCAGTTCCGCCTCCCGCTGGCGGCTCTGGCGCGCTGAATTCTCCAGTCCTGCGACGATTTTCCTCATTTCGGCGTCGAGTCTCTTGCGCAGAGCCCGGTTCTCGGACTGCTGGCGCTGGTAGAGCGGATAGTTGGCCCCATACTGCGTGGCCAGTTGCTCCAGCCTGGCTTCCCCGAGGAGCAGCTCCGAATTCAGTTTCTGGATGTGCGGATTGCTGATAACGTCCGGCAGCTTGTCCGGGGACGCGCCCCGCTTGAGGGCCTCGCGGGCGCCCTGCTCCCGGGTTTTCAAGTCGAACGTCTGGTCCTGCGCTTTCACGAGCTGGCTCGACAGCTCTCCCAGCCGGGCATTCTCGACGTCGTAGCGCTCGTCGGCCGAGACGATTCCATGCTGCCGGTGAAAGTCCGTCAGCCTGGCCTGGGCGTCCTCCAGATTGGCCCGCAGGCTCTTCAACTGCTCGTCGAACCACACCGCCGCCTGTCGCGTCGGTTCCACCCGCAGCTCGAGTATCGTATCGAGGTAGGCCTTGGCGAACCCGCTGGCGACAGCCGCGGAGAATGCCGGATCACGGGAGGAGTAGTTGACCTGGATGATGCTGCTCTGCGACGTTTCCACTTTCAGATTTTTCAGGAGGCTGTCTCCCAGCCAGTCCTCGATCGATCCACTGCCGCCCGTCTCCTGCTCGAACTTCGCCCGCCGCCCGGGGTCCTCGGCGAGCTTCAGGTCCCGCACCACCTTGCGCGCCACTATCGGGCTGGTGATGACATCAATCTGCGTCTGCATGTAGTTCATGCGCTCCTGCGGGCCCGTGAAAGGACGCAGCACGTTGCTCAGGGACTGCTGCTCATCCTTGATGTCCGCCAGCAGAGAAGTTGTTGCCCTGTAGGTTTTCGGGAGCACCAGGCTGACCACCGTGGCGGCGAGGATGGTGGCGACGAGCACGAGCGCAAAAACGCCGATGCGCGCGCGCAATGCCGAGAGAAAGAGTTCGAGGCTCATGCTGTCACAAGTCCCTAGAACAGGCTTTCCTTGACGTAGATCACGTCGTCGGCCTGCAGCGTATCGGTCAGCGCCGCGTCGAGCCTCTTCACCGTCCCGTCGGGTTGCCGGCGGTGTATCCTGAGACCGCGCTCGGTGCCGCGCGCGGTCAATCCACCCCCCAGGGACAGCGCGTGGATCACCGACATGCTGGGCTCGAGGCGGTAGGCGCCCGCGCGCTGCACTTCGCCGTAAATGTAGAAAACGGGCGCGCGCTGCACGAATATCGTGTCGCCGTTCTGCACCTCGACGTTCGGCGCCAAATCGCCGCCGCGGTACATCTGCGCCACATCGACCTGGAACTTCTCCACCGTGCCGTTGCGCCGGGTCATGACGGTAACGCTGTCGTCGCCGGCGGGACTGATTCCTCCGGCCAGCGCCAGGATGTCGGTCAGCTTCGCGCTGGTATCGTCGAGCGGGTAGCGGCCGGGGCGGGCGACCTGGCCGAGCACGGAAACCTGCCGGCTGCGTACCTGGAGCACGGAAACGGTCACCTGGGGGTTCTTGATGAAGTTCCCCTTCTTCAGTTGCTCGGCGATCCGAGCCCCCGCCTCCGTGGGAGTGCGCCCGCCGAGCGCGACCTCGCCGACCAGCGGAAACGCAACCGTGCCGCCGTCGGAGACGCGCGTCTCCGTGGTGAGGTCCGGATTCTGGAAAACCGTTATCCGTATACTGTCGCCCGGCCCGAGCGTTTCGCGCGATTGGGCGTGACCCGGGAGTGCGAACGCCATCAGCGCGAGACCCGCCGCGACGGCGAGCCGCGCTGCCGCCATTCGGAAAAGCTCCGACGGCTGGAGAGCTCGTATTTCGGATTGCCGGGTCACGTAGCTATGCTCTCGTCCGGGCTGGTGCCCCGCACAACGGCCGAACGGCCCGCCTCGCGCGCGGCGCCGGGTGCCTGTCGGCCCGCGGCCGGGCCCGCGACGGCGATCAATCGGGCACGACGTTCGTTCTGCGCCGCGCGATGAATCCCGCGACCACGAGGCCGCACAGCAACTGCATCCACTCGGTAGGTTCCGGCATTGCCGCCAGCGAGAAACGGAACCCTCGCGACGTGGTGTCGGCCCTGACCGTTTGCGGCGCGGCGACGCCGCCCACGCTGGCAGCGGCCCTGGCGCCGATGCGGTTGCCGTCGGCCGCCGCGTAGCGGATCGCCGCAGCGCTCGCCAGCCGGTAGCTCGCTTCGGCGGGCAAGCCGAGTTCGGTCACCGGCGCAGCGGGGATCGAAGCCCCCGGGGCGCCGTTCGCTTCGGCCGTGCTCCTGGCGGCCGGCCCAGGCGTGTCGGGATTGCGTTCGATGGCAAACGCGGAGCACACCAGTCCCGTGGATACCATCACCAGCAGCAGCACCTTGAGCGGGTTCATGTTGCCTCCTGAGAGCCGGCGCGCGGCTCTCGCCCGGATGCGGGTCAAGTTATGCGCGCCCCATTACACAGGTTCGCCGGCGCAGCAGCCGTGCATGCCCCGATGGAACTATTGGCGTGGCGGGACCGCGAGCCTGTAGTTGCGCAACTACCGCGGATAGTTTCTCCGCCACAAGAAAATCGTTCATCCGCGATAGAGAAGCGGAGTGCGACCGCCTATGATGGAACGCGTAGATGTCTTCCTCACCCTCCCCTGTGACATCTACACGGCCCGGTGATGCTTCACCGGGCTTTTTTTTGACCCGCCCGCGGACGCGGCCGGTTTCCCGCTGGTCCCGATCCAACTGATTCACGCCAGGCCAATCGTCTCTTCTGCGGCCAACTGCCCCCGGTAGAGACGGGGCCGGCACGCGGAGAAACAGGTTGGAACGGCACTAGATTCCGATGCGCACGATGACGCTGGCGACATCGGCTTCGTAGTCGCCGAGCGGGAACGTCGACGAGCGCGTCTGGCGGCCCAGCAGCATCTCCAGCGTGACCGAGCGCAGCGGCCGGTAGGACAACTTCAGCGCCGCTGTGCGCACCCAGTCCGTGCGCGATGGCGCGAGCAGCAGCAGGGGATCGGCAAGGTAGTCGCGCGAGCTGTACTCGAGGTTCAATGCCGCGGCGGTCTTTTCGGTCAGCCGCAGAGTCGGGTTGAGCGCGAACCCTGTAAGCAGCACGAAGCTGGAATAGGTTTCGTCCAACGGGCTCACTTCCCGCCGCGCCACGGCGTTGACCGCGAGTTTTCCGGTCGCCTGCCAGTCGTAGTCGACGCGGTACGCCCCTTCGTCGAAGTCGCGCTGCGCCAGCTGCTCGTTGCTGCGGCGCACCCAGCCCGCCCGTGCGCGCACGCGCGAATGGCCGGTGATCGTGTAGTCCGCGATGACGTCCGCGTTGTACTGCCGGTAGGCGTCGACGAACGGGTTCGCCGCCAGGTCCGGCCGGTTCGGATAGCGCCCTTCCTCCACCCGCGCGCCGAGGCCGACCTGGTTCTTTGCGGGCGTGACGTAGCTCACGGCGAGGCCCGCGCCCTCGATGATGATATCGTTGATCGCCCGCGTGGCGAGGCCGTTGTCCTGATCGAGCCGGCTCACATCGCCCCGCAACTGCCAGCGCGGCGTCAGCTGGTAGCTCGCGTCGAGGAACGCGCGCCGCGTCTCGAGGGAGTTGGGCGTGCCGGTCAGCATGCCGGCGCGGGAATTGGCAAGCGACTCCAGGGCCAGGGTCTCCGAGTAGCCGAGCTGGCCGGACAGATCGTTGCCGGCCTGCCACCGCCACGCCGCCCGTCCTTCGTGGCCGTCGAAATCGAGCACCTTGAAGCGGTTGTATCGCGTGTAATTCCACTTCATGCCGCCGACGAAGCGCTGCCGGCTGTACGGGATGTCGAGATTGAAGCCGGGTGACGTGGTGGTGTAGGTGTCGCCCCGCGAGGGCGAGCCCACGATCGCAACCGGGTCGGCCCGGCTGGAGATGCGGAACACGTTGTCGTCGGAGGTGACCGTTTCCGCGACGAACAGCTCGAGCTTGTCATCCCACAGGGCGGCGGCGTCCGTCGCCGGTACGAGCACGGCGGCGGATACGAGCACGGTGCTCAGCCAGCGCAACGCCCGATTACCGACGCACGATGCAAGATTGCATTCCGAGTATTGATTGGTCACGGCGCCCCGGCAGTCTCCCCCGGCGGTCAATTCCACCGGCAAGAGCTCCCGAGCATAAGGAGCTGGCATAGCAGCGGTCGCGGCTCCGCTGCCGGCACGGATAGCTCGTTGGAACTAGCCCGCATGCTTCAGGAGTGGCGAACGGGGGAACCCGCTCAGGGTCGAGCGGTAAATGGGCGCCGGGGACATGCGGGCTAAATACGGCGCCGATTTTCGAGTAGGCGGCGCGCAATGCGCGCATCAGGAACCCGCGTCGCGGTCGCGTCCACTGGCGTGGAGCGTGCCCCGACCGGGGCCGCGCGGGCACCTCTACCTCTGGCGCGGGTTCCTAGGTATTCAGGATGCGCAGCGCCAGCGCCTTCCCGACGGCCTGCGTGCGGTTCAGCACGTCGAGCTTGCGCAGGATCTTCTGCACGTGATTCTTCACGGTGAGCGGACTGATGCCGAGGATTATCCCGATCTCGATGTTGCTCTTGCCGCGATACATCCACTCGAGGACCTCGCGCTCCCGCGAGGTGACCAGCCCCGTCTCCGCCTGCTTCGCGCCGGGGTTCTTCGACTGCCAGTTGACCTGGGTGCGCATCCAGGCGGCATGCAGGAACGGCACGACCACCTCGGCGAGGTAGAGCTGCCGCGCGCCGACCGCGCCCGGCCGGGAGGCGAAGGTAAACAGGCTCGCCACCTGGCCGGCGGTATCGTGGGTTCCATGCGCCACGATGCTGCTGGCGCCCAGCCGCGCCAGCTCCCGCGCGAGAGGGCCGCCGGCGTGGTGATCGCCGTTGCCGACGTCGAGAACGACCGGCTGGCAGTGGTTCTCCTCCCACGCCTTGAACAGGGCCGGCACCAGGGATGCGTCCTGGCGGAACAATTCGTTGAAATGCGCGGGCTCGACGGGAGCCGTCGAGAAGCTGTCGACATGCTGCAACGCCGTGCGGTCGTGGCACAGGGCGCAGATCAGCAGGTCATGCGCGATCAGGTTCTGGAGCGCGCCCTGTGTCCAGTTGAAGAGCTGATGCCGGACCCGCACCCTGAGCGCGCCATCCAGGTTGAGCACGAGCGATTCCAGCTCGAGCGAAGCCAGGCGGTCGGCGCTGCCGGCCGTGGCACCTTCCACGGCCGGGGGATTCTGGAGCTCGTTAAGCCAAGGCGGCCGCGGCGCGAGCGTCTGCGAGTCGTCTTCTACGCGCATGGTCCGCACCGCGCCTGGCGGGGTCGCCGCAGCGGAAGGTCGCCACGGCCGACCGCACACCGCCGGGCCGCGCCCCCGGCCCGACGGAGAACGTTCGAATGACAGCGCAGCTCCACGCGCACGCTACTCACTCCGGATGCAATGGTCCGGTTCGATCATAGGACATCGGGATGATGCGCCGCTATCGCGATTGCTGGATTCTCCTGTAGTCGCGCGGCGATTCTGCGTGGCGGTATCACTACATGTGCCGCGGCCCGCCCGGCGATCCGCGCCGTAGTCTGATGGGGCTATCCGCAGCCATACCGCCGCCGTCACCTGAGCGAATTATCTTGCTCGCGCGTGGCGGCTGCCCGGTGGCCGCGCTCGATACAAACCGCACCTTGATAACTGCTCGCGAAACCCAGCCGCGCCTCCTGCATGGGCAGCTTGCGCCATCGGCGATGCTGCGGGCGTCGCTCGATTCCGCGGTGGCCGTCGGCTCGCTGCTGGTCTCGGTGCTGGCGCATGGCGTGCCCTTCGACGGCGCGCATCTCATCCTCGCGCTTCTCGTATTCTCGTTGACGTTCCCGGGCAACTCCCCGGCCGGCACGAGCCTTCGCGGCCAGGCCGGCGATGTCGCGGTGAGCTGGACCGTGGTCGTAGCGCTTCTGCTCCTTCTCGGCTGGACCACGCAGACCCTCGTCTTCTTCGACATGCGGGTCCTGCTCACCTGGGTGCTCGCGACTCCCGTCGCGCAGCTTGCGGCGCACGTCGTCCTGCCCGCGCTCCTGCCCCGGCTGCTCTCCGCGGAAGGCATGCAGCGGGTCGCGGTCGTCGCGGGCGCGGGGGAGCTCGGCGCCCGGCTCGCCGAGCGCATCCGGGCGACCCCCTTTCTCGGGATCCGTTGCGCCGGCTTCTTCGATGACCGCGGGGTCGAGCGCGTGCGGGGCGTCGGGGCGGGCGAGCTTCTCGGCGATTTCGACGGGCTCGCCGAATACGTGAAGAAGCACCGCGTGGACCTGATCTACATCACGCTGCCCATGGCGTCGCAGCCGCGCATCCTGAAGCTCCTCGACGAGCTGCGCGACACGACGGCGTCGATCTATTTCGCGCCCGACATCTTTCTCTACGACCTGATCCAGGCGCGCATGGACGCGATCGGGGGCATGCCGGTCGTCGCGGTGTGCGAAACGCCGTTCTACGGAATCAACGGCCTGATCAAGCGGGTGAGCGACCTCGTGCTCGCCTCACTGATACTGGTGCTGGTTTCCCCGCTGATGCTCGCCATCGGAATCGGCGTGAAGCTGGGCTCTCCGGGATCGGCAATTTTCAGGCAGCGCCGCTACGGCCTCGACGGCAGGGAGATCATCGTCTACAAATTCCGCACGATGACCGTTCTCGAGGACGGCGACGTGATCAGGCAGGCCACGCGCAACGACTCCCGGGTGACGCCCTTCGGCGCATTCCTGCGGCGATATTCGCTCGACGAGCTGCCCCAGTTCATCAACGTGCTGCAGGGGCGCATGAGCGTGGTCGGGCCGCGTCCTTACGCCGTCGCGCACAACGAGATGTACCGCAAGCTGATCAACGGGTTCATGATCCGGCACAAGGTCAATCCGGGCATCACGGGCTGGGCGCAGATACACGGCCTGCGCGGCGAACCCGATAGCATCGAACAAACGAAGACGTGCATCGAGTATGACCTGGCCTATCTGCGCAACTGGTCGCTCCGGTTCGACCTGCAGATCGTGCTGAAAACGATCGTCTTCGTGCTGCAGAGGGCAAACGAGCACTGAGCCAATGAGGCCCCGCCGCAATAGGAGAAACCCCGCGTGCATATCTATCCGGTGATACTGTCAGGGGGCTCGGGGACACGCCTGTGGCCCATGTCGCGCGAGGCCTGCCCGAAACAGTTCCTGCCGCTGTTGAGAGGGCGCACGCCGTTCCAGTGCACGCTCGGGCGCCTGCGGGGGATCGACGGCCTGCAGCCGCCGTCGATCGTGACCAACCAGGAGCACCGCTTCCTCGTGCTCGATCAGCTGAAGGCGGCCGGCGTGACGCCGCTCGACATCTATCTCGAGCCCTGCGGCCGCAATACGGCGCCCGCGGCGGCCGTCGCCGCGATCAGCCTGTTGAGCGACGACCCCGACGCGCTGATGCTCGTGCTTCCCGCCGACCACGATATCGTGGACGAGGAGGCATTCAGCCGGGCGGTGGCCCTCGGCGCCGCGGCCGCACAGGCGCAACGGCTGGTGGTGTTCGGCGTCGAGGCGCGCTGGCCGGAGACCGGATACGGCTACATCGAGCGCGGCGAGTCGCTCGCGGCACTCGAAGGCTGCTACCACGTCGAGAGCTTCGTCGAGAAACCCGAGGTCGAGATCGCGCGCCGCTACGTCGCCTCGGGACGGCACTACTGGAACAGCGGAATCTTCCTGTTCAGCGCCGCGCGCTTCGTGAGCGAGCTGAGGCGCCTGCAGCCGGAGCTGGAGGCGGTGTGCCAGGACGCGGCCGGCAGCCTCGTCGAGGACCACGGCTGCTGCCGCATCGACGCCGCGGCATTTGCGCGCTGCCGCTCCATTTCGATCGACTATGCGGTGCTCGAGCACACGGACGCGGCCGCGGTCGTCCCCGCCGCCTTCCGCTGGTCGGATATCGGATCCTGGAACGCGCTGTGGGACAGCTCGGAGAAAGATGCGCAGGGCAACGTCGCCGAGGGCGACGTGCACCTTGATGACGTCTCGAACAGCTACGTCCATTCGACCCGCCGCATGGTGGTCGGCATCGGCCTGCGCGACGTGGTGATCGTGGAGACGCCGGACGCGCTGCTGGTGGCGGACCGCCGTGAAGCCCAGAGCGTGCGCGAGGCCGTGGAGCGGCTGAAATCCCGCGGCCGGCAGGAGTGCAGCGTGCACCGCGTCGTGCGCCGTCCGTGGGGGCACTACGAGGACGTCGACGCGGGCGATCGTTTCCGTGTCAAGCGCATCACCGTCCACCCGGGCGCCAGCCTCTCCCTGCAGCTGCACCACCATCGCGCCGAGCACTGGGTGGTGGTGAGGGGCACGGCGCGCGTCACCCGCGGCGAGGAGGTCCTGCTGCTGACGGAAAACGAGTCCACCTACATCCCCGTGGGCACGCGGCACCGGCTGGAAAATCCCGGGAAGATCCCGCTCGAGATCATCGAGACCCAGACCGGCGCGTACCTCGCCGAGGACGACATCGTGCGCATCGAGGACGCGTACCACCGGGCGTGAGGAGCGCGCTGACGATGACAGCGGGCGGCGGATCCACTCTGCTCGTCCTGCGGAGCTTCTGCTTCGCGCTGGCGGCGGCCCTCGTTTTCCAGCTGTTCTATCTGGGGGCGCAACCGTCGGCGGCCGGCCTGTTCGAGCCGCCTCGGGACGCGATCGCGCATTTCCTGTTCTATTCCGCACTCACGGCGCTGTTATGGACGGCGGCCGCGGGCCGCATGCCCCTTGCGGTGCTCGCGGCGGTGGTCGTCGTTGGCGGGCTCGATGAGCTGCACCAGGCGGGCTTGCCGGGACGGGTGGCCGACGCTGCGGATTTTCTCGTGGATGTCTGCGCCGCAACCTCCACCAGCGCCGCGATTCTGCTGCTCGACTCGCCGAGAAGGCCGTTAAACGCATCTGCCGATTGACGCAGATGAACGCAGATTGAATCGAATCCAAGAGAAGCCATCAACATGGATATTCAGTCGTGTTTATCGTCGGTCGGTCGGCCCTGGCCATTACCTCTGAACACCGCCTGAACCGTCTAGAGAGCGCCAGACAGCCCTATGCAGGACAGACCTGAACCGAAGATGACGCCCGGACCAACGCCGATCGGGGACGCGAACGCAACAAGGGGTTGTTGCAGCAAGTCTGCGTTCATCGGCGTTCATCGGCGGTTGCATTGGAACGTGCTCTAGGAAGATAAGCGCATGTGCGGGATCGTCGCAGCCGTTGCCCGGGATAACATCGTCCCCATACTGCTCGAAGGCCTGAGGCGGCTCGAATACCGCGGCTACGATTCGGCCGGTATCGCCGTCGTGAACGGGTCGCTCAAGCGCGTGCGCAGCGCCGGCAGGGTGGCCGAGCTCGCGCGGCGGGCGGGTGAACTGGGCCTGGCGGGGAGCATCGGCATCGCGCACACCCGGTGGGCGACGCACGGCGCCCCGTCCGAAACGAACGCCCACCCGCACGTGAGCGGCGGCGTGTCCGTGGTGCACAACGGCATCATCGAAAATCACGAGGAGATGCGTCGCAAGCTGCGCGCGGACGGCTACGAATTCTCGTCCGAAACCGACACGGAGACCATAGCGCACCTGGTGCACTCGCACATCAGCTCGGGCAGCGGGCTGTTCGAGGCGGTGCGGTGCAGCGCTGCCGGCCTTGCCGGCGCTTACGCGATCGCCGTGATCGCCGAGGCCGACCCGACGCGCGTGGTGGTCGCACGCAGGGGGGCTCCCCTGCTGCTGGGTCTGGGCGAGAACGGGAATTTCATCGCCTCCGACGCGTCCGCGCTGCTCCAGGTCACCCGGCGCATGATCCTTCTCGAGGAAGGCGACTGCGCGGAGGTGAGCGTCGGCGGCGTGCGTATCGTCGACGCGGCGGGGCATGCCGTCGACCGGCCGCTGCACGAGTGCCGGCTCTCCCCCCAGGCGGTGGAACTCGGGTCCTACCGGCATTTCATGCAGAAGGAAATCTTCGAGCAGCCGCGGGCGGTCGCCGATACCCTGGAACTGGCCGCAGGCGCGAATGCGGTCCCGCCCCAGTTGTTCGGTCCGGACGCCGGGCGCGTTCTGGCGGACATCGATGCCGCGCTGATCCTCGCCTGCGGCACGAGCTATCACGCGGGCCTGGTTGCCCGTTACTGGCTGGAGGGTCTGGCCGGCATCCCCTGCAACGTCGAGATCGCGAGCGAATACCGGTATCGCGAATCGGTGCCGGACCCGGCGGCGCTCGTCATCGCCATCTCGCAGTCGGGAGAGACCGCCGACACGCTCGCCGCGCTCCACCACGCGCGGGCGCTGGGCCACCGCCATTGCCTGGCTATCTGCAACGCGGCGGAGTCGGCGCTGGTCCGTGCCACCGATCTCAGGTTCCTCACGCGCGCGGGTCCCGAGATCGGGGTGGCGTCGACCAAGGCCTTCACTACCCAGCTCGCCGCCCTGCTGCTGCTGGCGATGGCGCTCGCCAGGCTGCGCGGGCGGCTTTCAGTCGAGCGCGAGGCGGCGCTGCTCCACGATCTGCGGCGCCTGCCCGCCGCGCTGTCCAACGTGCTCCATGTCGAGGCCCAGGTGAAAGAATGGGCGCGGAAATTCGCGCGGTGCGAGCACGCGCTGTTCCTCGGCCGCGGCGCTCATCACCCGATCGCGATGGAAGGCGCGCTGAAGCTCAAGGAGGTCTCCTATATCCACGCCGAAGCCTACGCGGCGGGCGAGCTCAAGCACGGCCCGCTGGCGCTGGTCGATGCGCGGATGCCGGTGATCGCGATCGCGCCGAGGGATGCGCTGCTGGAGAAGCTCAAGTCCAACCTGCAGGAGGTGCGGGCGCGCGGCGGCGAGCTCTACATCATGGCCGACCGGGACACCGAGCTCGCGGGGGGCGACGGCGTCCATGTCATCCGCATGCCCGACCACGCGGGCATGCTCTCTCCCATCCTGCACACGGTGCCGTTGCAGCTGCTCGCCTATCATGCGGCGCTGGAGCGAGGCACCGATGTTGATCGGCCCCGCAACCTTGCCAAATCCGTGACTGTAGAGTAAAGCAACCGCCGATTAACGCCGATTAACGCAGATACGCTGTAGCAATCCATTGGTGGTTTGGGTTTCGTTCCGGATCTGCGTTGAACAGGAAGTCATCCGCGTTCAAATCTGGCTGTAGATTCCTCAGGCCTGCCCATCGAGCACAATCCAAGCCGACCTTTGATAAACGTGGATCCGTGTTCCGACTGATGGGTGGGTCTTTCGATTCGATCCGCGTTCATCTGCGTTCATCGGCGGTGCCGTGCTGGGTTGGACGCGCACGGCCGGAGCCATAAGCGCCGCAACCTCGCGAAGAGCGCGACCGTCGAATGAGGTCGGCTGCGCGAAGGGCGCAGCCTAACTAAGCGGTAGCGCGATTCAGCGAAGCAGTGGCGGCGACGATGCGCTGCGCGGGGAATCGCGCGGTGAAACGGCTGCCCTTGCCCGGCTCGCTCTCGATCTCGAGCGTCGCCTGGTGCCGGGTCAACACCTGCTTGACGATGGCAAGCCCGAGCCCGGTGCCGCCCGCGTGACATGAGCGTTCGCGGTCCACCCGGTAGAAGCGCTCGGTCAAGCGCGGAATGTGCCGCCGTTCGATGCCGATACCCGTATCTTCGACCACGAATTCCGCGCCCGCCGGTGAAGCGCGCCAGGTGAGCCGCACCAGGCCCCCCGGCAGGGTGTAGCGGACAGCGTTGCTGGCGAGATTGCCGAGGGCGCTGGCGATCTCGCTTTCCGCGCCCAGCAGGTCGAAACCGCCCTCCGCCTCCAGCACGATGCGATGGCGGCCGGCGGACAGCGCCTCGCCCTCGGCCTGGATGCGGGCCAGCACGCCCCCGATGCCGACCCGCTCGTCAAGAGACGGCTCGGAGGCCGCTTCCAGCGTGGAGAGGCGCAGCAGGTCCTCGATGATGCGCTGCATGCGCCTGCATTGCTCTTCCATGCGATCCAGGTAGTCGCGCGACATCCTGGGGCCGGGCTTGAGGTCCCGCACGGTCTCGAGGAAGCCGACCAGCACCGTGAGCGGCGCGCGCAATTCGTGAGAGACGTTCGCGATGCACTCGCGGCGCATGATCTCGAGCCGCGCTGCCCGCGCGACGTTGCGCGACAGCAGCAGCCACCCGGAAGCGATATATGGCACGAACTGGACCGAAAGTATCGGCGCATCTTCCGCGACCTGCATGCGCAATGACTTCGAGAAATCGCCCGCCACCAGATATTCGGCGAGAGACGGGTGGCGGAACACGGCGGCGATGCGCCGGCCGATATCCCCTTGGGCGTCGATCCCGAACTGCACCGCCGCCGCATCGTTGCACCACACGATGCGAAATTCGCGATCGAGTATCGTGAGCCCGTACGACGCCGGCAGCCCCTCGGGCAGAGGACGCGGGGTCGGGCCGGCGTGCTCGCGGCGCCGCGGCGGCACGCGCGGCGACGCGAGGGCGTCTTGCTCAAAGCCAGGCCTCGCGCGGGCGTCGGAACCCCCAGGCCCCCGGGACCGCGGCCACGACGGGACCGGATACCCTATATTGTAGGCAAGCAGGCCCAGCAGTCCCGCCGCCCACAATTCCCATTGCACTTCGGTGCGGGCGAGCAGGCTGACCGCGAGCGCGAATATCGCGAAGCCGGCCACCGACAATGCGACCCGAACGAGACGGTTGTTCATGAGAGCAAACGGCAGGGCAAAACCGTGCGCCGTTCTGCCCGGCCCCGTCCGACCCGAGAGCTGCCGGTGCACGATGGCCTCAACCGAGGCAGCGGCGGAAGCGATATCCGGTCCCGCGAACAGTTTCGATCAGGCGGTCGTGGCCACCCGGCGCGAGCGCCTGGCGCAGCCTGCGCACGTGCACATCCACAGTGCGCTCCTCCACGAAGACGTGGTCGCCCCAGACCTGGTCGAGCAGCTGGGCGCGGCTGTAGACACGCTCGGGGTGGGTCATCAGGAAATGCAGCATGCGGAACTCGACGTCGCCGAGCTCGACATCGTGGCCGTTGCAGGTGACGCGGCGCGGGCCGGGGTCAAGCTTCAGGCCGGAGATCTCGGCGACATCATCGGTGCGCTGGGGCGCCGACCGCCGCAGCACCGCCTTGATGCGCGCGAGCAGCTCGCGCGGCGAGAAGGGCTTGGTGACATAGTCGTCCACTCCGGCTTCGAGCGCGGCGACCTTGTCGGACTCCTGCGCGCGGCCGCTCAGCATGATGATCGGAATATCCGACGTGCGCTGATCGCCGCGCAGCCGCCGCGCAAACGTCATTCCCAGCGTCTGGGGCAATATCCAGTCGAGCAGCACCAGATTGGGCAGCATGCGTTGCATCAGCGATTCCGCCTCGGGGACGCTCGCCGCGCGCATGGCGCGGTAGCCGGCGTGCTGGAGATTGACCGCGATCAGGTGCTGGATCTCTGGTTCGTCTTCGACGATGAGTATCGTTCCGTCCATAAGCGTCGCTCGCAGCCACGTTGTGGAAAACGGAAACGATGATAGTGCAACCCATCAGCCCACACTATCGCGCCGGCTTGATATTTAGGTAGCGATCCGGTGATTCGCGGTAGCGGAGCAGCTACAGCTTTGCCCGCCGGGAGCGCACCGCCGAAGCTGACCGGCCCGGAAAATGTCCATGGGTGATGCTGCTGGCATGACCCGAACGGGCCAGGAGGAAATAGTGCCTCCGCCGCCGCCCGATGTTGCCCCAGACTCCGTATCAACGTGGTGAACGGTCCGCTGCGGGCGGGCTGCCGCCACGGAGCGCCCGGGCAGGGGCGGGATGGAAGCCAGGGCTAACCATGGCCACCATTCTGATCGTCGATGAACGGACTCTCGGTCGCGAGCTGGCGGCGGCGCTCGAACATCATGGCCACCGCCTGCTCGAAATCGATGACGGCGCAGACGCGCTGGAAATCGTGCGCGCGGGCGCGCCCGACCTCGTGCTCACGGACATCCTGCTGCCCGAGCCGGGCGGCTACCACCTGGTCCGCCATCTGCGCTCGGACGCGAGCCTTACCCAGCCCCGCGTAGTGTTTCTCGCCGACGCCTACGTGGAAGCCGAGGCGCGTGACCTGGCGCGAGCCTGCGGCGCGTCCAGCATCGTCACCACCCCTACCGGGTCCGGGGCGCTATTGGAAGCAGTCAATGCCGCACTTTCCGGGCCGCTGCCGCGGCCGTGGAAACCGCGCCCGGGCGCCGTCCCGCTGGACGCGCAGTTGCGCCAGATAGCCGGCAAGCTCTACGGGCGGCTGGCGGAGTTGCAGCGGCGCAACGCCCTGCTCCACCGCCAGATGACCGAGCGCACGGAGCAGCTGGAGATCGCGCGGTCCGCATTGGGGCAGGAGGTTACGAAACGGCTGTGGGCGGAAAAGGAGCTGACGCAGGCGAATCGCCGCCTGCAGGACAAGGCGCTGCGCGACGCGCTGACCGGCCTCTATAACCGCGGCTACCTGGAGGAATCGCTGGACCGCGAAGCGAGCCGCGCCCGGCGCAGCGATCAGCCCTTCGGCGTGATGATGATCGACATCGACCACTTCAAGCGTTTCAATGACACGTTCGGCCATGCCGCGGGAGACACGGTGCTGCGCACGGTCGGGCAGCTCCTGCTGTCGCTGGCGCGCGCGGAGGACATCCCCTGCCGCTACGGCGGGGAGGAATTCGTGCTGGTCATGGCGCACGCCTCGCCCGTCACGCTGCGCGAGCGCGCCGAAAAGCTGCGCCTGGGTGTGCAAGGGCTCGCGATCGAATGCGACGGCCGCCGCGTCGGACCGATCACGCTGTCGGTCGGCATCGCGATGTTCCCGGACCACGGCGATAGCGGACTGGAGGTGCTGCAGGCAGCCGACGCCGCCATGTACCGCGCGAAGACGGCGGGACGCAACCGCGTGGTCGTAACGGAAAAAGAGGCGAAGCCCCGACCGTGACCGGCGGGTCCGCCGGTCATCGGGCCGGCTCGAGTACCGCCGGGCCGGTGTCGCCGGCCTGCTGACCGCCCCGTCGATCGCCGTTCTGGCGCCGGTCCCACAGCCCGCGCCGGTCCCGCCGCTGGCGGCGGTCTGCCGCCTTGCGCTGGTCCTTGAGCCACTCGAGCGCCGCCGCCTCGTGCCGGAAGCTGCGCACGTTCAGGCCGCGCTGCCGGGCCAGCAATTCGATGTACTCATGGGAAATCTGGAGGTCCCGGGTATCGCCGACCACGGCGATCCGGCACCCCGGCGTTCCCGAGATCTCCTCGATGTGCTCGATGAGTCTGTGCGCCGCGACCTGGAAGACCGGCTTGGAAAGGCGGATCAGGAGCAGGACGCACGGCTTGCGATGCTTCGCGTTCTCGCGCACGACTGCACGCAGAAAGGCCTGCGTTTCCTCCACGGTCCTGCGGTCCGTCATTTCCGCCCGGAGGTAGCCCGATTCGGCGGTGATCCTGAACGCCATTGCGCCTCAAATTGGTTAGTCGTGGAACGGCGCCCGTCAACGCTCCCGGGCGTCGTGCGCCCCGCAGTGCCCCTTCGTCAGGCTGGTCCCGGCAGCGTGGCAAGAAGGCTACAGTTCGCGCGTGTCACGGCAAGCGCTTTTGCCACGAAGATCAATAGTTCGGACGGGCTAACCGCCAGCGGGGCGCCAGCGGCACCATGCGGCGACCACTTCATCGGCGTCCGTTCTCCAGCCACGCGACGGCGGCCGCCCCGTCCCGAAACGTCCGCGCGTTGACGCCGCGCAGGCGCGCCAGCATCACGGCGTACTCGTGGGCTATGCGCATTTCGGGGTTGTCCGTAAGGACGGCGATCTTGCCTGAGTATTTCAGCGCGAGCTCGATGAACGTCGAAAACCCGTATTTCTCCAGGGTAAATATCGGCTTCGAGGCATGAACCGATATCAGGACACGAAAGCAGTCGAGCCTGATGCACTCCTCCGCGACCGCCGCGAGAAACTTCCCCGTCTCCTCCGCGGTCTGGCGGTTGTAAAGATCCGCTCTCAGATATTGCCGCTCGGCGACGATTTCATACCGCATCGGGCCGCGCGGGATTTGCACAGTCGCGCCGCCCGCTGCTTTACTCATATCCGACATCGGATCATCCAGATGCTGACGCGTGATGGTGCACCTGTACATTTTTCACAATGATACCGTGCAAGAGTGCCTAACGGACTAGTCGCCGGTTGACGACGCTCGCCCTCGGGGCCCGCGAGTACCTGGCGCCTGGACTGAGGCCTGTAGCTTCGCAGCGTCGTCAGGTCGCGGGACACCTACGCCGGCCGCGAAAGCGTGATGAGTGATGGGTGATACGTGATGTGTGCTGGTAAGGCGCTGCGGCGCTGCCGCAAGCTGACCTTATCACTTATCACTCGTCACTCATCGCGCACTTTTTTCAGTACGGCGTGCCGTCCTTCTTCGTAAACCGGCGCGAGCCGTCGCTGGTCGCCGGGGCGAGAATATCGTTGTCGGGATAGGTCACCGCGTCGTTCTTCGTGCGGTCCCCGACTTCGAGGTAGATGGCGTCGCGGCCGCTGCGATTGACCAGGTGGTGGCCATCCGCCCTTCCCGCGGGAAAGCCGGCGCACATGCCCGGCTTCAACACCTGCTCGCCGCCGTCAGTGATGAGCACGAGCTCCCCCTCGACCATGTAGATGAACTCGTCCTGGGCCGAATGCCAGTGGCGCAGGGCGGATTGCGCGCCCGGCTTGATCGTCGTGAGATTGACACCGAAAACGCTGAGCCCAAGGGCGTCGCCCAGCCTGCGCTTGGACCGGCCGGCGACCGTGGCCCTGTACTGCTCCGGGTAAGACGAGCCGGTCGCCGCCGGCACCTGCGCCGGATCCAGCGCCGGCAGCTTGAGATTCGACTTCATATATATATACCTCCTGATGGGCGCGGGATGAGCGGCGCGCATAGGGTACGGGAGCCGAGGCTCCTGTTCCTGACCTCCGTCCGCTCCATCCCGCGCAGACGGCCCGGCGCGAAAGCGTCCGCTGGCCGTCAGACGTTGAAGCGAAAGTAGATCACGTCGCCGTCGCGGACGATATAGTCGCGGCCCTCGAGGCGCATCTTGCCGGCCTCCTTGGCACCCTGCTCGCCGCCACACGCTATGTAGTCTTCGTAGGCGATCACTTCCGCGCGGATGAAGCCGCGTTCGAAGTCCGTATGTATTGTTCCCGCCGCCTGCGCCGCGGTGTCGCCCTTGTGCAGGGTCCACGCGCGCGCCTCCCTGGGACCGGCAGTGAAGAACGTGTGCAGCCCCAGCAAGTCGTAGGCGGCATGTATGACGCGGTCGAGTCCCGGCTCCTCCAGGCCGAGGTCGGCGAGGAAGGCCCGCTTGTCCTCGTCGCCCATGTCGGCCATTTCGGCCTCGATCTTGGCGCAAATCGCCACCACTGGAGCGCCCTCCGCCGCGGCAAACTCGCGCACGCGGTCGAGCAGCGGGTTGCCGGAAAGGCCCTGCTCGTCTATGTTGGCGACGTAGATCGCGGGCTTGGTGCTGAGCAGGCACAACGGCTGCAGCAGGTGCAGCTCCTCCGCGGTCAGCGCCGCGCCACGCGCGGGCTTGCCCTGATCGAGGCGGGCGCGCACCCGCGCGAGGACCGCCTCCAATTTGAGCGCCTCCTTGTCGCCCGACCTCGCCTTGGGCGTTATGCGGTCCAGCGTCTTGTCGACTGTCGCGAGATCGGCCAGGGCGAGCTCCGTCTGGATGGTTTCGATATCGGCGACCGGATCGACGCGACCGGTGACATGGACGATGTTCTCGTCCTCGAAGCAGCGCACGAGGTCGATGATGCCGTCGGTTTCACGGATGTGCGCCAGGAACTGGTTGCCGAGGCCCTCGCCCCGCGAGGCGCCCGCGACCAGCCCGGCGATGTCGACGAACTCCACCGCCGCCGGGGTAACCTTGGCCGGGCGGGCGATCCCAGCGATCTGCTTCAGGCGCGGATCCGGCACCGGGACCACCCCGATGTTGGGCTCGATGGTGCAGAAAGGATAGTTCTCGGCCGCGATGGCGGCTTTGGTGAGCGCGTTGAAGAGCGTGGACTTGCCCACATTGGGCAGGCCCACGATACCGCACTTGAGGGTCATTTCCTGCGCGCCGGGTCGGAACCGGGCAGGATTTTCTTCAGGAAGGAACTGATCAGGCCTTCCTTCTCGGGCGCCGCGGCCTTGGCGGCCGTCCCTTTCTTGCCGGGTTTCCCGGCGCGCTCGGCTTTCTTCCCCTTCTTCGCTTTCTCGGGCGCCGCCGTCGCAGCCCTCACCGGCTTGTCCGGCGCCGTCGGCCGCTCCACTTTGGGGGGCTCGGCCTCGGTGTGCAGCTTGAGCATTGCGCCCTGCAGGTCGCCGGCCAGCACGGCCGGCAGCACCTCGAGCGCGCGCCCGATCGCGAAGTCTATGGCAGCGCGCTCTTCCTGCAAGGGCTTGTGCAGCACGTAGTCGGCGCCGGCCTCCGGGCTCCCCGGGTGGCCGATGCCGATGCGCACCCGCCAGTATTCGTGCGAGCCGATCCGCGCGGAGATGTCCCTCAAGCCGTTGTGGCCGGCGATGCCGCCGCCCTGCTTGAGCCGGACGACCCCCGGCGGGAAATCGAGCTCGTCGTGCGCGACCAGGATGTCGGCGGGGGCGATCTTGAAGAAGCTCGCCAGCATCTGCACCGGCTTGCCGCTCAGGTTCATGTGGCCCTGCGGCAGCATCAGCTAGGCGCCGCTCGCCTCGTGCCGTCCCACCAGGGCTTCGAACTTGGCATCCTTGCGCAGCACCGTGTGGCTTTGCGCGGCGAAGCGCTCGACCAGCCAGAAGCCCGCGTTGTGCCGGGTTGCCTGGTACCTGTCCCCCGGATTGCCGAGGCCGACGATGAGTTTCATCGAAATGTTGAATGTTGAATGTTGAATGTTGAATGCTGAATGCTGAATGAGTGCCAGCGCCGTCAACTCAAAATTCAACACTCAAAATTCAACATTACCGCAATGAAAAAGCCCGCCGCTCCACAACGGACGGCGGGCTTTTGACGGGCGGTGCCCTATTCCTTTCCTTTCTTGCCGGTTTCCTTCTTCTCGGGAGCTACCGGCTCCTTCTTCGCCGCGGCGGCGGGCTCCTTCTTCTCGGCGCCGGCTTCCTTCTTCTCGCCCTTGTCGCCTTCGGCGGCTGCAGCAGCGGCTTCCTCGCCCTCGGCCGGCACTTCGCCGATGATCTCGGTGACCGGCGCCGGCGCCTCTTCCTCGATCACGATCTCCTTCGGCACGTGCACCGACACCACCGAGGGGTTCTCGTGCTTGAGCTTCGACACCGGCTCCACGCCCTTCGGCATGGCGATCTCGGTCGCGTGCAGCGTTTCGTTGAGCTCCATGTCCTTGAGGTCGACCTCGATGAACTCCGGAAGGTCGTCGGGCAGGCACTGGATGTCGAGCTCGTTCATCGCGATCTGCACCACGCCGCCGCCGGTCTTCACCCCCGGCGCGATCTCGCCGTTCACGAAGTGCAGCGGCACCCGCATGCGGATCTTCCGGTTGCGGTCCACGCGCTGGAAATCCACGTGCAGCACTTCCTGCCTCCACGGGTGCATCTGGTAGTCGCGCAGCAGGACCTGCGATTTCTCGCCGTTCAGCGCCAGGTCCAGTATCGAGGAGTGGAACGCCTCGCGCTTGAGATGGAACAGCAGCGCGTGGTGGTCGAGCTCGACCTCCTGCGCGGGCTTGTCCGCGCCGTAGACGATGCCGGGGACGCGCCCCTTCACGCGCAGGCGGCGGCTCGCACCCGATCCGTGCTGCGTGCGGGGAAAGGCAGTGACTTCAATTTTCATCGCACTCTCCAAAAATCAGCGTCCGGTGCCGTGTTAGCGGCTTCAGACGCCAGTTGTAACTCTCAAGGCTTCGCTTGTTCGAATTCGACTCTGGACGCTGATTTTTTATTCCATGAATAGCGAACTGACCGAGTCCTCGTTGCTGATGCGCCGCATCGTCTCCGCCAGCAGGCTCGCGATGCTGAGCACGCGGATGCGCTTGCAGCTCTTCGCATCCTCGTGCAGCGGAATGGTGTCGGTCACCACCACCTCGTCGAGCGCCGAGCCGGCGATGCGCTCCACCGCCTTGCCCGACAGCACCGCGTGCGTGCAGTACGCCAGCACGCGCGTGGCGCCGCGCTCCTTCAACGCCCCCGCCGCCTCGCACAGCGTGTTGGCGGTGTCGACGAGGTCGTCCACGATCACGCAGGTGCGCTTCTCCACCTCGCCGATGATGTTCATGACCGTGGCGACGTTGGGGCGCGGCCGCCGCTTGTCGATGATGGCGAGGTCGGCCTCGAGCCGCTTCGCCAGCGCCCGGGCGCGCACCACGCCGCCGACGTCCGGCGATACCACCACCAGGTCCGCGTAGCCGTGCTTCCACACGTCGCCCAGCATGATCGGCCCGGAGTAGATGTTGTCGACCGGGATGTCGAAGAATCCCTGGATCTGCTCCGAGTGCAGGTCCATGGTCAGCACGCGGTCCACGCCGACGCTGCTCATCATGTTCGCCACCACCTTGGCGGAGATCGGCACCCGCGCCGAGCTCGGCCGCCGGTCCTGGCGCGCGTAGCCCATGTACGGGATGGCGGCGGTGACGCGCCCGGCGGAGGCGCGCTTCAGCGAGTCCACCATCACCAGCAGCTCCATCAGGTTGTCGTTGGTCGGCGAGCAGATGGACTGCAGCACGAACACGTCGCGTCCCCGCACGTTCTCGAGGATCTCGACCATCACCTCGCCGTCGCTGAAGCGGCCGACCTTGGCGCGCCCGAGGTGGATGTTGAGGTGCCCGACGACGTCCCCGGCCAGCTTGGGGTTGGCGTTGCCGGTGAAGACCATCAGGCGGTCAAAGCCGGCGATTTCGCCCTTGTGTGCCTGCAGCATCTGGACCTCGATCAGATCCCGCCAATGCCGGAGCGGCCGTCCGCCGCTTCCGGCAACGTTGGGCAGGGGAGGAAGGATTCGAACCCTCGAATGCCGGAATCAAAATCCGGTGCCTTAGCCAACTTGGCGACTCCCCTATTAAGAGGCAGTTCAAAATTCACGGATACAGCCCCCATGGTGGGGAGGATGAGGGGAGTATCCCCTCATTCCTTTCAAACCCGGGCCAACGGCCCCCCCGTTGTAGGGGAGCACGAGGGGAGTATCCCTCGTTCCTTATTCCGGTTCCGCCTCAGCGGACCAGTGCTCGTAAAGGGTGCCGCGCCAGTCCTCGCGCGACGAATCCGCGCATGCCCTTGGGCGCCCGCTTCCATACCCGGCGCGCCGCCTTCTCGGTCGGGAACGCGGCGAACACGCACGCCCCCGAGCCGGTGACCCAGGCCGGCGCCGCCTGCTTCAGCCAGGCGAGGTGCCGCGCCACTTCCGGATACTCGCGGCACACGACGGGCTCGAGATCGTTGCCAGCGTGCTCGACTGAAAAGGCCGTGATTTTAATGGGTTTTGAGTCCCGTTTCAATTCAGGATGGGCGAAAATCCGGGCGGTTGGCACCGTCACCGGCGGCTCGAGCACCAGGTACCAGGCCGTGGGCAGGGTAAGGGGTGTCAGGCGCTCGCCGATGCCTTCCGCGAGGGCGTTGTCGCCGCCGACGAATACCGGCACATCCGCCCCCAGCTCGAGCGCCAGCTCCAGCAGGCACCGGCGGGATAGCCCGGTGCCCCACAGGCGGTTCAACACAAGCAGCGCCGTTGCCCCGTCCGAGCTGCCGCCGCCCAGCCCACCGCCCAGTGGCAGGCGCTTTTTGAGCCGGATATCGGCGCCGAGTCGCGTGCCGGAGGCCGCCTGGAGCAGCCGCGCTGCGCGCAGCGCGAGGTCCTCGGCGGCCGGCACGCCGGCCACGTCGTTCACGCGCGTGATCACGCCATCCTCGCGTACCCTGAAGCGCAGGGTATCGCCGTAGTCGATGAAGCGGATCACCGTCTGCAGCAGGTGGTAGCCGTCGGCGCGCCGCCCCGTCACGCGCAGCATCAGGTTGAGCTTGGCCGGCGCCGGGTAGGTGCGTTGAGCAGAGCTCATCTCAAAAAACCGAAAAACAAGATTAGCCGCAGATAAACACAGATGAACGCAGAGGAAAATCCCCTGCCAATCAAGGCATCGGGTTTTATTATCTGCGTGTACCCGCGTTTATCTGCGGTTTCATGTGATTCATTGCATTTCGCCGTCCCGGCGCCAGCTGTCTATGATGAAGCGGATTTCCTGGGCGCCGTTCGCAATGTCGAGCCGGCGCGGGCGGCCGCCGTGCTCTGCCGCCGGGTAGTGGGCATAGGCGATGCGCCACCCGTCCTGCGCGAGCTTCACGATCCGCCCCTGCCCGTCACGTTCGACGTGCTGGATCACCGCGCGCGGCGCGATCGCGCCCTGCACCCACCAGGAAAGATGCTCGATCGGGAGCTCCCAGCCGAGCGCCCGGCGCGTGAGGCTGCCGATATCGCGCGCGGTGTGCCGGCTGCGGTCGGCGCCGGTGTACGTCGCGCCCTGCGTATCGCCGACGATGTGGGCGAGCGCCTGACCCACGGGTGTCAGCAGCCAGAGCTCGTCGCGCTCGGCCGTGTGCTCCCAGCGCACCCCGCCGGAGAAAGCGCGTCCTTCGTGGTTCACCGCCACGCGCCCCACGAGATCGAAGGCGCGGGCGCGCTCCGCCGGCCGCTCCGGCTGCATCAGGGCGCAGGCGGAGAGCAGGGCGGCAGCCGCGAGCGCCGCGCACGATTTGAGGAAGTTCATGGAAGCGCTTTAGGGTGCCTAAAGGAATGAGGGGGTACTCCCCTCATACTCCCTAGAGCCTCAGGGAAGAAAGCGCTTGACGGTGCCCTGCAGGGTCTCGTTGTTGGGATGGTCCTTGAGCGACTCGGCCCACACCTTCCGCGCCTCGTCGCGCCGGCCCACCGCCCACAGCAGCTCGCCGAAATGCGCCGCGATCTCCGGGTCGGGGCGCCGCTTGAAGGCGCGCTCGAGATAGCCGAGCCCTTCCTGATTGCGGCCCATGCGATAGAGCACCCAGCCCATGCTGTCCTGGATGAAGGGGTCGTCGGGCGACAGCTTGAGAGCGGTCTCGATCAGCTTGTACGCTTCCTGCACGCGCTGGTTGCGATCGGCGAGCGTATAGCCGAGGGCGTTGTAGGCATGCGCATGATCGGGACGTATCTTGATCAGCTTCTTGAGGTCGCCTTCCAGGATGTCGAGGCGGTCCACCTTCTCCGCCGCCATCGCGCGGTCGTAGAGCAGGTCCACGGAATTGGGCATCCACACCAGCGCCTGGCCCAGCAGCTCGAAGGCCTCCTGGTAGGCGCTCGCGTCGCGCAGCAGCTGCGCCTCGGCCTGCATGAGCTGCACGCGCTGCGTGCTGCTGCCCGCGCCGCCCACCTGCTGCAGGTGCTTGCGCGCCTCGGGCAGCTTGCCCTGCTTGGCGAGCACGCCGGCGTAACGCGCCTGGGCGTTGATGAACTGCTCGCCCGGAGTGACCGTCGAGTACCACTTCAGCGCCTCGTCGAAGCGCTTGCGCTCCTCGTTCACCTGGCCGAGGTAGAAGCGCGCGACGTCGGGGTCCTTGTAGTTCAACTCGAGCAGGCGCTTGAGCTGCGTCTCGGCCGCGTCGTAGTCGCTCGCCTGCATCGCGAGCAGCGCCACCGCCATGCCGATGTCGGTGTTGTCCGGGTTGTCGGCGACGAGCGCCTCGAACTGGCGGCGCGCCTCCGGGAAATTCCTGGAATTGACCAGCACCCGGGCGTAGGCAAGGCGCGCGTCGCGCGCATCGGGATTGTCGCGGACGAATCCGGCGAGGAAGGCGGCGGCCTCCTCGTTGGAACGGCGCTGCAGCACCTGCGCGGCGAACAGCGCCGCGAGCTCCCAGTCCGGCCGCAGGTTCAGCGCCGCGCGCGCCTCGGCAAGCGAGGCCTTCTGGTCGTCGGCGTTCCAGGCGGCCTGCGCCACCGCCAGCCGTGCCTCGGGCACGTCGGGATACGGCTGCGCCAGCGCCTGCATCAGCTTGAATACCGCCGGCCGGTCCTTGTGGCGCGAGAGCAGCGAGGAGAGCTGGAGAAAGCTCTGTCCGACGTTGCTGCGGTCGGCGGCGATCCATTTCTCGAGATGGGGCTGCGTGTCCGCGAGCTGCGCCTGGTTGACCAGCAGCGCCGCGATGATCTGGCGCGCCTGCGCCGAGCCCGGATCGACCTGCAGCCAGATGCCCGCGGCTTCCAGCGCCGCGGAATTGAAGCGCGCGTTCCAGGCGATCTCGGTGGCGCGTTGCGCGATGCGCGGATCGCGGGTCGCGCGCGCGAGCTCGAGATAGGTCTGCACGGCGATATGCGGCTGGCCGCGCTGCACCGCGATTTCCGCCACCATCACCTTGAACAGGAGTTCCTCGGACAGGTCGACGTCGGGCAGCGCCGGGCGCCCGGCCTCGGGCTTCGCGATCACGACGCGCGGCGTTTTCTTCGACGCGGGCGCGCCGCCTTCGTCACCGCGCGGCGACGGCTGCGCGCAGGCCGCCAGCGCCGCGCACAGCGCCAGGGCAAGGGCAAGGAGACGACGATGCACGCTCATCGAAACCTTCGGGGAAAACGGGTGGGGCCGGAACTGGCTGAAAAGCTTCATTAACTGCGACAGTTTAGGTATATTTCCGGCAGTCCACAAGCACGGTTCGCCGTGCCGGATGTCACGATGCCGGAACAGGACTCGGCCAGCACCATCACCGCCCGCGGCCTCACCCGCAGTTTCGGCAACCACGTCGCAGTCGACAACGTCACGCTCGAGCTGAAGCGCGGCGAAGTGCTCGGCTTTCTCGGGCCGAACGGCGCCGGCAAGACCACTACCATGAACATGCTGACGGGCAACCTCGCGCCCTCGCGCGGCGAGATCAGCATCTGCGGCATCGACCTGCTCGAGCAGCCCGCCGCGGCCAAGGCGCGTATCGGCTATGCCCCGGAAGTCCCGCCGCTCTACCGCGAGCTGACGGTCGACGAGTACCTGCTGCTCGCGGCGAAGCTGCACCGGCTGCCGCGGGCGCGCCGCGCGGACTCGGTCGGGGAGGCCAAGCGCCGGTGCGGCCTTGCCGAGGCCGGCCGCAAGCTGATCGGCACGCTGTCCAAGGGCTACCAGCAGCGCGTCGGCATCGCGCAGGCGATCGTGCACATGCCGGACGTGGTGGTGCTGGACGAGCCGACGGTCGGGCTCGATCCCAACCAGATACGCGAGATCCGCGCCCTGATCCGCGAGCTCGGCGGCGGGCACAGCGTCATTCTTTCGACGCACATCCTGCCCGAGGTCGAAGCGATCTGCGACCGCGTGCAGATCATGCATCACGGGCAGATCGTCTACAGCGACACCATCGCCGCGCTCAAGCAGTTCGAGAGCGGCGCCACCGTCCTGCTCGGGCTGCGCCGCCCGCCGGCGCTCGCCGAGCTCCAGGCCATTCCCGGCGCTGCCGCGGTGGCGCAGGTCGAGCCGACGCTGTTTCGCGTCCAGTCCGCCCCGGGCGCCGATCCGACCGACGCGCTGGTGAAGGCGGCGGCGGCGCGCGATTGGGGGCTGTTCCAGCTCACGCCCGCGCAGACCAGCCTCGAGGACGTGTTCGTGCATCTCACCCGCCGTGAAGAGAATCAATGAACCGCCAAGCCGCCAAGAGAATCGAAAATCTTGAACCACAAAGGACACTAAGGACACAAAGGAAAACAAATAATGACAATTGACGAAAACCTTCGTGTCCTTTGTGTCCTTCGTGGTTCCGCTTTGACATGATTTTTACGATCGCGGGAAAGGAGCTGAAGGCGCTGTTCGCCTCGCCGCTCGCCTGGGTGGTGCTGACCCTGGTGCAGGCCACGCTCGGTCTGCTGTTCCTGCGCTGGCTCGACGAGTTCCTCCAGCGCGAGCCGCAGCTGGTCGGCCTGCCCAATGTCCCGGGGCTCACCGAATCGGTCGCGGTGCCTTTCTTCTACAACGCGTTCGTCGTATTCCTGTTCGCGGTGCCCTTGCTGGCGATGCGGCTGGTGGCGGAGGAGCGGCGCAACCAGACCATGGTGCTCCTGATGTCGGCGCCGGTGTCCATGACCGAGATCGTGCTCGGGAAATTCGCCGGCCTCGCCGTGTTCCTGTTCGCGATCGTTGCGCTGATCACCCTCATGCCGCTGTCGCTGTCGATCGGCGCGCGTATCGACTTCGGGTTGCTGGCGAGCCTGATCGCGGGCCTGGCGTTGATGGTCGCCGGCTTTGCGGCGGTGAGCGTCTACATCTCCTGCCTCACGGCGCATCCCATGGTCGCGGCGTTCGGGGCCTTCATCGCGCTCCTGGCGATGGCGCTGTTCGGTGAAGTGGCGGAGGACGGCCTGCGCGCGCGCGGCGGCGCGCTGCCCGCCAGCCTGGTGCGGGTGATTTCGCCGCTGAAGAATTTCGAGCCTTTCCTGAGGGGCATCCTGGACACCTACGCCGTCGTCTGCTCGTTGCTGCTGATTGCCGTCTTCCTGACGCTCGCGATCCGCCGGCTCGACGCGCAGCGTCTGAGGTGACAGCCATGCGTCTGACCGGCCGGCGCCGCCTCGAGCTCCTGCTGCACCATGGGGTGTTCGTGCTGCTGCTGATCGCGCTGGGGACGCTGCTCGCGTACCTCGCCCGTGAATTCCGCTACGAGCATGATCTCACGCGCAGCCACCGCAACACGCTCTCCGCCGCCACGCTGGAGCTGCTCGGCCGGATGGACGGCCCGGTCGCGGTCACCGCGTATGCCCTGGCGCGCAACGCGCAGGGCGACAACGTGCACCGCCGCATCGAGGAATCCCTGCGCCCCTACCAGCGGGCCAAGCCCGACATCACCCTCGCTCTGGTGGATCCGCGCGAGCAGCCGCAGGCCGCGGCGCGGGCGGGCGTGCGCGCTCCGTTCGAGCTGGTGGTCGAACACCGCAAGCGCTCCGAGCACCTGACCGAGTTCAACGAGCAGGCCTTTTCCAATGTCCTGATGCGGCTCGCGCGCGGCGCCGACCGCGTCGTGACCTGGCTCGACGGGCATGGCGAGCGGAAGCTGGACGGCCGGGCGAACCACGACCTGGGCGAGTTCGGCCGCCAGCTCGAGCACAAGGGCTTCCGTTTGAGCAGCGTCAACCTGGCGCTGGCGCAGGAGGTGCCGGCGAATGCCGCGCTGCTGGTGATCGCCAGTCCGCAGGTGGACCTGCTCCCCGCCGAAGTCCAGAAGGTCCGGCGCCACGTCGCGGGCGGCGGCAACCTGCTGTGGCTGATCGATCCCGAGCCGCTGCGCGGACTCGCGCCCGTCGCCGAGATGCTGGGGCTGGTGCTGACGCCCGGCACCGTCGTGGACCCGCTGGCGGCGCAGCTCAATGCCCCGGCCGCGTTCGCCGTGGGCGTTGCGGCCGGCTACGGCCGCCACCCGGTGACCATGGCCCTGGACCGCAACACCGTGTTCCCCTTTGCGCGCCAGCTCGGCGTAACCGAGCTGGAGGAGTGGCGCGCGACCCCCCTGGTCGACGTCGCGCCACGCGGCTGGGTCGAGACCGGGAGCCTGGAGGGGAAGCTTTCCTTCGACAAGAATCGCGATTTCCCCGGGCCGGTCACGATCGCGGTGGCCTTCGAACGCGACCGGGGCGCCCGCCGGCAGCGGGTGGTGGTCGTGGGCAACGGCCATTTCCTCTCCAACGCTTACCTGGGCAACGGCGGCAATCTCCTGCTCGGCGTGAATATCGTCAACTGGCTCTCCGGCGACGACCGCCTGATCACGATACAGCCGCGGGTCGCCGCCGACGGCGCCTTCGA
>JBIOVQ010000141.1:0-3223 GCA_044867805.1 Burkholderiales bacterium | reverse complement strand
GTGGTCCATGACTTTCTCCCAGGAAGCGGTCGGAATACGGCGCGCCCACCTGCCGCGCCAGGCGATATTATGCCTAGTCGGTCCGGAAAAGACCTCCCGGGCGGGGCGGGGTCTGACCACGCTAACTCGTTGAAGAGAGCAGCTGGCGGCTGATCCCAGATGAAGCGTCCCAGGTGCAGCGTCCCAGGTACTGCGTCTCGTCTGGCGGCTGACGGCTGGCCCCGATCCAATGCCCTCCTCCAATTTCTCAAGTTTGCCGGCCGCGACGCCACTGGAAGACGAACATTGGAACGGGGCTGGCGCCTCGCGTGCTCACCGCGCCAGCGTCGAGCATGCGGCGCTTTCCTCCAGCTCCGCCACATTCTTGACGCCCGGCACGACCGTGGCGATGTGCGGATTGTCGAGGCAGAAACGTAACGCCGCCTGCGACAGGGTGGCGCAGGCCCCCTTCTTCAGATAGCCGAGTTTCCGGCTCCGCGCGAAGTCACGCGCCACGTCGGAGTCCGGGGCGACCTCCCGGTCCAGCTGGTCCGTGAGCGCCCCGGCTGCGTGAGCGCGGACGCAGATGATTCCGATGTCGCTCCGGCGGGCGGCTTCGATGGCCCGGCCCTGGTCCACATCGTCGAATCCGCCGGGCGGCGCGGACGCCGCCGTCCGGTTCAGCAGGTTGTAGAGTATCTGGGCGGTGTGAAACACGCCGCTCGCGAGCAGCGGCTCGATGACCGCGGGATGCCCGTCCCACGCGGTGATGCCGAGGAAGCGTGCCTTGCCTTCCTCGACCACCCGCTGCATGGCGTGGCCGAGCTCCAGGCCCTGCTCCAGCGTCAGCCGATAAGCGTAACGGGGCGGCGGCCCGGCCGCCGCCAGGTACTGGCCCCCTTCCGGTCCGAGCTGGTGGTGGATTTGCAGCACGTCCACGTGGTCCATGCGCAGCCGCCGCAGGCTTTGCTCCACCGAGCGCCGCACGGCGCCGGCCATGTCGGCGAGATCTTCCCCGGTTTGCAGGCGCACTTTCGTGGCGACGTAGACGCGGTCCCGCAGCCCGTCGAGCCCCTGCCCCAGGATCTCCTCCGACTTGCCGCGGCCGTACATGGGCGAGGTATCGAAGAAGTTGATGCCCAGCTCCACCGCCCGGCGCACGAGCCGGATGCACTCCGCGTCCGTCGTCGCGCCCCACACCTGCCCGATGCCCGCTCCGCCCACGCCCACTTCGGAGACGGAAAGGCCGGTGCGGCCGAGCGGTCGATACTTCATGCCCTTTATTTTGCCTTACAAAGCTTCACCGCCAAGGACGCGGAGGGAACGAAGGAAAAGAAAAGCTTTACCGCGAAGGACGCCAAGGAACAATAACTAGAACGCATCTCAAAAATCCAGAAAAGCAGAATTAACCACAGATAAACACAGATGAACACGGACGGAATCCCCTGCTAAACAATGCACTGGGTTTTGATATCTGTGTGTATCTGTGTTCATCTGTGGTTCCATTTTTTGTTCTTCTTTGCGGCTTCGCGCCTTTGCGTCGAGTGTTTGCGCTGACGGCTGACGGCTGACGGCTGGCGGCTGGTTACTTCAGCGGCTTGAAGCGGATCCGCTTCGGCTTCGCCGCCTCCGCGCCGAGGCGCCGCGTCTTGTCCGCTTCGTATTCGTGGTAGTTGCCGGGGAAGAACACCACCTTGGAGTCGCCCTCGAAGGCGAGGATGTGCGTCGCTATGCGGTCGAGGAACCAGCGGTCGTGCGAGATCACGAGCACGCTGCCCGCGAACTCGAGCAGCGCCTCCTCCAGCGCGCGCAGGGTCTCGACATCGAGATCGTTCGACGGCTCGTCGAGCAGCAGCACGTTGGCGCCGGCCGAGAGCTGCTTCGCGAGATGGAGCCGCCCGCGCTCGCCGCCCGACAGCGTGCCGACCTTCTTCTGCTGATCGGCGCCCTTGAAGTTGAAGCGGCCGAGGTAGGCGCGTGAGGGCATTTCGAATTTGCCGACCTTGAGGATGTCGGCGCCGCCGGACACGAACTCGAACACGCTCTTGCCGCCCTCCAGCGCCTCGCGCGATTGCTCCACCAGCGCGAGCTTCACCGTCGGCCCGATCGCGATCTTTCCCTTGCCCGGCTTTTCCTTGCCGGCGATCATGCGAAAGAGCGTCGTCTTGCCCGCGCCGTTGGGCCCGATGATGCCGACGATCGCCCCGGGCGGAACGGCGAAGCTGAGATCCTCGATCAACAGCCGGTCGCCGTAGCCCTTGCTCACGCCCTCGAGCGCGATCACGCTGTCGCCGAGGCGGTCGGCGACCGGGATGAAGATCTCCTGCGTCTCGTTGCGCTTCTGGTATTCGTGCGAGGAGAGCTCCTCGAAGCGCGCGAGCCGCGCCTTGGCCTTGGCTTGCCGCCCTTTCGGATTCTGGCGCACCCACTCGAGCTCCTTCTCGATCGCCTTCTGGCGCGCGCCCTCGGTCGCCTCCTCCTGCTTGAGCCGCTCGTCCTTCTGCTCGAGCCAAGAGGTGTAGTTGCCCTTCCAGGGAATGCCGAACCCGCGGTCGAGCTCGAGGATCCATTCCGCGGCGTTGTCGAGGAAGTAGCGGTCGTGGGTGACCGCGATCACGGTGCCGGGAAACTTGGTGAGGAACTGCTCGAGCCACTCGACGCTCTCCGCATCGAGATGGTTGGTCGGCTCGTCGAGGAGCAGCATGTCGGGCTTGGAGAGGAGGAGCCGGCACAGCGCGACCCGGCGCTTCTCGCCGCCCGAGAGCGGCTTGATCTTCGCGTCCCATGGCGGCAGGCGCAGCGCGTCGGAGGCGATCTCGAGCAGGTGCTCCGAATCACCGCCGCCCGCCGCCGCGATCACGGCCTCGTACTTGGCCTGCTCGGCCGCGAGCTTGTCGAAATCGGCGTCGGGCTCCGCGTACGCGGCGTAGATCGCCTCGAGCTTCCTCTTCGCCTCGGCGATCTCGCCGAGGCCTTCCTCGACCGTCTCGCGCACGCTCTTGTCGGGATCGAGCTGGGGCTCCTGCGGCAGAAAGCCGATGCGCATGTTGGGCATCGGCTCGGCCTCGCCGTCGAACTGGGTGTCCTCGCCCGCCATGATCCTGAGCAGGCTCGACTTGCCGGCGCCGTTCAGGCCCAGCACGCCGATCTTGGCGCCGGGGAAAAACGAGAGCGAGATGTCCTTGAGGATCGCGCGCTTCGGCGGCACCGTCTTGCCGACGCGGCGCATGGTGTAGACGTATTG
>JBIOVQ010000140.1:0-6269 GCA_044867805.1 Burkholderiales bacterium | reverse complement strand
AGGTGAGCGCCGAGGGGCGGAGCAGGGGCCCCAATTCATTGGGGATGCGACCCCCGGTGGCGCTCGGCGGCCGACGCGGCATGGCTCCCGATCGCGATGGAATGTCGGAGGCCGCAGCGTCCCAGGTGATGCGTCCCAGGTGGGGCGTCCCAGATAAGGCGTTGTGGAGCTTGAAGCCTGAAGCCTGTAGCTTGAAGCTTGGGAGCTGAGTGCTGAGTTCCGAGTGCTGAGATTGCGGCCGTATCCTCTCGGCGTTGCCTCAGGCGGCTTTCCGCACCTGCACCTCGACACGCAGGCCTGCTTTCCCAAGCATGTTGACGAGGGCGTCGAGACTGAACTTGTCGAGTTTTCCGCGAAGGAGGTCGTTCATGCGGGGTTGAGTCACACCGAATTTCCGCGCCGCTTCGGCCTGGGTCAGCCCCTTGGACGCGCGCCGGATCTGCGACATGAGTTCCGCGCGCAGGAGAAGGTTTTGCGCTTCTCCAGGAGGGAAGCCCAGGTCGGCAAAAATATTCCCGCTACCCCGATCCATTTTGAGCTTTCCAGTCATCGTTACCCTGCTGCACTTCCCAAAGCTCGAACCCCGCCCGCTGCCGCGCCGCATGAGGAAAGTCCCGCACGCGTTTCCGGCTGTCGTCCAGCCAGATTACTGGCTTGAACGGAATTATACTGGGTTTGATATACACCCGCCAAGCTCCTTCTTTTGCGAAATAACGACCTTGCGCAATGACGGTTGACGGGACCTGAAGAGCAAGGCGGAAGGATGAGGGATGAAGGGTGCGCGAAACGCTACGCCAGCAGCAGTTTGAAGCGCCGCCCGGAGCGGGTGCGGTAGCCCTCGAAGTCGCGCCGGTCTATCGTGAAGATCTCGGCGATGCCGGTCCTTTCGGCGATCAGCACGAGCGTGGCGTCGGCGAAATCCATCCGCTCGTAGCGGGCGAGCAGCTCGTCCAGTCCCGGCACGTCCTCGACCGAAAGCGCTTCCGGGCGCAAAGCGCCGCGCTTGATGAAGGTCAGCAGCGCGCGCTTGCCTGCCTGCCCCAGGAAGTGGCAGGCTTCGGTGATCACCGGCCAGGTGCTCACCAGCAGCGCCGGGTTCGATTCGAGGACGGCCCTGGCCGCCTGATGATGCTCGTCGCGGGCGTGGAAGAGGGCGACGAGCGGCCCGGCGTCAACGATGATGCTTCGCACGGAGCTTGCCGCGGATCAGCATCTTGACGCGCCCGGAGACGTTGCCCGCTCCGGCCGGCGAGCGATCGGCGCCGAACAGGTCCTTGCCCAGCTCCCATGCCGAAGGCGCGCGCCGCTTGCGCTGGCGGCGCACGATGTACTCCGCGACGCTCTGGCGTATGACCGTGCTCGTGGTCTCTCCCGTCTCGGCGCAGTAGCGGTCAAGCGCCTTTTCCAGCTCGGTTCCCAGGCGGAGCGATTTCGGCATGGCTGATGGCCTGCGTGATACAAATCAGCATAAGTGTATCACACCGGATGGGGCGTCCCAGATGATGCGTCCCCGGGAAAAGGGGACGCACCCCTTTTTCTCGCTCAGGCCGCCAACCGCAGCCCGACCGGGATGCCGGCTTTGGCGCACAGCCCGACCAGATAGTCCAGGGACAGCAGTTCCACCTTGCCGCGCACGATCTCGGACACGCGCGGCTGGCTGATGCCCAGGCGCTTCGCGGTTTCGGCCTGGGTCAGCTTTTCGCGCTCCATCCACACGCGCAGCGCTTCCGCCAGCTTTGCGCGCAGCAGCATGACTTCTGCCTCGTGGGGCGGGAATCCCAGATCCAGAAAAATGTTTCCGCTCGATTCCGTAATTCTCTTAGCCACGCCCGGCTCCTTTGGCAAGATCGCGCGCGTCGCGGTAACGCCGCCGCGCCAGTCTCACGTCCGCCTGTGAAGTCTTCTCAGACTTCTTCTGAAACGCGTGCAGCACGTATACGGCGTCCTCGAACCTGGCCACATAGATCACGCGGAACGCCCCTGCTGCATCTCGCACTCGTATCTCGCACGCTCCCGGACCTACGGAAGTCATCGGCTTCCAGTCGTCGGGGTCGCGCCCGACCTGGACCATGAACAGTTCATGGCCCGCGCGCACGCGCGCAGGTTTGGGAAATGCGGAGAGATCGTCTTTCGCGCTCCCCACGAAGCGCACGTGCTTCATTGCAAGCATATACGAATATTCGTATTGGCGTCAAGCGCCTTATTGCCCTGAATAAACGGGACCAGGGCGGCCGCCGTTGACGTGCAGGAGCAAAGCAGGAGAGCGAAAGGAATAGCCCCCGCAGTGCGGGAGTCTGGTCACGAGCCGCGATCCGCAAGTCACGCCGCCGGGAGCGGCGGCCCCTGCAAGCTGGCGCGAAGGCGCGCCAGGTCGCGCACCGGGGGCTCGCCGAACAAGCGGCTGTACTCGCGGCTGAACTGCGATGGGCTCTCATAGCCCACGCGATGGCCGGCAGTCGCCGCATCGACCATCTCGCTCAGCATCAACCGGCGGGCTTCCTGCAGCCGCAGCTGCTTCTGGTATTGCAGCGGGCTCATGGCCGTCACCGCCTTGAAGTGATGGTGCAGCGACGACGGGCTCATGTGCAGCTCGCGCGCAATGGCCTCGATGCGCAGCGGCCGCGCGTAGTTGCGCTTGAGCCAGGCGATCGCCTTGACGATGCGCTGCGACTGGCTGTCGGCCAGGACCATCTGGCGCAGCCGCCCGCCCTCATCGCCGAGCAGCAGGCGGTAATGGATCTCGCGCAGGATGAGCGGCGCCAGCACGGGAATGTCCTGCGGGCTTTCCAGCAGCCGCATCAGGCGCAGCGCCGCTCCCAGCAACGGCGGGCCGATCCGGTTGACGAACAGGCCCCGCCCGGTCTGCTGGCCGGCGGCCCCGCGCAGGCCCGCTTCCACGATGAGCGTGCCCAGCTGCTTGATATCGAGGTCGATACGGACGCCCAGGTAAGGCGCGGCCGGCGACGCCTCGATGACCTGGCCCATGACAGGCAGGTCGACCGACACCACTATGTAGTGCGCCCTGCCGTACACGTACACGTCGTCGCCCAACGTCACCTGCTTGCTGCCCTGGGCGATGATGCCGAAAGCCGGCTCCTGCACGTTGCAGAGCGGATCCGACGGCGTCGAGGAGCGGTACAGGAACAGGCAGGGGATGGCGGTCGGATGCACCCCGTCCCGCCCGGTGTATCGTTCAATCAGCGACGCCAGCTCCGCCTGCTGCTCCGCGACGGCGGGGTCCAGGCTGTCGTCCGGAAGGGCTTGTCGTTGCACGCGTTCCCGCCAATTCGATGGTTTCACTTAGTTTACCCGGTCCGGGTTGCGCGACGGTGACGCCGGCTGCGTTCTTGCAGAATCAGGCAAGAATCCGGCAGGAATCGGCTACCGGAAACTTTCGCTCCTTTCCTACACTCCACCCTGTCCACCGCGCATCCCGGTATTGCCCCTCCAGGAGACTCCATGATCAGCCTGAACATCAACGGCAAAGCGCACCAGCTCGATGCACCCGACGACATGCCCCTGCTATGGGCATTGCGCGATATCGCCAACTTCACGGGCACCAAGTACGGCTGCGGGATGGCGCTATGCGGCGCCTGTACCGTGCACATCGATGGTGCACCAGCCCGGTCGTGCGTCACCCCCGTCTCGGCCGTCGCCGGAAAGAGGATCACTACCATCGAAGGCGTGGGCGCCACCAAGGTCGGCAAGGCGGTGCAGACGGCCTGGATCGCGCAGAACGTTCCGCAATGCGGCTACTGCCAGTCGGGGCAGATCATGAGCGCGGCCGCGCTGTTGAGCGCGAAAAAGCGGCCGAGCGATGCCGACATCGACGCGGCCATGAGCGGGAACGTCTGCCGCTGCGGCACCTACAACCGCATCCGCGCCGCGATCCGGCAGGCGGGCGCGTCGCTCGCTTAGAGCCCGTAACAAAATCAAGAAACATTAGCCGCAGATAAACGCAGATAAACGCCGATGAAAATCAAAACCGAAAAGCATTCATGGGGTTGGTTCCATCTGCGTCCATCGGCGTCCATCGGCGGCTAGTTGGACTTGGTCTTTCTGTGACCGACTCTTAGGAGATGCGCATGGACAGCCTTTACATCGTCAATCTGAGCCGCCGCGATTTCCTCAAGGCGGGCGCGGGCCTCACCCTGGGCATCGTGGCGTCGGGAGCATGGGCGCAGATGGCGGGCCCGGGAAAAGCGGGCGGCGAGACCATCGCCGCCGGGACCTTCGAGCCCAACGCGTTCGTGCGCATCGGCGCGGACAACAGCGTCACCGTGATCGTCAAGCACCTGGAAATGGGGCAGGGCACCTATACCGGGCTGCCCACGCTCGTCGCCGAGGAGCTCGATGCGGACTGGAGCCAGATCCGGGTCGAGGGCGCGCCCGCCGATGCCGGCCGCTACAACAACCTCTTCTGGGGACCGACGCAAGGCACGGGCGGCAGCACCGCGATCGCCAACTCCTACGAGCAGCTGCGCAAGGCCGGCGCCACGGCGCGCGCCATGCTCGTCTCCGCCGCCGCGCAGCGCTGGAAGGTGGCGCCCGGGTCGCTCACCGTCTCCCGCGGCACGGTGCTGCACAAGGCGAGCGGGCGCAAGGCGAGCTTCGGCCAGCTCGCCGCGGACGCCGCGAAGCAGCCGGTCCCGCCGGACGCGAAGCTCAAGGGGCCGAAGCAGTTCGCCTACATCGGCAAGCGCGTGCCGCGTACCGACAGCCGCGCCAAGTCCACCGGCACGGCGACGTTCACCCAGGACGTGAAGCTCCCGGGCATGCTGACCGCGGTCGTCGCGCATCCGCCGCGCTTCGGCGCCAAGGTGAAATCGTTCGACGCGGCGAAGGCGAAAGCGGTCAAGGGCGTGACCGACGTGGTGGCGATACCGCAGGGCGTGGCGGTGCTGGCGGGCGATTTCTGGACGGCGAAGAGAGGCCGCGACGCCCTCGCCGTCGAATGGGACGAGACCGGCGCGTTCAAGCTCGGCACGGCGGAGATCATGGCCGAGTACAGGAAGCTCGCAGCAACCCCGGGCGCCCCTGCGCGCAAGGACGGCGACGTCGGCGGCGCGCTCGCCGGCGCGGCGAAGACCCTGGAAGCGGCGTACGAGTTCCCCTACCTCGCGCACGCGGCGATGGAGCCGATGAACTGCGTCGTGAAGCTCGGCGCGGACGCGTGCGAGGTGTGGAACGGCCACCAGTTCCAGACCATTGACCAAGCCGCGGTCGCGCGCGTCGTCGGGCTCAAGCCGGAGCAGGTGAAACTGCACATGCTCTACGCCGGCGGCAGCTTCGGCCGCCGCGCCAACCCGGCTTCCGATTACCTCGTCGAGGCCGCGGCGATCGCGAAAGCGATCAACGGCCGCGCGCCGGTGAAGCTGGTATGGACACGCGAGGACGACACGCGCGCGGGCTACTACCGGCCCCTCAACTACCACGCGCTCAAGGGCGGGCTCGATGCGCAGGGCAATATCGTCGCCTGGCACCATCGCATCGTCGGGCAGTCCATCCTCACCGGGACCGCGTTCGAGAGCATGCTGGTCAAGGACGGGATAGACGCCACCTCGGTGGAGGGCGCGAGCAATCTGCCGTACGCGATCGCCAACCTCGGCGTCGAGCTGCATTCGCCGAAGATGGGCGTGCCGGTGCAGTGGTGGCGCTCGGTCGGCTCGACCCACACCGCGTTCTCCACCGAGATCTTCCTCGATGAGCTGGCGGCGGCGGGCGGCAAGGACCCGTACCAGCTGCGCCGCGCGCTGCTCGCGAAGCACCTGCGCCACAAGCGCGTGCTCGAGCTCACGGCGCAGCGGGCCGGCTGGGGCAAGCCGCTGGCGCAGGCGAAGGGCGCGCGCCGGGGCCGCGGCATCGCCGTGCACGAATCGTTCAATAGCTTCGTCGCGCAGGTGGCCGAGGTGACGGTGAGGAAGGACGGCTCGCTGAAGGTCGACCGCGTGGTGTGCGCGGTGGACTGCGGCGTGGCGGTAAACCCGGACGTGATCCGCGCGCAGATGGAAAGCGGCATCGTCTTCGGGCTGACGGCGGCGCTGTACGGGGCGATCACGCTGAAGGACGGCGTGGTCGAGCAGTCGAACTATCACGACTACGCTCCGCTGCGCATGAACGAGATGCCGCGGGTCGAGGTGCACATCGTTCCCTCGACGGAGAAACCGACGGGAGTCGGCGAGCCGGGCGTGCCGCCGATCGCGCCGGCTGTCGCCAACGCGATCTTCGCGGCCACCGGGAAGCGACTGCGCAATCTCCCGCTCGATACC
>JBIOVQ010000139.1:0-4869 GCA_044867805.1 Burkholderiales bacterium | reverse complement strand
TCGTCGCCGCACTGGTCCATGTTCTTCTGCCGCTGCAGCAGGCCCGAGACGTCGAGATCGATGTGCTCGCTCATGGTGCGCGCGGTGCGCGGATTGGCGGTGAGCTTGATCACCGGCAGTATCGGGTTGCCGATGACGTTGCCCTGCCCCGTCGGGAAGAAATGCACCACGTAGCCTGCCGCCGCGCACAGCGTCACCATCTCCGCCGCGGCCGATGAGGAATCCATGAACCACAGTCCCGGCCGTGTCGGGGTCTCCGCCTTGTCCAGCACGCCGATCACCTTGCACTTCCTGCCGATCTTCTGGATGTTGCCGAGCGCCTTTTCCTCGATCGTGGTGAGCCCTCCCGCAATGTTGCCCTTGGTGGGCTGCGAATCCACCAGATCGCTGGTCTTGTGGCGGTTGATGACTTCCTGGTAGCGGTTGAATACCTTCATCCATTGCTCGCGCACTTCCGGCGTCGCGCAGCGGTCGGCGACGATGTTCTCGCCGCCGGTGATCTCGGTGGTCTCGCCGAAGCACATCGTCACGCCGTACGGCTCGAGCTTGTCGAAGGCGTTGCCGACGGTCGGGTTGGAGCCGCAGCCCGAGGTGGTGTCGGATTCGCCGCACTTGCAGGACACCCACAGGTCGGCGAGCTGGCACTCCTCCTTCTTCAGCTCGGAGGCCCACTGCAGGTACTCCTTCGCGACCTTGGATGCGCGCATGATGGTGTCGTGGTCGCCGTGGAGCTCGATGCCAAAGCCGGTGACCGGCTTGCCCGTCTTCGCGATGCCGTCCACGACGCGCCTGGCCCATTCCTCCTCGATGCAGATCACCACGACGGCGGCGACGTTCGGGTTCGATCCCGCGCCGATCAGCGTGCGGAAATGAAGATCGAGGTCGGCACCGAACTGCAGCCGCCCATAAGGATGCGGGATCGCCAGCACGCCCTTGACGTTGTTGGCGACCGCTTCGGCGGCGGCGTTGGACAGATCGTCGACCGGCAGGACGAGGACGTGGTTGCGGATGCCGACGCGGCGATTCTCGCGGCGGTAGCCATGGAAGCGGGTCTTGGCTGAGATCATTGCTTTTCCTCGTGATGACTGACGGCTGATGGCTGACGGCTGATGACTGACGGCTGATGACTGACGGCTGACGGCTGAATTTACCAGCGCTTGGTCTTGAGGTTGTGCACGTGGGCGTGCTCGCCGGCCTTGATGTCGGCGACTGCCTTCCCGATGTCGAAGCCGTACTTGATGACTGTGTCGCCGCTGCGGATCGGGCGCGTGGCAAGCTTGTGGCCGATCGGGATGTCGTTCAACGCTTTCAGCTTCAGCGTCGAGTCGTCCTCCATCAGCCAGCCGGTCAGCTCCTGCCCGGCCTTGATGCCCTCGACTACGATGACGCCGACGGTATCCTTCTTGTCGTGTACCAGAAAGTGAATCATCTCGACTCCTGCTCCTGCGGCGGTGATCCGGCGACCCTTAGCGCCCGGACGGGCCAAGGAAGTATCGGTATTGTTTTTCTGATCTCCTCCGCGTCCTCTGCGTCCTCCGCGGTGAGAGCTTGTTGCATCTCAACCCAATCGTAGCGCGTCCGCCGCCCGGCTTTCAAGGGATTTTCCGGAGCGAATCTACAATCTGGACAGCTCGCGCCGCGCGGCGTCGCGCTGGGCCGCGTCCTTCGAGTTGCGGATCAGCCACTGGAACTGGGCGCGCGCGTCTTCCTTGTAGCCGGCGCGCGCGAGGTTGACGCCCGCGGCGAGCCGCGCCTGCAGCGCCGCGGCGTCGCCCGTGCTGTTCGCCAGCGCGGCGCGCAGGTAGTAATCCGCCGCCTGCGCATACCGCCCGCCGGATTCCGCGATTTCGCCCAGAACATGGAGCGCGTCGCGGGACTGCTCGCGTCCGGCTAGCGGCAGCAGCGCGGCGAGCGTTTCCTGCGCGAGCTCGGGCCTGCCGGCGTCGCGCATGTCCCGGGCCAGCTCCACCGCGCGGGTCACCGCCGGCGCCGGCAGCGGTTTGCCGGATTTCGCCAGCGCGCGCACCGTGGAGACGGCCGCGTCGGGCATGCGGGCGCCCCATTGGGCCGCCGCCAGGCGCACCTGCCATTCTTCCGCGGCGACATTGGGCGGGGTCGCGAGTCCCTGCCAGAACCGGGCCGCGGCCGCGGGATGGCCCCGCGTCTCGGCGATATTGCCGAGCAGGTAGCGCGCGTGCGGGTCGAGCCCCTCGACGTCGGCCGCGCCGTCGCCGAACAGCCTCAACGCGGCCCGGTCGAGACCGCTTTGAGCGAGAGAGAACACGAGCTGCAATTGGGCGCCCAGCCGCACGTCGCGGGTGCGGCCATTGCGGCTCAGGTAGGCGAACATCGCCCGCGCCTGGACGGGATCGGCCCCGAGGCGGCGCGAGGCCAGGTCGAACCAGGACGCGTCATCTCCGACCAGCAACCCGCTGCGGTTGGCCGCGGACTGCGCTTCCGCGAGGTAGTCCCGCCACAACTGCCGGGCCAGGGCGTGCGCCCGGCGCGCATCGCTTTCGTCGTCGTGGAGCACGTGCTCGAGCGACTCGACGCGCAGGGCGCCGCTTTTCTGCATGGCCGCGGCTTCCGCGATGACCTGCCAGTAGCCGGCCGCGCCGCCCGTGGCGGTCCGCACGCGCGCCTGCCCGACCGCTGCTTCGGGAGTCACGAGGCCGGTCCGCAATTGCAGCCGCAGCCTCTGCGGGCTCGTCTCTTCCAGCCGCGAGAGCCAGTTCGCGGCTTGCCGGTCCCGGCCGAGATCGAGCAGCGCCTCGACAAAGCGCTCCGCGACCGCGCGGTCGAGCGGCCGGTGGTCCTGCTCGAAGCGCAGCATCGAGCGGAAAGCCGCGTCGCCCTGCTGCTCCAGGACAAGGCTCTCGACGATGAGCAGGCGCGCCGCGCGCGCCTCGGCGGGCGTCGCGTCGAGCTGCCATAGCAGGCGAGCGGCGTAACCGCGCGCCTCCGGCCCCTTTCCCGCCGCTACCGCGGCGCGAGCTCCCTCGAGGAGGCACGCGCGCAGGTCCGCGGCCGGCAGCCTGGCGGGCAGTGCCGCGACACGCTTGAGGACCTCTTCGTTCTGCTTGAGCCGCACCAGCAGGCCGAGGCGCAGGGCTTCCCATTCGCCCCAGCGCGGCGCGCCGGATTCGCGCGGCTGCAGCTGCTCGACCCGCGCCAGCGCGAGGCGCGCGGCGCCGGATGCCGCGAGCTCGCGCGCCGTCTCCAACGCTCCAGCGGGGTGCACCAGCAGTACCGCCAGAAGAGCCGACGCGATCGGTCCACGCATTCAGTCATTCTATAGTGCGGAAGGAAAAAGCTTCACCGCCAAGTCGCAGAGGACGCTAAGGAAAGGAGAAGCCTCACCGCCAAGCCGCGGGGGTCGCCAAGGAAAAGAAAAGCTTTACCGCGAAGGGAACAGGAATAAAGGCAAAGGCGAAACCCGAAGGCCGCGAAGGAACCGCGCCAAGGGTGGCATACAAGGTACGCATTCCAACGACGTGTCTATTCTCCTGCTTGGCGTTGTCTTGGCGTTCTTGGGCTTTGGTTCCAGTTATTGGTTCCTTTGCGTCCTTGGCGGCGAGGCTTTTCTGTTCCTCCGCGGGTTGGCGTCCTCCGCGGCAAAGCTTTACCTTTTCCTCCGCGGATTGGCGTCCTCCGCGGTGAAGCTGCCGCAATAAAAAAGGCGGCCCGGAAGCCGCCTTTCCAGAGTCGTGCGACGCTTACTGCGACTGCTCGCCCGGCGCGCCGCCCTCGTCGCCGCCCTCGAGCCGCTCGCGGATGCGCGCGGCCTTGCCGGCGCGGCTGCGCAGGTGGTAGAGCTTCGCGCGCTTGACGTCGCCGCGGCGCTTCACCTCGATGCTCGCGATCAGCGGCGAATAGGTCTGGAACGTCCGCTCCACGCCCTCGCCGGAGGAGATCTTGCGCACGATGAACGAGGAGTTGAGCCCGCGGTTGCGCTTCGCGATCACCACGCCTTCGTAGGCCTGCAGCCGCTTGCGGTCGCCTTCCACCACGTTGACGTTGACCACCACGGTGTCGCCGGGCTTGAAATCGGGAATTTCCTTCCCGAGGCGCTTGATCTCTTCGGTTTCGATCTGCTTGATGATGTCCATTAGGTACCCCCAGCTTCCTTCTTGTATTCGTCCAGCAGCGCGCGTTCCTCGTCGGACAGCGCCCGCTCTTCGAGCAGGTCGGGCCGCCGCTGCCAGGTGCGCCCGAGCGCCTGCTTCAACCGCCAGCGGGCGATCTCGGCGTGGTTGCCCGAGAGCAGCACCTGCGGCACCGGCTCGCCTTCGTACACCTCGGGCCGCGTATAGTGCGGGCAGTCGAGCAGCCCGTTCACGAACGAGTCCTGGCCCGCCGAATCCGCGTCGCCCAGCGCGCCGGGGATCTGCCGCACGATGGCGTCCATCACCACCATCGCCGCGAGCTCCCCGCCCGACAGCACGTAGTCGCCGATGGAGAGCTCCTCGTCCACCGCGCGGGCGATCAGCCGCTCGTCCACGCCCTCGTAGCGCCCGGCGAGCAGCACCAGACCGTCCAGCGCCGCCAGCTCCATCACCGCCTGGTGGTCCAGCCGCCGCCCCTGCGGCGACAGATGAACCGCCCGGCTCCGCTTTGCGCCCGCGCTCTTCTGCCGCTGGCGCGCCGCGCTCAGTGCCTTCTCCAGCGGCCCGGCCATCATCACCATCCCGGGACCGCCCCCGTACGGCCGGTCATCCACCGTGCGGTAGCTGTTCGCCGCGTAGCTCCGCGGATTCCACAACACCAGCTCGAACAGCCTGCGTTCCCGCGCCCGGCCCGTCACGCCGCTGTCGGTAACGGCGTCGAACATCTCCGGGAACAGCGTGACCACGTCGAACTGATACATGG
>JBIOVQ010000138.1:0-6569 GCA_044867805.1 Burkholderiales bacterium | reverse complement strand
AACCAAAAAAAGCCGCTAAAACGCTTTACATCCAAGGGAGTTGTTGCTACATTTAATGTAAACTGTGGGATTGTCTCCCCATTGACTTATGCTCAAAGGAAATTTCAGCCTTACCGCCCTCGAGGGTTTGTTCAAACCCAAGGTGCCGCCGTTGATCGGGGCGGATATCAGCTCGTCGGCGGTCAAGATGGTGGAGATCGTGCAGGCCGGCAAGGGCATGTACCGCGTGGAGCGCTACGCCATCGAGCCCCTGCCGAAGGACTCCGTCGTTGAGGGCAACATCAACAATCTCGACGCGGTGAGCGACGCGGTCAAGCGCTGCCACAAGCGCCTGGGGAGCAGCATCAAGAACCTGGCGCTGGCGCTGCCCAACGCCGCGGTCATCAGCAAGAAAATCCTCGTGCCGGCGGGTCAGACCGAAGACGATCTCGAGCTGCAGGTGGAAACGGAGGCGAACCAGTACATCCCGTTCGCAATCGACGAAGTCAACCTCGATTTCCAAGTGCTCGGCCCCGCCCCCAACAGCACGGAGGACATCGAAGTCCTGATCGCGGCCTCGCGCAAGGAGAAGATCATTGACCGCGTGGCCGTGGCCGAATCGGCCGGGCTCAAGGCGGCGGTGATGGATGTGGACGTGCTGGCCGCGCAGACCGCGTTCGAGCTGATCGAGAGCCAGTTTCCGGAAGGCGGCAAGGATCAGAACATAGCGATGGTCGACGTCGGTGCCAGCGTCATGGCGGTCAACGTGCTGCGCAACGACCAATCGATCTACATGCGCGAACAGCCGTTCGGCGGCAACCAGCTCACCCAGGAAATCCAGAACAAGTTCGGGCTGTCGCCCGAGGAAGCGGAGGCCGCCAAGCGCGCTGGCGGGCTGCCCGACAACTACGAGGCCGATGTGCTGCAGCCGTTCATGGACATGCTGGGCCTGGAGGTCGCCCGCGCCCTGCAGTTCTTCTTCACCTCGACGCAGCACAACCAGATCCACCACATCGTGCTCTCCGGCGGCAGCGCAGCGATTCCGGGCGTGGACGAGGCGGTGTCGAAGCGCGTCCAGGTGAACACCATCGTTGCCAACCCGTTCGTAAACATGCAGGTGTCAGGGAAGATCAAGGCGAAGTCCCTCACCCAGGACGCCCCGTCGCTTATGGTCGCCTGCGGCCTGGCCATGCGGAGGTTCGACCCGTGATCCGGATCAACCTGCTGCCGCATCGCGAGATCCGGCGCAAGCAACAGCAACAGCAGTTCTTCTTCCTCCTCGGCGGCGTGGTCATTATCGGCGCCGGTATCTGGTTCATCGTCCACACCTACCTCGATGAACAGCACGACGTGCAGGTCAGCCGCAACAAGTACCTGCAGGAGGAGATCGTCAAGCTCGACAAGCAGATCGCCGAGATCCAGAAGCTCAAGGAGCAGACGGCGGCGCTGCTCGCGCGCAAGCGGGTGGTGGAAACGCTCCAGAGCAACCGCTCCGAGACGGTGCACCTGCTCGATCAGCTGGTGCGGCAGCTGCCGGACGGCGTCTATCTGAAGGGCATCAAGCAGACCGGGACCCGCGTCATCATCACCGGCCTCACCCAGTCGCAGGCGCGGGTATCGACGCTCATGCGCAACCTCGAATCCTCGCCCCAGCTCGAGAATCCGGGCCTGGTCGAGATCAAGGCGACCCAGGCAGCGGGTCAGCGCATCAACGAGTTCGTGATGGGCATCAGCATTACGCGCGCACGCACCGAGGACGACGGCAAGAAAGGCGCGGCAAAGCCCGCGCCCAAGGGGTAACGCCATGGCAATGACGATGAACGAACTGCAGCGCTACCTCGATCCGAAGAAGATCGGGACGGCCCCCATCCTGGTTAAGCTCGGGGTGCTGCTGGTCGTGCTGGCCCTGATCGTGGGCGGCAGCTGGTGGTTCGACTGGCAGAACCAGATCGACGCGATCAACGCGGAGAAACAGAAGGAAGAAGGGCTGCGCAAGACCTTCCTCGCCAAGAAGAGCGAAGCAATCAACCTGCCCGCCTACCAGAAGCAGCTGGAGGACATCGAGAAGCAGTTCGGCGCGCTGTTGAAGCAGCTGCCCGGCCGCTCCGAGATGGACGCCCTGTTGACGGACATCAACCAGGCCGGGCTGGGACGCGGATTGCAATTCGAGCTATTCAAGCCAGCGCCGCAGGAGACGCGGCGCGATTTCTACGCGGAGTTGCCGATCACGATCAAGGTCACCGGCAGCTACCACGACATCGGCGCCTTCGCGAGCGACATCGGCAAGCTCTCGCGCATCGTGACCTTGGAGAACATCGCGCTCGCGCCGATGGCCAAAGGCGGCGGCCTGACGCTGGACGCGACCGCGAAGACCTTCCGCTACCTCGATGACGAGGAGCTGTCGGCGCAGCGACGGGCGACGGCCGCGGCCAAGGCCAAGGCTAAGGCCAGGAAATGATCCGACGCCACGCCGTCGCCATCGCGCTTTCCTGCCTCGCGCTCGTATCGTGCGGCGGGGAACAGCACTCCGACCTGCGGCAGTTCGTCAAGGACTCGGACAACATGCCGCGCGGCCGCATTCCGCCGCTGCCCGAAGTGAAGCCGTACGAGCCCTTCGAGTACGCGGCATTCGACCTCACCGACCCGTTCGTGCCGCGCAAGATCGCCGCGGGCAAGTCGATCGCCCGCAAACCCGACGATCCGAGGCTCGACCCCAACCGCCGCAAGGGACCGCTCGAGGCGTTTCCGCTGGAAAACCTCAAGATGGTGGGCACGCTGCAGCAGAAGCGGGAAAACTTCGCGCTGATCCTGACGCCGGACAAGAACCTCTACCGGGTCAAATCGGGCGATTTCATGGGGCAAAACTTCGGGCGCATCGTCGAGATCTCGGAGACCACGATCAAGATCAAGGAGCTGGTCCAGGATAGCGGCAGCGACTGGAAAGAAGAGGATCGCACCATGTTGTTGCTGGACGAACAGGAGGGCAAGAAATGAAGCTCAGGGACTTCACTCTCTCGTCGCTGCTCCACGGGACGCTCGCGCTGCTGCTGGCATGCGCCAGCGCCGTGGCGTACGGCCAGGCCAACAGCATCGAGGCGATCGACGTTTCGCCCTCGACCGGGGGCCGGGTCATCGTCAAGGTCACGCTGAAGCAGGCGCCGGTGAGCCCGCCCGCGGGATTCAGCGTATCCAACCCGCCGCGCATCGCTTTCGACTTCCTCAATACCGCCAATGCGCTGGGCCGCAACGCCCAGGACGTGAACGAAGGCGACCTGCGCAGCCTCAACGTGGTGCAGGCGGGAGACCGCACGCGCCTGGTGCTCAACCTCGCCCGTGCCAGCGGCTACGACACCCAGATCGATGGGCGGACGCTGCTGATCACGCTGCAGGGAGCGGCGGCGGCCGCGGGCCCCTCCGGGGTCACCACGCATTTCGCGCAGCCGCGCGCCGGAGATCCCCGCCATGCGCTGCGCGACATCGACTTCCGCCGCGGCGGGGCCGGCGAAGGCCGCGTCGTGGTCGATCTGTCGGATAGCTCCGTCGGTATCGACCTCAAGCTGCAGGGTCGTACGATCGTCGTCGATTTCCTCAATACCACCCTGCCCCAGAACCTGCGCCGCCGGCTGGACGTGACCGATTTCGGCACCGCGGTGCAGACGATCGATGCCTTCGCGCAGGGCAGCAACACGCGCGTCGTGATCGAGCCGCGCGGCACCTGGGAGCATACGGCCTACCAGACCGATACGCGCTTCATCGTCGAAGTGAAACCGCAGGCCGAGGACGCCGGCCGCATTGCGCGGGGCGGAGGCTACACCGGCGAGAAGCTCTCGCTCAACTTCCAGAACGTGGAGGTGCGGGCGGTGCTGCAGGTGATCGCGGACTTCACCGGACTCAATATCATCACCAGCGACACGGTGGGCGGCAACCTGACGCTGCGGCTGAAGGACGTCCCGTGGGACCAGGCGCTCGACATCATCCTGCAGAGCAAGGGCCTCGACATGCGCAAGGTCGGCAACGTCGTCTGGATCGCGCCGCGCGACGAGCTGGCCACCCGCGAGAAGCTGGCGCTGGAGGCGCAGCAGCAGATCGTGGACCTGGAGCCCACGCGCACCGAGAGCTTCCAGTTGAACTACCAGAAAGGGGCGGATTTTCAGAAGCTGCTCGCCGACCCTAACCAGCGCATTCTTTCCAAGCGCGGCAGCGCGGTGGTGGACGCGCGCACCAACACGGTGTTCGTGCAGGACACCCCCACCCGCCTCGAGGAAGTGCGCAAGCTGCTGCGCAAGGTGGACGTGCCGGTGCGCCAGGTCATGATCGAGTCGCGCATCGTCGAGGCGACCGACACCTTCGGCCGCAACCTCGGCGTGCGGCTCGGCTTGCACGACCTTACGGGAACGGGCAACGCGATCGGAAGCCAGAACGGCGTCAAGTTGCGCGCGGTGCCGGGCGGCACGCTGACACCCGACGTAGCTTCCCATACCGGCCAGCTTGACACTACCCCGCCACCTGTATTCGAGGACTCGCTGTCCGTGAATCTGCCGGTACCGGGGCTCGCCGGCGCCGGCCCCGGCGTGTTTTCGGTGGCTCTGTTCAGGGAAGGCTCGGCGAAGTTCCTCAATCTCGAGCTGACCGCGCTGCAGGCGGACGGCAAGGGCAAGATCATCTCCAGCCCGCGCGTGATCACGGCCGACCAGGTGGAGGCCACGATCGAGCAGGGCACGGAGATTCCCTACCAGCAGGCGACCTCGAGCGGCGCCACCAGCGTCTCTTTCAAGAAAGCGACGCTCTCGCTCAAGGTCAAGCCCCAGATCACGCCCGACGACAACGTGATCATGAACCTCAACGTCCACAAGGACAGCGTGGGCCAGAACACGCTCGCGGGTCCCTCCATCGACACCAAGCAGATCGTGACCGAGGTGCTGGTGGAAAACGGGGGCACGGTGGTGATCGGCGGCATCTACACGCAGACCGAGAACTCGCAGACCAACAAGGTCCCGGTCCTGGGCGACCTGCCCTTCGTCGGCTGGATGTTCAAGCAGAACCTGAAGACCGACAACCGCAGCGAGCTGCTGATCTTCATCACGCCGCGCATCATCAAGGACGGCCTGACGCTGCGCTAGAGCCGGCCCGCGGTGCTCAAAGGAAGGCGGCCTGCGGGCCGCCTTTTTTGTTTGACCGCAGCCCGGGCCGCAGTCAGCGCGCCGCAGCCGGTCCGGGATGACACACCGCACGAATATCGCCACATGCATGGCAACGGCACTAGAATCGCCCCATGGGTAGCAGCGAACAACCGGCGCAGCAGGCGACGCGACAGCGGCGTGCTTCCGGCAACGTGTTCCTCGTCGGCTTGATGGGCGCGGGCAAGACCTCGGTCGGGAAACTCCTGGCGAAGCGGCTCGGCAAAACTTTCTGCGACTGCGACCAGGAAATAGAATCCGCGACCGGCGTCAGGATCCCGGTGGTCTTCGAGATCGAAGGCGAGGCGGGTTTCCGCGCGCGCGAGACGAGGATGCTGGCTGAGCTCACGGCCCGCTCCGACATCGTGCTCGCGACCGGCGGCGGCGCGGTGCTGTCCCCGGAAAACCGGGCGTTGCTGTCCGGCAACGGCATCGTGGTTTACTTGCGCGCCGCCGCGGCCGACCTCTGGCAGCGCACCCGGCATGACAAGAACCGCCCGCTCTTGAAGACCGCGGAGCCGCTCGCCCGGCTCGAGCAGCTGCACGCCGAGCGCGACCCGCTCTACAGCAGCCTGGCCGATATCATCGTCGACAGCGGCAACCAGAGCGTGACCAGCCTCGTGCAGCGCGTGGAGCAGCAACTGCATCGTCACACCTCCGGCGGCCGCGATGAGGGGCCGCCGCGGCGCATGGCCGGGAGAGGCGGAAAGCCGTCATGCTGACGCTCGAGGTCTCCCTGGGCAGCCGCAGCTACCCGATCTACATCGGTGCAGGCTTGCTCGGCCGCGCCGAGCTGATCGTGGAGCGGCTGCCGCAGAAACGGGCCGCGATCATCACCAGCGCCACCATCGCCCCGCTCTACCTCGCCCCGTTGCGGCGCGCATTGGAGGGGCGCGGGGTCAGCGTGGTCCCGATTACGCTGCCCGACGGCGAGTCCTACAAGAGCTGGGACACGCTCAACCAAGTCCTTGACGCCTTGATCGCGCAGCGCTGCGAGCGCAATACCGCGATCATTGCCCTGGGCGGCGGCGTGATCGGCGATCTTGCCGGTTTCGCCGCCGCGATCTACCAGCGCGGCGTGCCCTATATCCAGGTCCCCACGACTTTGCTCGCCCAGGTCGACTCGGCCGTGGGCGGGAAGACCGCGATCAACCATCCAGGCGGCAAGAACATGATCGGGGCGTTCTACCAGCCGCTCGCCGTGGTCTCGGATACCGACGCCCTCGCCACCCTGCCGCCGCGCGAGCTCGCGGCCGGGCTGGCGGAGGTGATCAAGTACGGGCTGATCCGTGATCCCGCGTTCTTCGACTGGCTCGAAGCCAACATCGCGCGCCTCGCGCGGCGCGAGCCCGAGGCTCTCGCCTATGCCATCGAGCGCTCGTGCGCGAACAAGGCCGAGGTCGTTGCGCTCGA
>JBIOVQ010000137.1:0-9566 GCA_044867805.1 Burkholderiales bacterium | reverse complement strand
GACGACCGAAAGTAATGACACTTCCCACTTCCGACTTCCGACTTCCGACTTGGACCCGGTCGGCTGCCGCGCCATCAGTGGCGCGGAGCGGATCGACCGGGTCCTCGAGGTGGACCAGACCCCGATCGGCAAGACCCCGCGTTCCTGCCCCGCCACCTACGTCGGCTTCTGGGACGACGTGCGGCGGCTCTACGCCGAGGTGACGGAATCGCGCATGCGCGGCTACACCGCGTCGCGCTTCTCGTTCAATACCGGCGGCGGCCGGTGCGAGGCGTGCGAGGGACAGGGCCTGAAGCGGATCGAGATGTCCTTCCTGCCCGACGTAAAAATCACCTGCGACGTGTGCCGCGGCGCGCGCTTCAACCCGGAAACGCTCGCCATTCGCTTCAAGGGAAAGAGCATCGGCGAAGTGCTGATGATGAGCGTGGACGAGGCCGTGGAGTTTTTTGCGGCCCATCCGGCCGTGCATCACGCCCTCAAGCTGCTGCAGGAGGTGGGCTTGGGCTACCTCACCCTCGGCCAGCAGAGCCCGACCCTCTCCGGCGGCGAGGCCCAGCGCATCAAGCTTGTCACCGCGCTCGCGAAGGTGCGGAACGTGGTGGCCTCCGCAACCATGTCGCTAGATCTCGAGCACGCTATGTCGGCCACCCCGCGCGCCGCCGGGGGTCAGATTCCCGAACAAGTTCGGGGCCCCTCTCCCGCCCCTCGACGCGCGGCCGTTAGCCGTCAGTCGTCAGCCGTCAGTCGTCAGCCCTCGTCCAGCACGCTCTACGTGCTGGACGAACCGACGGTGGGGCTGCACATGGCCGACGTGGAGAAGCTCGTGCGCGTGCTGCACCGCCTGGTGGATGCCGGCAACACGGTGGTCGTCATCGAGCACAACCTCGACGTCATCGCCGAGGCGGACTGGGTCCTCGATCTCGGGCCCGAAGGCGGCGATGCCGGCGGCCGCATCGTCGCGCAGGGCGCTCCCGCGGACATTATCAAACCCTATCTCCCCTCCTCATCTTCGAGGGTGAGCCGGGGTTTCGAGGAGCATGTCTCCGAGCCGGCGAACGCCCGTCGCGATGCAGCGCGGCGAGCCGGGCGGGGTGGCCGCGAAGCGGCCGGGGTGGTCGGCTACACCGGCCGCATCCTGGCGGAATTTCTCGCGGAGCGAGGCCGGCAGGCCTGAGCACGCCCGCCGGCCCGGCCACGCTAGTTTTTCACGATCGGCGCCAGGGCCTCCATGATGCGCGCCCCCTGCGCCGGCGTGATCATGTCGCCGAGTATCGCCATGAAGCGCGGGTCCTCGACCCCGGACACGATGTACTGCCAGCGATACGCCTTGAGCACTCCGGCGCGCAGCCGGGCCTGCTCCGCGTCGCTGAAGGAGCGCCCGCAGACCTTGAAGAAGTAATCCGCGTCGGCGCCCGCCTGCATCTGCAGCAGGCCATCCACTGCGGCGACCAGTGCGATCAGGTCGTCCACGGCCACGTCGCGCTCCGTCGCGGAGAGATTGGCGTTCTCGCGCCGCCACTCGAGCTCGTCGAGGATCGCGTGCTGCGACTCCTCCTTCCAGTGGAACAGGAACACGTCCTTGTAGAGCTCGGAGAGGTCGGTGTCAGGCTCGATGCTGGAGCGATAGTGCGCCTGCGTGAAGAGCTCGATGTGGCAGGTGAGCCCCAGCACCGCCCAGGTGGACTTGCCGAGCACGACCGAGGCGACGTCGTTCGGCTGCGGCAGGAAGCGATAGCCTTCCGGCATGCCCTCCGCCGCCAGGCGCTCGATGCGGCGGAACAGCTCCTGGTGCTTCAGCTCCTCGTCGGTGAAGCGCACCAGCGCCTCGAGCTTCACCTGATCGCCCAGCCAGTAGTCCCGGCTGATCTCGAGGATCTTGGCGCCGATGTAGCGCTCGACCAGCCCGAACATGTTGGCGTAGGTGCGGCCCTGGACCTGGCTCAGGAACCGCCGCTCGTCCGCGCCGAGGAAAGCGAGGTCGTTGATCTTCGAGATGCCGTCCGGCAGGAACTTCCGGGAGAAATCGAACTGGCGGCCGCGAATGACATCGCGGTCGATGTCCCAGCGGATGCGCTTCGACACCTCGATGCACTTGGCGTAGCGCCCGGCATCTTGCTGCTGCTGCGTGACTTGCATGGTGGTCTCCTCTGCTGTGAGTAGGTTGATATTTAGGCCGCGCCCGGTGGATCAAAGGACCGTGCGCAGGCGCCGCGGCGGCCGGGCATACAGGCGGATCCAGGTCTTCACCAGGGCCCTGTAGAACGCGGCCAGCGCTCCGCGCCAGGCGTGGCCGGCCCGAAGCGGTTGCGCCGCCCCGGAACACGCCACGTCGAGCGGAAGGAAGCCTGTCCGCACTGGGGGCAGGCTGCTGCGTGCCAGTGTTTCGTCCAGTTTCATTTGTCGTTACCTCCGCCGTCGGGATCGCGTTCGACTGCTCGCGACACGGGGGTATTGGACGACAGGCGGGCCGGGCAGCGCACGGGGCGGCTGTCCCGGGACAGGAGGAAGATACGGCGGGATTCCCGGGACGCGTGTCCCGGGCAGTGCTCTAGGGCGTGCCCCTGCCCAAGCCGGCTTCGCGCGCGCGCACGATCGCCTGGGCGCGAGTCTCGACCTGGAGCTTGTCGAGGATGGCGACGAGGTAGTTGCGGACGGTCTTCTCGGAGAGCTCCAGCCGGGCGGCGATCTGGGCGTTGTCGAGCCCCTGGGCGACATGCTCCAGGATCGCCTGCTCGCGCGCCGTGAGTCCGTCGAACGCCGCGGCTGCCGCCTTGACCTGCGGCACGAACTCGTCGATTCCTTCCAGGAACCGCTGCAGGGCCGGCTCGTGCTCCATCAGAATGTGGTTCTCGGATTCCAGCGGCAGGAAACGCGCGCCGGGAATGAGTCCCGCGAGCACGCGTCCCTCCTCGAACGGCACCCGGAGGTCGCCCGTGGTATGCATGACCAGGGTCGGGCAGCGCACCAGCGGCGCCTCCGCGCGCACGTCGATCGCGCCAAATGCGCGGTAGATGCGCAGCGCGGTCTCGGTCGGCGCGCTCGTGCGCATCAGCTCGTTGAATGCGCGCACCTGCTCGACGCGCGCGCCGGGAATGAACTGCATCGTGAACACCTGCCGCAGCGAGGTATCGCGGCCGCTCCAGCCGAGCTCGATCAGCTTGCCGAGCGTGTCGAACTTCTCGCGCTGGTATGCCGTCAGCTCCCGGTTGCTCCAGCCCTGCACATATCCGCCGTACAGGATCAGGTGGCTGACTCGCTCTGGATGGCGCGCGGCATAAGCCACCGCGATCCCCGCGCCCTGCGAAACCCCGAGCAGGGCGAAGCGCTCGAGGTGCGCCGCGTCCGCCACCGCTTCGAGGTCGCGCACCCAGGCCTCGAAGGAGATTTCGCTCACTGCGCGGTCGGAGAGCCCGCAGCCGCGCTGGTCGAAGCGCACCAGCGTGAAGCGCCGCCCGAGCGCGTCGAGCAGGTAGCCCCAGACGGCGGCGTCGTGCTCAAGATGGGTGATCCAGTGCGGGGCCCGGAGCAACGGCGGGCCGGAGCCGCTCACGGCGTAGGCGAGCCGCACCCCGTCGCTGCTGGTGCAGAAGCGGATCTGCTGCTGCATCCGGGGGATTATAGGCCGCAGGGCCCGGGAAGACGTCCCGGGAGCCGTCAGTCGTCAGCCCTCAGCGCCCCCTAAGAGTTCAACTGACAGCTGAAGACTCAAGGCTGACGGCTAATTCTCCCTCCTGCCCGACGCTGCGCCGGGAATTCGCTCAGCCGCTGGCCGGGTCCTGTCGATCGACTCAGTCGGTAAATGATTGTCAGATCATTTACCGCCATAATTTCCCCTCTCCACTCGGGAGAGGGGCATGGGGTGAGGGGATCGAGCGTCAAGCGCTTGGCGAACGCTCGATTACGGCCGGCGCCTGCTCCCATTCAGCCCGCGCGTTCGGTCAATGATTCCAGGTTCCCACGCAAGGGTCGGGTCCTGTCAGGCCGGTCGCGATCCTCTCCGGATTTCCCGGCGCATGTGGTCAATAGACTTGGCCGTCGCGTTGTCTTGAGGCCGTACCAGTACCGGAAATCCGGACCCAGATCACAACCGGCCTGCCACCCGACCCGTTAGGCCACCCGGCCGCGCGTGGAGGCGTGTGTCGCTTTTGAAATGAGCCCACTAAGACCGCCCCCACCGCCCGCCCTTTTCCGCTGACGCACGTTACAAAGAAATCGACTGGGCGTCGATTTCTTGAGAGATGAGGGATGAGGGCGGAGGGATGAGGGTTGACCCCCGCGGCGAAACAATCGCGATGCACCCAGGGGACCCCAAGAACCATCCCACCGGCCCATTGGCTATCATCGGTGAACTGATGGCATCCACTGTCACTCCTGCGACGCCGGCGTTCGATGCGGCGGGCACGCCGTATTCGCCGAACTACGGCGACGTTTATCACAGTGCCGAGTCCGGCCCGGGCCAGGCGCGGCACGTGTTCCTCGATGGCAACGATCTTCCCGCGCGCTGGGCCGGCGCGCGCACCTTCACGATTGTCGAAACCGGCTTCGGCCTCGGCCTGAATTTCCTCGCGGCGTGGCGCGCGTGGCAGGAGGACGCGGCGCGGCCCGGGCGGCTGCACTTCGTTTCCATCGAGAAGCACCCGTTCCTGCGCGAGGGGCTCGCCGAGCTGCATGCGCGCTACCCGGAATTGGCGCCGCTCGCCGCGCAGCTGCGCGCCGCATGGCCGCTGCCGCTGCCCGGTCTGCATCGCCTGCATTTCGAGGACGGCCGCGTGACCCTGACCCTCGCGCTCGGCGACGTCGTGGATGTCCTGCCGCAGCTGCGGCTCGCCGCGGACGCGTTCTTCCTCGACGGCTTCGCGCCGGAGCGCAACCCGGACATGTGGGCGCCCGCGGTCATGAAGGCGCTGGCGCGTCTCGCTCGCCCCGGCGCGACCGCAGCGACCTACACCGCGGCGCGCAGCGTGCGCGATGCGCTGGCCGTGGCCGGCTTCGCGCCCGGGCTGCGCCCCGGCTTCGGCCGCAAGCGCAGCATGCTCGCGGCGCGTTTCGCGCCGCGCGGCGTCCGGCGCGACGCGCCGCCGTCTCCCTCGCAGTGGAGCGAGCGTCACGCGATCGTCATCGGCGCGGGGCTTGCCGGCGCCGCCTTGTGCGAGCGCCTCGCTGCGCGCGGGTGGCGCATCGACCTGGTCGAGCGCCGGCCGGCGCCGGCGATGGAGGCTTCGGGGATCGCGTCGGGCATATTCCATCCCCACCTTTCCCGCGACGACAGCATCCTGTCGCGGCTCACGCGCGCGGGCTCGTTCTACGCGCTCGCCCACTGGCGGGCGCTCGAGGCGGCAGGCCGGCGCTTCTCCTGGGCGTGCTGCGGGGCGTTGCAGATGGCGAAGGACACGAAGGACGAAGCGCGCATGGCGGCGACCGTCCGCGCGCTGGGTTTCCCGGCGGCCTACGTGGATTACCTGCCGCGGGCGTCCGCGCAGGAGCGCGCCGGCGTCGGGCTGCGCACCGGCGGCTGGTGGTTTGCGGATGGCGGCTGGATGCGTCCGGCCGAGTTGGTCGCCGCACAGATTTCCGCCGCGGCTGCCGGCGGAAATCTGGAATTGAGAACGGGTGCCAAAGTACAGGCGTTGCGGCGCGAGGGAAATAACTGGCTCGCTCTTTCCGGGGAGGGCACGGTCATTGCATCGGCTCCAGTGGTCGTGCTCGCGAATGCCGAGGACGCGGCGCGCCTGGCCGCGTCCGGCGCGCCGCTCAAGCGCGTGCGCGGGCAACTCACCTTGCTGCCCGGCGAGCGCGTCTCCACCTTGCGCGCGGTGCTGGCCGGTGCGGGGCACCTGGCGCCCGTGGTGGACGGCACGGCGGTCGCCGGCGCGACCTACGATTTCGACGACGATGACCCGGAACCGCGCGCGGCCGGGCATGCCGGCAACCTGGCGCGGCTCGAAAAGCTCGTGCCCGCGGCGGCGGGTATCGACCCCGCCACGCTCGGCGGCAGCGTGGGCTTTCGCTGCGTGTCCGCCGACCGGCTGCCGCTGATCGGCGCGATGCCCGAAGCGGCGCCAGCCGGACGCCCAGGCCGGCACGACATACCGCGCGCGCCCGGGCTCTACGGACTCATCGCGCTCGGCTCGCGCGGCCTCACCTGGGCCGCCCTCGGGGCCGAGCAGGTGGCCGCCATGATCGAAGGCGAGCCGCCGCCGCTCGAAGGCGCGCTCCTCGATGCGGTCGATCCCGGGCGCTTCGCGCTGCGGCGCCTGCGGCGCGGGAAAACCTGACTGCGCCGCCGATGAACGCAGATGAACGCAGATCAAAGAACGAAACCCCTCGACGCAAAGCCGCAAAGGCGCAAAGAGAACCCTCATTAAATATCGAAAGAAAAACTTCGCGGCTTTCTTCTTCCTTTGCGTCAAGTCTTTTGGGGTTGATCTTGTCGGCGTTTATCGGCGTTCATCGGCGGTTCCGAAGCTCTTAACTGAACCCGCCGCCGCCGGAGGCGTCTAAAATTCCCAGGTGTCCGGGAGGAATAGCATGTCGCGTACCGGTTTTCGTCCAGGCTTTGGAGCTGCCCTGCTCTTCGCGTTCATCGAGGGCTGCGCGGTCGCGCCCGGGCCCGGCCCCATACCGCTGCCTCAGGGAAGCTGGGAGCTCGTCAGCGCCACCTTCGCCGAGCACGGCCGCATTCCCGGCGCGGCGCGCGCCACGCTCGCGTTCGAGGACGGGCGGCTGTCGGCGTTCAGCGGCTGCAATACCGCCGCCGGCGCGCTGGGCGGCGGCGACGGCCGGTTCGAAGTCAAGGAGCTCGCGGTCACCCGCCGCGGTTGCCCGGAGCCGCTGGCCTGGTTCGAGTCGCGCTTCTTCAAGATGCTGCGCTCGACCCCCAGCTACCATGTCGACGGCGACACGCTCGCGATCAGCGCCGGAAGCGACTACGCGCGCTTCCGCCGATCGCCCGCGCCGTGACCGGCTCCGCCGATCACCAGCATTAGCCACAGAGAGCACAGAGGACACAGAGAGTCGAAAAGCACTACGACCACAGATAAACACAGATACACACAGATGAACAGCACAACAAAATTTGCTCTCTTTCTTGATCTTATCTGTGTTCATCTGTGCTCATCCGTGGTTTCAACCGAGTTTTGGAAGGATCGGGTTTCTCGGTGATCTCTGTGTTCTCTGTGGCTTGAAGATCGTGCTATCTGCGCGCTGCGGATTCGTGTATAGTGCGCGCCAAGGTTGCTGTTTCGCGTCATCCGGTTAGCGTCCCAGCCTGTTCGCGGTTCCTCCCCAGGCCCCTCGAATTTCTCAACGCAACGCATCTGCCTGAACCGGTGTGGAAGGCTTGTGCCTTCCCGGGCCGATCACTCAGGAGATTGTCATTACTACGTCATTTGAAGGCCTCGGCCTGTCGGCCGAGCTGCTCCGCGCTGTCGCCGAGCAGGGTTACACCGTACCTACCCCCATCCAGGCGCAAGCCATACCCGTCGTGCTCTCGGGGCGCGATCTGCTCGGCGCCGCGCAAACCGGCACCGGCAAGACTGCCGGCTTTGCCCTGCCCATTCTGCAAAGGCTGTCGTTACAGGCCAACGCGAGCACTTCACCTGCGCGGCACCCGATCCGGGCGCTGATCCTGGTACCGACCCGCGAGCTCGCCGCGCAGGTGCACGAAGACGTGCGCGCCTACGGCAAGCACCTGAGGCTGTGCTCGACCGTGATCTTCGGCGGCGTCGGCTTCAACCCGCAGGCCGATGAGCTGCGCCGCGGCGTGGACATCGTCATCGCGACACCGGGACGCCTGCTCGACCATGTCCAGCAACGCACCATAGACCTGCGCCAGGTGGAAGTCCTGGTGCTGGACGAGGCCGACCGCATGCTCGACATGGGCTTCATCCCGGCCATCCGCCGCATCCTCGCCCTGCTTCCAGCCAAGCGCCAGAACCTGCTGTTCTCGGCCACCTTCCCCGACGAGATCCGCAAGCTCGCCAACTCCTTCATGCGCGACCCCGCCACCGTCGAGGTGGCGCCGCGCAACAAGCCGATCGAGCTCATCTCGCAAGTTGTCCATCCAGTACACCAGACGCGGAAGCGCGAATTGCTCTCGCACCTCGTCAAGACCAACAACTGGCAGCAGGTGCTGGTGTTCACGCGCACCAAGCACGGCGCCAACCGGCTCGCCCTGAGCCTCGAGCGCGACGGAATCGACGCCGACGCGATCCACGGCAACAAGACGCAGGGCGCGCGCACGCGCGCGCTGAAGCGCTTCAAGAGCAACGAGCTGCAGGTGCTGGTCGCTACCGATATCGCGTCGCGCGGGCTCGACATCGAGGAGCTGCCGCATGTGGTGAACTACGACCTGCCGCATGTCCCCGAGGATTACGTGCATCGCATCGGCCGCACCGGCCGCGCGGGCGCCACGGGCGAGGCGGTGTCGCTGGTGTCCCACGAGGACCGGCCGCTGCTCGCCGCGATCGAGCGCCTGACGAACCGCCGCATCGAGCAGGAAATCGTCCCGGGCTTCGAGCCCTCGACGACGTCCCACGCCACGGCGCAACGGCATCAGCCGCAGCGTCACGAACGCAGGCCGCAGGAAAACGGCCAGTCGCGCCACCGCAGCGGCAACGGCAGCGGCGGCAATCGCCGGCAGCAGGAAAACCGGCAGGGAAGCCGGCACGCGGCGCAGGGTCCGGGTCAGGGGCAGCAACAGCGGCACGGGCAGCACCAGCACAAGCGCCCGGCGCTCGCGCAGGCACGGCAGCCGGTGCGGGGTGAACAGGGCGACGACCGGCAGCCTGCGCCGGAGCGCGCCGGGAACCAGCCCTTTCCGGGCCTGCTGGGCAGCTGGGGCCGCAGGACGTTCGGCCGCAAGCCGGGCTAGGCCGGTCGCGCCTCGATTGGGGCTTTAAGGCCGCCGCCCGGCGGCGGTATCATCTCCTTTCCCGGGCGGGAATCACCGTTCACTGCTCACCGCTCACTGCTCACCGTTTCATGAAACTCACCGACCCCCAGCTCGCCCTCCCGTCGCAGCAGGTCACGCTCGACGTGCTGCTGGAGAAGTACGCCAAGGGGGACGAAGCAACGGTCGAGGCCGTCCGCCGGCGCGTCGCGCACGCCCTCGCCGCCGTCGAAAAGGATCCGGCCCACTGGGAGCCGGTGTTCTACGAGGCGCTGGAGAACGGCTTCATCCCCGGCGGGCGCGTCAACTCGGCCGCCGGCACCCCGCTGCAGGCCACGTTGATCAACTGTTTCGTGCAGCCCGTGGGCGACTCCGTGTCCGAAACGGTGGACGGCAAGCCCGGCATCTACGTCGCGCTGCAGGAAGCGGCGGAAACGATGCGCCGCGGCGGCGGCGTCGGCTACGATTTCTCGGCCATCCGGCCGAAGGGCGCCAAAGTGCGCGGTACCGACAGCACGGCGAGCGGGCCGGTGTCCTACATGCGCGTCTTCGACAAGAGCTGCGAGACAGTGGAGTCCGCCGGCTCGCGCCGCGGGGCTCAGATGGGGATCCTGCGCTGCGACCATCCCGACCTCGAGGACTTCATCCACTCCAAGGACCAAGGCGAGCTCCGGAA
>JBIOVQ010000136.1:0-2963 GCA_044867805.1 Burkholderiales bacterium | reverse complement strand
CGAAATCCGGAAGGCCGATCCCGTCGCGCGGCGGCGTGCGATTCTGGTGGTCATTTTTGGAACGGCGGTCGGGGCCCTGCTAATTGCGGGTTTCGAGGAGCTGCGGGAGCCGTTCCACGACTGGCTCAGGTCCGATCCGGCGGAAACGCCGCGCCGCGCAAGGCTCGCAATCGGCCTGTCCGCGGTATTGCTGGCCGCCCCGCTGATCGCCTTCGCCGTTTATCTCTGGTTGCTCGGCGCGAAGGTGCTGCGGGCGCAGCAGTTCCCGCCGCCCGGGTTTCGCGTCATCCGCGACACGCCGGTTATCGACGGGCACGGTGCGGTGACGCGCGGGCACGCCATCCAGGTTTTCGCGGTATGTCTGGGATTGGGTGCCGTGGTCTTGTGCCTGTTTTTCTGGTGGCTGGTGGGGACGCTCGCCTGAAGTCGGAAGCCTAGTAACGGCGTCCCAGATGGTGCGTCCCAGATGGTGCGTCCCAGATAAGGCGTCTAACCTGGGGTTCACTAATCGACGCAGTACCTGGGACGCTTCACCCGGGACGTAGTATCCGAGACGTCTCACCTGGGACGCAGTTGGCTATAAAATAGAGCCATGGAAACCCTCAATCGCGCGCCATTGCCGTTGCCGGGCGGGCACAGCAAGGTGCTGCTGCACTCGTGCTGCGCGCCGTGCTCGGGCGAGGTGATGGAGGCGCTGCTCGCGTCGGGCATCGATTACACGATTTTCTTCTACAACCCGAACATCCATCCGCAGAAGGAGTACGAGCTGCGCAAGAGCGAGAACATCCGCTTCGCGGAGAAATTCGGGGTGCCGTTCGTGGACGCGGACTACGACCTCGACAACTGGTTCGCGCGGGCGAAGGGACTGGAGAACGAGCCGGAGCGCGGCGCGCGCTGCACCATGTGCTTCGACGTGCGCTTCGAGCGCACGGCACTGTACGCGCACGAGCACGGCTTCCCGGTCATGACCAGCTCGCTCGGCATCTCGCGCTGGAAGAACATGGAGCAGATCAACGACTGCGGCGCGCGCGCCGCCGCGCGCTACCCGGGACTGATGTACTGGGACTACAACTGGCGCAAGCAGGGCGGCGCCACCCGCATGATCGAGATCAGCAAGCGCGAGGAGTTTTACCAGCAGGAGTACTGCGGCTGCGTCTATTCCCTGCGCGACACCAACCGCCACCGCCTCGCGCAGGGGCGCGAGCGCGTCAGGATCGGGGTCAAGTACTACGGCCGCGGCGAGTAGGCGCAGCGTCTACTCGCCGGCTTCGCCTGAAGGATGAAGGCGGAAGGATGAAGGATGCGCGTCGAGGGGCGGAGCAGGGGCCCCGCTTGCGGGGATGCGACCCCCGGCGGTGCGCGTGGCGGCCGATGTCATTGGATCGAATCTCGTTGACATAGCAGAGGCCGCGTCACGCTGCGCGTGACGGCAACATGTCCCGGCCTCTCGTTGCCTTCGGCCGGCGCCTTCCGACTGGACGCTAGTGAAAGGTCGGGACTTCAACCATTAAGCGTAGCTTAGGGTCATCCCTCATCCTTCATCCCTCATCCTTCGGTTTGCCATCAGTCGTCAGTCGTCACGGTCAGGAAACCCCTTCGTCAGGCCCAGGTTCGCACTGGAGCTCGATGAGCCGCCGGGTGCACTCGGTGCAGAGCCGGCCCTGGGGCGGCTCTTTTGTTTCCTCCTCGCAGTCCTTCCCGGGCCAGCCGCTGCAGTTCCGGCAAAAATGCCAGGTCGGGCTGGCGTGGCTGCGCCGGAAAAGCATCCCGTTTCGACCGGCGGCTCCGTCGCAAGGTTGCTTGGGTCCCAGCTTCAAGCTGCAAGCCTCGAGCTTCAAGGCGCTTGTACCTTGTAGCTTGTGGCTTGTAGCTCGGCACTGGCTGGCGGCTGGCGTCTGACGGCTGACGACTCCGCCGAGCGGCGGGACCACACTCCGGACTGCCCGCGGCGCATTGACACACTATTCCCGGCGGCGTAGCGTTCTTTCGCGCCGTTCTCACTTCGGGAGGTCCCATGAAAGACGGTCTCCGGTTCGTCGACTCCGATATGCACGTCATGGAACCGCCGGACCTCTTCGAGCGCTACCTGGACCCGAAATACAGGGACCGCGTCAGCGTGAGGGTGGGGGCGGACGGCCGTCCCAACCGCGGCACGTCCGGCCTGGTCATCATCGACGGGCAGCCCACTTCCGACGGCGACGTGCAGCAGTACAGGAAACGGCGCAAGTCCGGCCCGACGAAGCAAACGCAGCCGATCGCCGGGTCACGGCTCCAGGAGACGGACCGGCTCGATTTCGCGCTCGAGCGCGACTACAACGCCGAAGCGCAGGTCATGGGCATGGCGCTGGAAGGGGTCGATATCGCCGTGCTCTATCCCACCATGGGCCTCGGGCTCCTCGGCCGCCACGACATCGATCCCCGGCTCTCGCTCGCCATCTGCCAGGCGTACAACAACTGGATCCACGAGTTCTGCCAGCACAGCCCCGACCGGCTCAAGTTCGTGGCGATGCTGCCGGTGCACGACGTGCACGTCGCCTGCCGCGAGCTGGTGCGCTGCGTGCGCGAGCTGGGCGCGGTGGGCTCGTTCATCCGCCCCAACCTGGTCAACGGCCACTACTGGCACTCGAACTACTGGGACCCGCTCTACACGATCCACGAGGAGCTGGGGGTGACGTGGGGCTTCCACGAGGGCGTGAGCGCCGTGTACTCGCGCATGATCGAGCTGTACGGCGAGAACCGCTTCTACCGCCACGTGGCCAGCCACTGGATCGAGATGCAGCAGGCGCTGATCGCCATGATCATCGGCGGCGTCTTCGAGTTCCATCCCAGGCTGCGCGTCGGCTTCCTGGAGGCCCAGAACTCCTGGGTGCCGGGGCTCCTCTCGCGCATCGAGTGGGACTATCCGCAGTACCGCGACTCGCACGCGCCCTACCTCTCGCTGCTGCCGCGCGAGTACTTCCGGC
>JBIOVQ010000135.1:0-9273 GCA_044867805.1 Burkholderiales bacterium | reverse complement strand
GAACAGCCGACGGAGCAGTGCGTGCAGATCGTGCGCTTGACCTCGAGCTTGCCGCCGGCCGCGTCCTGCGCGGCTTCCGCCTTGTCGACGATGTTGAACGGCAGCTGGGTGGCCACTGCCCCCGCTCCGAGCGCGATGCCCGAATGCTGCAGGAAGGCGCGGCGGTCTATGGTCCGGCCGAGCATCCCCGAAACCGAGCGGGCGAGCCGGCTTTGCGCGGTGGAAACGTCCGTGGATTTTCTCGTCAGCAACATGGCGTGTCCCCTCAGACTTTGGTCGTGCTGTAGTACTTCCGGATGTGCTCCGTCACGTGATAGCCCTTCGAGCCGCTCACGGCGCCGGACTTCTTCGGCTGCGCCTGAGGACCCTTGCCGGCGACGATCGCCGCGGTGGCCACGCCACCAGCGCCGACACCCAATAGGAAATTACGACGGGAAAGCTTGGACGATGAGGTTTTCATCACAACCCCTCCTTCTTATGTGGCGATAAGCATTTCAACAGCGAAAAGTTACCCCCTATGCTATGCCAAATCAAGCCAAAAACGGGAATGAGAACTACTCCTAACACCCGAAATAGGGTCTTAATGCGAGCAATTCTCAACCGACAGGGGTCAGGCCGTTTCGCCCATCTCGAACGCCGCCTTTTCGATGTCGAAGAAAGACGACGCAAATGCAGCTACAGGCTTGTAAAAACTGGCGGAAGTGGATTTCTGCACCGCAGCACAGAAAGCGATGGCGCCGCGATAGGCGAAACTCTCGAAGAACTGCTGCTGTTCCGTTAGCGGGCGCTGGTTTTCGATGAGCCAGCGCATCGTGTCGCTGATGCCCGAGATGTGGTCTTCGAACTGGCCTGCCTCACGCCGGGCGAGGCCCCAAGCTGCGAGCTGCTGGCGCAACCTCACGAGAAAGCGGTCGGACGCAGCGGCTTCGGCGTAGCCCGATAGGTACGGTGTCACTTCCGACTTTCCTACCCCCACGAACAAGCTGTCGTACTCCTGGCGCACGACCGCCGGATAGGCGCTGCGGCAGGCTTCCTGTAGCCCGCGCCACGCTGCTACCAGCCCGCTGTCGCCGCTCCCGGTCTCCGCCGCGCCCTGACCGCTCCGGCTGATTTCCGCGAGCAGGTTGGGATCGGGCGGCGCGTAAAAGAGCCGGCTGATCAGGCCATACAGGTTGGCGCGGGCGACTTCCTCGCCGTCCAGCGCGCGATGCGGAGCTGGCTCACTCAATTCAACTCCCCTTCTTGCCGGTCACATCGAATATCGTCGCGTCGTTCTCTTTCTCGAACATGTCCGTCACCCGGCAATCCGCGCACATCTGCAGGCGCCGCAGCGCCCCCGGCTCCTTGAACATCGAGTGCGTGGTCAGCCGGATCAGCATATTGTCGATGATGCGCTGATTGGCGAAGGGCTTGCCGCAGCGCACGCAGGCGAAGACCTTGTCTTCGTTCACCACCGCCGGCTGGGTCGCAGCCGGGCTCAGCAATAGGCGCGGCCGCAATGAAAGCGCGCCCTCGGGACAGGTCTTCACGCATAGCCCGCATTGGACGCAATTGCGCTCGATGAAACGGAGTTGCGGCTTGTCCTTGGCGTCGATCAGCGCCCCTTCGGGGCACGCCCCCACGCAGGCGAGGCACATCGTGCATTTCTGCTTGTCCACCACGACGGCACCGTAAGGAGCGTCCGCGGACAACGGAATCTCCTCCTTGCGCGTCGACGCATGGAGGGCCAGGTGATCGAACGCGAAATCGAGCGTGGCCCGCTTGTCGTTGGTCAGATTGAACGTCGCGGGAGACAGCGTGCGCGGGCTGCCCCCACCCCAAACCGCCGCTTCCAGCGGGCCCGGGTCGTCGGCCCGGATAAGCTCGAAGCGCCCCTCGTCCAGCGCCAGCCCGCCCATGATTTCCTGCGCGAGGCGCATCTGGCGCTCGAGCGCGTCGTGATAACCGGCCGGCTCCGATCCCGCCGAGAGAACGACGAAGCGCGCGGCGCCCAGGGCGATGCTGCCCAGCATCAGGTCGAGGCCCAGCGACGCGACGTGGAAGACTTCCAGCGGGATCACATGGGCCGGCAGCCCCTTCCCGCGCCGCGCGAGGCGCGCGACGAGCTCGCGGCCATCGCTCGTGTTGTGAAACAGCAGGCAGGCGCCCTCGCCGCCGGCTTCGCGGTAGGTCTGCAGCACCGCCTTGATCCGCACGCCCATGTCGGACACCCGCGGATAGGCATAGGTCATCGCGCCCGAGGGACACACGGTTGCGCAGCCGCCGCAGCCCATGCAGAGGTGCGGCTCGACCTTGACGCGGTTTGCCTCGAGGTCGCTCGCGATGGCCTGCGTCGAGCAGACGTCGATGCACTTCGTGCAGCCCGTGATCTCGGAGCGGGCGTGCGCGCAGATCTTCTCCTTGTATTCGAAATACTTCGGCTTCTCGAACTCGCCGACGAGCTGCGTGAGCTGCTGCACGGCGAGGGCCTGCTCGAGCGGATCGGGACCCGGCGCAAAATAGCCCTGGGGCGGCTGCTGCGACCTGATCAGCGGCTCGCGTGACAGGTCGAGAACCAGGTCGAAGCTGTCGCCCCGCTGTTTCTCGCTGCGCTCGAAATCGATCGCGCGGATTTCGCCACAGGCCTTGACGCACTGGCGGTGCGCCTTGCACTTGTCGAGATCGATCTGGTACGAGAAATCGATCGCCTGCTCCGGACAGGCGCGGATGCACGCATTGCAGCGCGTACAGGCCTCGAGGTCGATCGGGTTCGCCTGCTCCCATGCGACCCGGAATGCGCCGAGATACCCGGCTATGGAGCCCGGCGTCCCGGAAAAGACCGGGTAGCGCCGCGTCGAAGGCAGCTCGTGCTTCCCCGCGTCACCGGTCACCAGCACGTTGACCGCGAGCTGCTCGGCCAGGCGGTCGGCCCACTGCAGCGCGGCCGCGCCCGGGCCGATGATCAGCAGGCTGCCGCCGGACCGGTACGACACCGCCGGAACGGGCTCGGGCTCGGGCAGGTCGGCAAGCGCCAGCAGCGCCGCGATCTTGGGCATCGCGGCCTCGCCCTCGGCCGACCAGCCGGCGGTCTCGCGAATATTGACGAACTCGATGTTGCCGCTGCCCTTCAGCTCGCCGTGCAGCTCGCTGAACAGTGGCGCTTCCTGCGTACAGGCGACCACGAGATCATTGCCGTTCTTCACCGCCGCCTCGAACGCCGCCAGGTGCCTGCGGCACAGCTCGCTGTGCACCTGCGGGGTCGCGTCCAGCTTGAGCCCGCGCGCCACCGCCTTGCCGTCGAGCGGCATGGTGCGGTTGCAGTTGCAGATGAGCTTGTCCTTGGCCATCTTTCCGGCCCGGTTCAGAGCCGTTTCAGGAAACGCGGATGCGAAGCGCGAAGCGTAGCGAAAAGCGCCCGGCGGCGCTACGCGTCCGTGCTCCGGCGGCTGGGCGCGGCGGGAACGGCTTCCGGGATATCCGCCTGGGACTGCACGGGAGCGGCCTGCGCGGCGGGCGGCTCGAGCTTCGGCTGCCCGGCCGCCTGCTGCAGTTCCTTTTCCTTCCTTTCGCGCTCTTCCGTATCCTCCTTGGCCCACTTGAGGATGTTCTGCGCCTGCCGCAGGCCCGCCAGCATCGCCGGCGGTATCGGCTCGGTCTTGCTGTAGTCGTCTATGTAGACGTCGAGCCCGTCCATCACGTTGAAGCGCGGATCGCTGAACAGCTTCTTCAGCGCCGCTCGGCGCACGTCGTCGCCGACCTTGGGATGGAAGAAGCTGCGGAAATCGGAATCGATGTTGAGCTTGTCGACCGGCGGCAGCTCCGGCGGCGGAGCCTTGGGATCAACCGCCTTTTCTGGAGCCTTCTCCGGCGGCGGCGCGTCCTTCGCCTCCTGCTTCACCCGCGACCAGCGCTCGAGAAAGGCTTCCTTGTCGTCGTCCCGGGTCGTCATTCCGTCACATCCAGCGGTCGCGACGTGCCGTCGCGGTGCGACGCCACGCCCTTGTCCTTGCTGCTCGCGTAGCGCTTCTTCTTTTTCGGCTCCGGCTTGTAGTGCAGCGTGGCGAACTCGGAGATCCACGGCACGAGATCGAGCGGAAGCGCAACGCCGCCCACGTTCTCTTCGGCGTCCATCCACCGCGCGCCTTCGTGGTAGCTGACCGTGACCCGGTCGGGCTTGGCGGTCTCGCCCTCCATGTGCCACATCACGAATACCTTGGGGTGAGGCGACGTGATGTTGTACAGATAGCCTTCGGACTCGTCCGGTTGCAGTTGCACCAGGAAGCCGGGATACAGGATCTGCGTCATGCGCTCGTCGGAAACGATGACCTGCTCGCCGCTGCCGGGCGGCGTCACGTCGCGCACCACGCCCTTCGCTTCCCAGCGATCGGTCGCCCACCGGTTGGCGAGCTTGACCCGCTCCATGATGATCGCGAGCCGGTACGGCGCCGCGCGGCTCGGGCCGGCAGTTTCAGTCATGCCCGGGATTGTGCGCCACCGTCCCGTAGCGTGCAATAGGAAACCCGCGCAAATACTTGATTTGCCGACAGTGTTTTCCTTGCCGGGCCACGCACTCTTTGCCATAATCGGAACTCGGCAGGCGCTCCGCCTGCCTGTAGAAAATCCATGCCCGGACCCGCCAGCGCAGCCGCACACGCTTCCCTGCCCGACCGCCTGGGGCGGCCCTTGCGCGACCTGCGCATCTCGGTCACCGACCGCTGCAACTTCCGCTGTATCTATTGCATGCCGAAGGAGGTTTTCGGCAGCGACTATCAATTTCTCGAGCGCAAGGAGATCCTCACGTTCGAGGAAATCGCCCGGCTCGCCCGCCTCTTCCGCGGGCTCGGCATCGAAAAGGTCCGGCTGACCGGCGGCGAGCCGCTGGTGCGCCGCAACCTGGAGCAGCTCGTCGGCCTGCTCGCGAAGATTCCCGGCCTCGACCTGACGCTCACCACCAACGCATCGCTGCTCACGCGCAAGGCGCAGGGCCTCAGGGACGCGGGGCTCAGGCGCATTACCGTCAGCCTGGACTCGCTCGACGACGCCGTGTTCCGGCGCATGAACGACGTCGATTTCCCGGTCGCCAAGGTGCTGGAAGGCATCGAGGCCGCCGCCGCCGCGGGGCTTGCCCCGGTCAAGATCAACATGGTGGTCAAGCGCGGCGAGAACGAAGACAGCGTCCTGCCGATGGCGCGCCGCTTCCACGCCAGCGGCCACATCCTGCGCTTCATCGAGTACATGGACGTCGGGCACACCAACGGCTGGCGCATGGACGACGTCGTCAGCGCGCGCGAAATCGTGGAAATGATCTCGCGCGAGATGCCGCTCGAGCCGCTCGATCCCAACTACACCGGCGAGGTCGCGGAACGCTGGCGCTATCGCGACGGCGGCGGCGAGATCGGCGTGATCGCGTCCGTGACCCAGGCGTTTTGCCGCGACTGCACCCGCGCCCGGCTCTCCACCGAGGGCAAGCTCTATACCTGCCTGTTCGCAACCGCCGGGCACGACCTGCGCGCCCTGCTGCGCGACGGCGCTTCCGACGAGGAGATCGTCAGGACCATCACCGGCATCTGGTCGAAGCGCACGGACCGCTACTCCGAGATCCGCAGCTCGCAGACGGTCAAGCTGCAGAAGATCGAGATGTCGTACATCGGCGGCTGACGCCGCCTCACAATGATGAATGCAGAATGATGAGTACAGAATAAAGGCGCTTGGCTCTTGTTCGTTTCTATTCATCATTCATCACTCATCATTCATCACTAGATGTCCTACCGTCCCAAGCTCACCAACGCCGACCGGCCGCTGACGTTCGCGGTGGAAGCCGTCAACGAGCGCGGCGAGCGCCTGCCGACGCCCATCGCGGGCGAGCATCCGCTCACGCTCTACGTAGACAAGTGCGAGGTCGTGACCCTGATGACTCTCGGCCAGGCGCCGGAGGCTCTTACCATCGGCTACCTGCGCAACCAGCGCCTGGCGGGCTCGCTCGAGGAAATCGCCGCGGTGCAGGTGGACTGGGAAACGGACTCGGTCGCCGTCACCACGCGCAAGGGCGTAAAGGGCCTGAAGCAGCGCCTGAAGAAGCGCACCGTCACCACCGGCTGCGGCCAGGGCACGGTGTTCGGCGACCTGATGGAGGAAATCGATTCCATCAAGCTGCGCGACGACGTGAGGCTCACCGAGGAGACGCTCTACGGCCTGCTCGACGCCGTGCGGCACCGCGAAACCATCTACAAGAGCGCGGGCGCGGTGCACGGCTGCGCGCTCGCGGCGGGCGCCGAGATCCTCTATTTCGTCGAGGACGTCGGCCGCCACAACGCCGTGGACGCCATCGCCGGCCAGATGTGGCTCGACCGCGTGGACGGCTCGGACAAGATCTTCTACACCACCGGCCGGCTCACTTCCGAGATGGTGATCAAGGCCGCCCAGATGCGGATCCCCTTCCTCGTGTCGCGCTCGGGCCTGACCGAGATGGGCCACAACATCGCGTCCAAAGTCGGCATCACGATGATCGGGCGCGCGGTCACCAAGCACTACCTGCTGTTCACCGGCAAGCACCGCTTCGTCAAGACCATCACGCAAACGATGTTGGCGTGATGGTCTTGACGAGTGTTGAGTGCTGAGTGTTGAGTGAGCGGCCAAGCGTCGGGGCTATCTGGAAACTCAAAACTCAAAACTCAAAACTCAACACTTAGCGCCGGTCACGGGAGTGATACTGGCCGGTGGCCAGGGCCGCCGCATGGGCGGCGTGGACAAGGGACTCAAGGAGCTGCGCGGACGGCCGATGGTGGCGTGGGTCCTGGAGCGTCTTGCACCCCAGGTGGACGAGGTCCTGATCAACGCCAATCAGAATCTCGACGTCTACAAGCAGCTGGGCCACCGGGTCATCCCGGATGTCATTGGCGGCTTCGCCGGGCCTCTCGCCGGCCTGCATCGCGGCTTGCGCGAGGCCGGGCACGAGCTGGTAGCGACGGTCCCCTGCGATTCACCCTTCCTGCCGACCGATCTGATCGCCCGCCTGCGGGCTGCGCTCGAGCAGCGCGAAGCCGAGATCGCGGTCGCGAAAACCGGCAGCCAGCCCCATCCCGTGTTCTGCCTGTGCCGCAAGCGAGTGCTGCCGGGTCTCGGCGATTTCCTGGCCGGCGGCGGGCGCAAGATCGACGCCTGGTACGCCCGCCTCAACGTGGTCGAAGTCCTCTTTAACGACCAGCCGGACGCCTTCAGCAATATAAACACCGAAGACGAGCTGCGCTCCCACGAGAATCGCTAGGAACCAAAAACAAGAATTAGCCGCAGATAAACGCCGATCAACGCCGATATGAAAAAGAGAGAAATCAGAAGCTTGGTCTTGACTTTATCTGCGTTCATCTGCGTCCATCGGCGGCTGAATGGTTCTTGAATTGTTTTTGAGACAGCCCCCAGCCTTCTTGCCCAGTCCCGCAGCTAGCTGGACAAGCGCTGGGCTTCGAGCAGCGCGCCGAACAGCCCGACCTGCGGGTTCATCACCACGCGCACCGGGATCGTCGCGAGCAGGTCGCCGAAGCGGTCCTTGTGGACGAAAGCGCGCATGAAGCCGCCTTCCCTCAGCTTCGGCGCAATCCTGGGGGCGATGCCGCCTGAAATGTAGACGCCGCCGCGCGCCAGCGTGGCCAGCGCCATGTTGCCGGCGAAGGCGCCATAGGCGGCGACGAACAGGTCGAGGGCGCGCACGGCCAGCGGATCGAGCCTGGCCGCGCCGAACTCCGCGATCAGCTCGGCGGCGTCCTCGCGGGACTTGGACGCGTCGAGCAGCTGGCGCGAGGGCATGCCGGCGCCCGCCTCCTGCAGGAAGCTGAAGATGCGCATCAAGCCCGGACCGGATACCACCCGCTCGTAGGAGACGCGCCCGAAAGCCCGGCGCAGGCTGCCCAGCAGGCGGTCCTGCAGTTCATCCACCGGGGCAAAGTCCGTGTGGCCGGCCTCCGAGGGATGCGCCACGTAGCCGTCCCCCTCCCACGTCAGCAGGCCGACCCCGAGCCCGGTGCCCGCCCCGATGATGAGCCGCGTGCCGCGCTCGACCGGCTCGCCGGCCTGCAGCGTTTCCAGCTCCGCTTCGGTGAGCTGCGCGATCCCCTGCGCGGCCGCGGTGAAATCGTTGATGAGGCGCACCGCCGGCAGCGCGAACTGCCGCTCCAGGGCGGCGCCTTCCACCTTCCAGCCCAGGTTGGTCAGGGTGCTCGAATTGCCGGCGACCGGACCCGCCACGGAAAGGCAGGCGGCAAGAATCCTGGGGTCGTGCGCCGCGACTTCCGGCCGTTGCAGAAAATCGGCGACGATGCTGTCGAGGTCGGAGTGCTGGCGGGAGGGATAGACCCGCTGTGCCAGCAGCCTGCGCGCGGACCCTGCTTCACCGAGCCCGAGCGTCGCCTTGGTGCCGCCGACGTCAGCCGCCAGCAGGCAGTCCCGGCTCATCGGCGCGCTCCGTCATGCGAACAGCGCGGTCTGCTGCTGGGCCGGCTCATCCCCCAGCGCCTCGGGCTCCGCGATGAAATAGCCCTGCGCGAAGTCGAGGCCCATCTCCTTGATTCGCGTCAGCGTTGCGCTGTCCTCCACCGATTCGGCGATGGTCCGCATGCCGAGGATGTGCCCGATGCGGTTGATCGAATCCACGATCGCGTAGTCCATGGGGTCGCTGGCCATGTCCTTTATGAATACACCGGCGATCTTGAGAAAATCCACCGGCAGGTACTTGAGGTAGGCGAACGAGGACATGCCGGTGCCGAAATCGTCGAGCGCGAAGCGGCACCCCATGCCCTTCAGCTCGTGCATCAGCTCCGCCGCCTTGCTGAGGTTCGAGATGGCGGTGGTCTCCGTGACCTCGAAGCAGATCAGGCCGCTCGGCAGCTGGTAGCGCGTCAGCAGGTTGCGCAGGAACTCCGGGAAGCTCTTGTCGTTGATGCTGGCCCCGGAGATATTGACCGAATAGAAGCCGCGGTCGACGGCGGCATGCGGGTCGGGAGCAGCCGCCTTGCCTTTCCACTGCCGGTACAGGAATTCGACCAGCGAACTGATGACCCAGCGCTCGATGGATGTGAGCAGGTTGTAGCGCTCCGCGTGCGGCATGAATCCCGTGGCCGGCACCAGGTTCCCGGACCGGTCCAGCATGCGCGCCAGCACCTCGTAGCGCGGCTCGCGGCTCGCGCCATGGTCGAGCGGGGCGATGCGCTGCCGGTAGAGCCGGAACTGGCCGCGCTCGAAGGCGTTGCTGATCTGCGAGACGATCTTCAGCTCCTCGTGCCGGCCGCTCTGGCTGATCTCGTC
>JBIOVQ010000134.1:0-19400 GCA_044867805.1 Burkholderiales bacterium | reverse complement strand
CCCCGCCAAACTTCCTCGACAAAATCATCGTCATCGCCGCCGTCAGCGTGGTCTTGCCATGGTCCACGTGACCAATCGTCCCCACGTTCACGTGCGGCTTGTTACGCTCGAATTTGCTCTTGGCCATATTTTTTTGCTCCGCTACCGGTAACGCTGCTCATCCACGACGACTACCGCCATCTCCGTTCCCGCCCCTGACTCCGAAATCCGCAAAAAAATGAATAATCTGCTTTCCATCTACAGAATTCGTCGAGGACCAAGGTCGAAGACGAATTCTGGTGCCCACGGCGCGGATTGAACGCGCGACCTCTCCCTTACCAAGGGAGTGCTCTACCACTGAGCTACATGGGCATGCCACGATCTACCGCCCGTTTCTCCCTGTTTGCCCGCCGTCGAGGTTGCGTCGCCGATAATTGCTGGAGCGGGTGAAGGGAATCGAACCCTCGTCGTAAGCTTGGAAGGCTTCTGCTCTACCATTGAGCTACACCCGCCTCGTCGGGAATCATGTTGGCGAGAATTCCCGACCCCTGCTTACCCCGCGATTTCTGGTGGAGGGGGTAGGATTCGAACCTACGTAGGCGCATGGCCAACAGATTTACAGTCTGCCCCCTTTAGCCGCTCGGGCACCCCTCCGAACGTAAACCGGGCATTATTGGGGATTTTCCCCATAGTGTCAATCGTCTAACGTCGATTTTTGGCTACGCCAATGCCTCCAATTCGCCCGTCTGGCAACGGCACCGGCAAAACCGCTCCTGCGTGTGGTTTACCATTCGATTTCATGCGGCTTCCCGCTCCAATATCGCCATCCGGCCAGGTCGTCCATGGGGCTGCAGACTGCGTAAGCCCCCGTGTAATCGGCTTTTCCGGGACCACACGAGCCGTCGTCATCGTCTCGGTCATCACCGGCGGCCTCGCGCTCGACCAGCAGGTCGCCTTCTGGGGCCAAACCCTCACCAACGCGGGCGTTTGGGCGTTGTTCCTATGGTGGTTGCGTCAAGCCGACCTGCGCCAGCAGCTGTGCCTGACCGCTTGCGTCGTCTACGCCACGATCGGCGAGATATTCCTGTCGCTGGTTTGGGGACTCTACGACTACCGCCTCACCAACATCCCCCTGTTCGTTCCGCCGGGGCACGCGCTGCTGTTCACGCTGGGGTTCCTCCTCGCGGCGCGGGTAAAGGACTGGATAGTCTGGGCGGTGCCCCTCGCCGCGCTGCCCTTCGTGCTGCTCCTGTTGGTAACGGGCACCGGCACGCTTGATGTACTGCTGTTCACCCTGTTTCTTGCGTGCATCCTGTTTGGAAGAGCTCGCCGGCTCTACTCGGTGATGTTTGTGCTCGCGCTGGCGATGGAGATCTACGGCACCTGGCTCGGCAACTGGACGTGGACCGCCGACGTGCCGTGGCTCAGCCTGACGTCGATCAACCCGCCGCTCGCCGCCGGTGCCTTCTATTGCGTGCTCGACATGCTCGTTGTAGCCACGGTATCGCGACTGCACGCACCGGCGGCTCTCGCCGAGGTCCTGGCATCGCCGGTCACGGCGCGTTGAGCAAGGCAGCTTCCCCGCAAGAGCACAGCCTCACCGGCTATTTGAACTTGGCGGCCAGCGCGTCGGACCCGCGCACGAGCATGCCGGTGTCGGCCCCGACCGCGACGAACAGGTAGCCCATATCGAGACAGCGCTGGCCGTCTGCTTCGCCCACCAGTATGCCCGGCGCCTTGCCGGCCCTGCGGATCTTTTTGGCGGCGTTCTCCATCACCTTCCACACCTCCGGATGCTGCCAGTTGCCCAGGTGCCCGAGGTCCGCTGAAAGATCATTGGGACCGATGAACACGCCGTCTACGCCCTCCGTCTCCGCGATCGCCTCGATATTCGCCATCGCCTTGCGCGTTTCCACCTGTACCAGCACGCAGATCTCCTCGTTCGCGCGCTTGAGATAGTCCTTGATCCTGCCGTAGCCCGCCGCGCGCGTGGAACCGGCTACCCCGCGCACGCCCTGCTGTGGGTAGCGCGTGTAACGGACCGCGTCTTTCGCTTCCTCCACCGACTGGACATAGGGCAACAGTAGAGAGTGCGCGCCTATATCGAGATAACGCTTGATGAGCACCATGTCGTTCCACGCCGGGCGCACCACCGGCGACGCAGTGCCGCCGACCATCGCGTGCAGCTGGGCCTGCACCATCGGCAGCTCGTTCGGAGAGTGCTCCGTGTCGAGCAGCACCCAGTCGAATCCGGCGTGGGCGAGTATCTCCGCGACGATGTGGCTCGACAGGCTCGACCACATCCCAATCTGCGGTTTCTTGTCCTTAAGCGCCCGCTTGAACTTGTTGACCGGCAATTCCATTGCTTGAACCCCGTGATAAGTGACAAGTGATAAGTGATATAGCTCCCGCACTGCGCGCGGAAGGCCCCGTCACTTATCACCTATCACTCATCACGCAGTATCAGTGATGCGTGTCCGGATCCGGCGTCGGCGCGCCGTGGTGCAGGAAGTCGAAATCGCAGCCCTTGTCGGCCTGGGTGATGTGGCGGGAGAAGACGGCGCCGTAGCCCCGCGCATAGTGCGGCGCGCGCGGCCTCCACGCCGCGCGCCGCTTGGCGAGTTCCGCTTCGCTCACCTTGAGCTCAAGCTTGCGCGCGGCAACGTCAAGCTCGATGAGATCGCCGTCGCGCACCAGGGCCAACGGCCCGCCGACAAAAGCCTCCGGCGAGACGTGCAGCACGCAGGTGCCGTAGGAAGTGCCACTCATGCGCGCGTCGGAAATGCGCACCATGTCACGGATACCTTTCTTCAGCAGCTTTTTCGGGATCGGCAACTGGCCCCACTCCGGCATGCCCGGCGCGCCGAGCGGGCCGGCGTGCTGCATGACCAGCACCGAGTTCTCGTCCACCTTGAGATCGTCGGAATCGATCCTCGCCCTCAGGTCGGCATAGTCCTTGAACACCACCGCCGGGCCGGTGTGCTTCAGCAACCGCGCTTCGGCGGCAAGGGGCTTGATCACCGCGCCGTTCGGTGCCAGGTTGCCGCGCAATACCGTCAGCCCGCCGCTCTGCGAAAGCGCCTTCTCCCGCGTGCGGATGACATCGGTGTTGTGGATCTTCGCCGTCGCAATATTCTCGCCGAGCGTCTTGCCGTTGACGGTCGGGCACTTCGTGTTCAACAGCGGCTCGATCTCCTTCAACAGCGCGCGCAGGCCGCCCGCGTAGTAGAAGTCCTCCATTAGGTACTTCCCGGCGGGCCGCAGATTAGCGAGCACTGGCACGCGCTGCGCGATCTCGTCAAAGCGCTCGAGATTGATCTCGATGCCGGCGCGCCCCGCCATCGCGATCAGGTGGATCAACGCGTTGGTCGAGCCCGACAGGGCATGCACGACCGTGATCGCGTTATCGAAGGCTTCCCGCGCCAGAATCTCGGGAGGCCGGAGGTCCTCCCACACCATTTCCACGATCCGCCGCCCGGTCGCTGTCGCCATGCGGGCATGCCCTGAATCGGCCGCGGGTATCGACGCGGCGCCGGGCAGCGTCAGGCCGAGCGTCTCCGCCGCCGACGTCATCGTCGAGGCCGTCCCCATCACCATGCAGTGCCCGTACGAGCGCGCTATGCCCTCCTCGACCTCGCGCCAGTCGTCTTCGGTGATGCGGCCGGCGCGCAGCTCCGCCCAGTATTTCCAGCGGTCAGTGCCGGAACCGAGCTGCTCGCCCTTCCAGTTGCCACGCAGCATAGGACCCGCGGGCATGTAGATGAAAGGCAGCCCCATCGACGTTGCCCCCATGATGAGCGCCGGCGTGGTCTTGTCGCAGCCTCCCATCAGCACCGCACCGTCGATGGGATGAGAACGCAGCATTTCCTCGGTCTCCATCGCGAGGAAATTGCGGTACATCATGCTGGTCGGCTTCTGGAAAGTCTCGCTCACCGCCATGACGGGGAGTTCGACGGGAAAGCCGCCGGCCTGCCACACGCCGCGCTTCACCTCCTCGGCGCGCGTGCGGAAATGCGCGTGGCACGGCAACAGGTCGCTCCAGGTGTTGAGGATCGCAATCACCGGCTTGCCCGCGAAGTCGCTGCGGCCGTAGCCCATCTGCAGCGCGCGCGAACGGTGTCCCTGCGAGCTCAGGTCGCCGCCGCCGAACCAGCGGTGGCTGCGCAGGTCTTCGGGCTTCAGTCTGGTTCTTGCCATTTCGTTAGGGGTGCTGGGTTTATGGGCATTTACTGACGGCTGACGGCTGGCGTCTGGCGGCTAGCCTTTTGGAACGTACTGCTTGCCGATTCCCGGCTTGCTGCGGCCCATGCCGGGCAGCTCCCAGATGCCCGCGCCCGCCGGATTCAGGTCGCCGTCGATATTGGCGTCGATCACGCACGGCTTGCCGCTGGCGATGCCCGCGCGCACCGCGTCGGCGAGTTCCGATGCGCGGCCCACGCTGACACCGTTGATTCCTGCCGCGCGCGCCATGGCCGCGAAATCGGGGTTGTAGGGTTTGCCGGTGCCCGGGTGCTTGAAATCCGTGGCCAGCTCGCGCCCGCCGAGATAGCCGCGCTGCAGTCCGCGGATCGAGCCGTAGGCGTAGTTGTTCCAGACCAAGTAGACCACGGGAATCTGGTACTCGTACGCGGTTCCGAGCACGTTGGCGTGCATCAGGAACGCGCCGTCTCCGACCACGGCCACGCATGGGCGATCGGGCGCCGCGAGCTTCGCGCCAAGCGCACCCGCCACGCCGAAGCCCATCGGCCCGAAGCCCATCGAGCCGATCAGCGAATCGGGACGCCGCGGCTTGCAGAACTGGATGAGCCAGTTGTGGTGCACGCCGATGTCGCTCACCACGATGGTGTCCTCCGTGACCGCGCGATCGATCTCGTGCGCGGCGCGCTGCGGCGGGATAGGCGTCGCATCAGCCTTGAAGCCCGGCGCGATGAAAGCCTCCCACTCCTTGCGATAGCCCGCGATCGCGTCGAGCCAGGGACCACGCTCGGCCGGCATCTTGCCTTTGCCCATCCGCGCGTCGATCTCGGCGAGGAGTTGTCGCAGGAAGGTGCGCACGTCCGCCATCAGCCCGAGCGCGACGGGATAGTTGCGCGCGATCTCGTCGGGATCGATATCGACGTGGATCAGCTTCGTCGGCGGAATGGTGAACGAGTACCCGGGAATCCACGAGCTCGATGTGCGATCGTCGAAGCGCACGCCAAGCGCGAGCAGCACGTCGGCCTGCCGCGCCGAATGGTTGGCCTGGTAAGGGCCGTTTCGCGCCACGAGGCCCAGCGCCAGCGGATGATCAGCCGGGATCGCACCGATCCCGCTTGCCGACATCGCGACCGGGATGCGCAGTTTCTCCGCCAGCGCGCGCAGCTCACGCGTCGCGCCACCGTAGCGCACGCCCTGGCCGCACAGGATGACGGGCCGCTGTGCCGACATCAGCATATCGGCGGCCTTCGCGACGCCCTCCGGATCGGCGCCGCAGCGGCACGAGATATTGGAGTTCCAGTCCTCGGGCCGCGGCGTTTCCTCCGGGATCGGCTCGTTGAACATGTCGAACGGCACGTCGAGCACGACCGGGCCGGGACGTCCGGTCACCATGGTCTTCCATGCCTGGCGCACGAAGACCGGCAACTGCGCCGCGGTCGTCGGCTGGAACACGCGCTTGCAGTACGCGCGCACCGTCGACGGGAAGTCCGCCTGGTAGTGCCGGTAGGTTTCCTGGAATGCGCCGCGGTTGAACTGGCTGGTCGGGACGTTGCCCGTCACCGCGTAGAACGGCACGGAGTCGAAGAACGCATTGGCTAGACTGATCGGCAGGTTCGCCGAGCCGGGGCCGCAGGAGGTGAACGTCGCCGTCGGCTGGCCCGACACACGGTAGTACACGTCGGCCATGAAACCCGCGACGCTTTCGTGATGCACGGAGACCGTCTTGATGTCGCCGGCGCGCGCGTGCAGCGCGTCGATGAAGCCGATATTGCCGTGGCCGCACAGCCCGAAGATGTAGGGCACTTTCTCCCGGATCAGGTAGTCGACGATGACGCCCGCGCCGTCGCGGACGGCGGGCTTGTTCGGCGCGTTCATGGCAATGCTCCCTTGATCAGTCGGCCGTAGCGCCCGACGCCTTCACTACCTTGGCCCATTTGGCGATCTCCTCCCGCACGAACCGGGCGAACGCTTCCGGCGACAGCGGCGCCGGCTCAGCGTCCATCCGCTGCAACCGCTCCCGCAGGTCCGGAGCTTCCAGGACGGCAGAGATGTCGCCGTTCACTTTGGTCACCAGATTCGCGGGAAGCGCGGCGGGCGCGAACACGCCGTACCACGAGGTCACATCGAACCCGGGCAGGCCCGCTTCGCTCACCGTCGGCACGTCGGGCAGCAGCGGCGAGCGTTTCGCGCTGGTCACCGCGAGCGCGCGCAGCCTGCCGGCCTTCACGTATTCCATGGACGGCGGCAAACCGATCGATGCGAGCTGCACGTGCCCGGCCACGAGGTCAGTCACCATCTGCCCGGACCCTCCCTTGTACGGAATGTGGGTCATTTTCACCTTGCCCATGATCATGAACAGCTCGATAGCCAGGCGGTTCGGTGAACCCGGGCCGGGGGAGCCGAAATTGAGCTCGCCCGGGCGGGACCTGGCAAGCGCGATCAGGTCCTTCACCGTCTTCGCCGGAAGGGAGGGATGCACGACGATCGCGCTCGGATAGCCGGCGATGCGGTTGATGGCCACGAGGTCCCTGGTGAGGTCGTACGACAGTTTCCGGTAGAGCGTCATGTTGATTGCGTGCGGCGCGCCGGCCACCAGGAGCGTATAGCCGTCCGGCGCCGAGCGCGCGGCGACTTCCGCGCCGATGTTGCCGCCGGCGCCCGGCCGGTTGTCCACGATCACCGTCTGGCCCCAGCGCTCGCCGAGTTTCTGGGCGGTGAGCCGGGCCAGAACATCCGTTGCTCCACCGGGCGCGAACGGCGCGATCAACCTAACCGTCTTGGCCGGAAAATTCTGGGCAGCAGCCAGCACGCTCACGCTTCCCAGTACTACAGCGAGTAATCCCTCCGCTAGTCGCACGGCTCCTCCCGGATACAAAGCTCGAAGTCTACATCTGCCGGAACAGGTGTGCGAACGGCTGGCTCACCGGAAGTGTTTCCTTGCGGCTCTTGAGTTTTACGATCAGGTGACCGGCGAAGTCGCGCGACACCGCGGCGATCGCGTTCACGTTGACGATCGTGGAGCGATGAATCTGCCAGAACAGCGACGGATCGAGCTCGTCCAGCAGCTCCTTGAGCGATTTGCGGATCAGGCACTCATTGTTCGCGGTCACTGCCCGGGTGTACTTGGTATCCGACCGGAAATAGCAGATCTCGTCAACCGTGATCAGGCGTACTTCCGCGCCCTGCGATGCGTTGATCCAGCGCAGATACGGGTGTGCCCGGGCGGCGCGTTGGGCGAGCAACTCCAAGAGGCTCTCCAGATTGATCGGTGCCGTCTTCAAGCGTTTCTTGACGCGGTTGCAGGCAGTCGCAAGGCGCGCGGCGCTGAGCGGCTTCATCACGTAATCCACCGCGCCTTCCTCGAAGGCCGCAACGGCATGCTGGTCGTACGCGGTGACGAACACGACGTGGCAACGCCCGCTCGCGTGCTTCGCGATCTCCAGCCCTGTCAGCCCCGGCATCTGGATATCGAGAAACAGGACGTCCGGATCGTGCTGCTGGAGCGCTTTCGTCGCTTGAATTCCATCCTCGGCGATCGCGACGATCTTCAACTCGGGCCAAACGGCGCCCAGTAGCTCTTGCAACTGCGCACGGAGGACCGACTCGTCCTCGGCGATGATCGCGCTGGGAGCGTTCATGGCAAGTACTTGTCCGGCTAGGCCTTCCCCTTTTCCGGCGCCTTCAGCTCCACGATCAGCACCCGGGAACTGGCCTTGCCGGTATTTTCGACCTTGTGCGTTTCGGCTTCTCTCCAGAACACTTCGCCCTCCTTTCTCTGCACCGCCTTCGCAGGGGAATTGGGAGTGCTCGCAACGCCCTGCCACCCGCTCATCGCGATGTTCAGGCGCGCCGGATGCGAGTGCATGCCCTCGCCGCAGATGCCCATCCCGGGCCGGCTGATGAATTCGAGCACGCGCACTCGATCGTTTTCGAGCACCACCCGATAGGCCCTCGGCATCACCCTCGCTGGATCCTGCGCCGCGGCTCCGGGAGCGCCGAATTGCGCGGCAAGTCCGCCCAGGCCGGCGACCAGCAGTTTCCTGCGTCTTTCTCCAGGAACTCTCATGTCTCCTCCTTACGAGGTTACGCGTCGTGAACGATGTGCGACTTCGTTTGTAATGCCTCGTCGCGCCTTTTGTCTGGAGCGGCCGAAGCCGGGACCTGACCGAGCCCTGCCCGGAGAAAAACGGTGAGCTCCTCGAGCAGGCGATCTGCCCCTCGAGGGTCGGCTTCGTAAAGCTGCTCGAGCTTGGTCAGCGTCTGGAGGACGAATTCCGGATCGATGCTCGCCTGCAGTGCGGCAAGCCTCTCTTCCGCGAGCCGGCGCTGCGAAGTCTCGCGACTCAGCTCGGCCGCCCGCAGCGCGTCCAGCATTCGGGCGTGCCGCGCGCGGGACACATAGACCGCGGCCGCGAGGCCGCCGAACACGAACATCAGCCAGACATGGTAAAGGACGCTTCCCGCCAGGTTCACCGGCTGGCCCACATGATCGCGGAACAGCCAGATCCCGAAGCGTTCGCGCAGAACGAGGTGCACGAAGGCCTGCCATGCCAGCACACCCGCGACCGAGCCGACCGCCACCGCGAGCGTTAGTTGCCGGGCCTCAAGCAGACGAGGCGCCTCGTTCCGTTCGAAAAGCGCCACGGTAAGTGCCAGCAGAACTCCTTCTCCGCACCAGGTGAGGAGCGAGGAAACGAGCGAAACCACCCCGAGCCTGTCTGGCGTGGATACGAGCGGGTAATAGTATGCGAACTCGAGGAGCGCGATCGACGCGCCGAGCAGCAGGCCATAGCCGATGGGCTTCAGCCAGGACCGCTGCCCCATCTGTGGGGAGGTGTGCAAAGGGGTGGTCGCTTCGATGGAGGTCGAAACGGTCATTAAGCCTCCGTGTGGACGCGCCTCACCGGGATCGCGATCGTGGCGCGGATGCCGCGCGGCGCGTTCGCCTCGAGCTCCAGATTCGCGGCGTCGCCGTACAGCGTGGCAAGCCGCGCCCGCAGGTTTGCGATTCCGGCGCCGGTGCCGCCGCTTGCCCTGAGCCCTGCCCCGGTGTCGGCGATGCTGACCTTGAGCCGGCCGCCGTCTATACGCGCGGTGATTTCGATCGCGCCGCCCTCGGGTAGCGGGTTGAGGCCATGCTTGATGGCATTTTCCGTCAATGTCGAAAGCGCCAGCGGCGGAAACGCCAGCCCGACCACCTCGTCCGGGACGTCGAAAGTGACCTTGAGCCGTTCTCCCATGCGCACCTGCAGCACGTCGAGGTAGGTCCGTGCGAGATCGACTTCGTGCCTGAGCGTCGTCTCGTCGCGTCTCATCTGCGGGAGCGCGGAGCGCAGGTAAGCGACGAAGCTTGCGAGCATCTTTCGCCCGCGTCCCGGATCCGTGCGATAAAGCTGCTGCACGTTGGCCAGTGTGTTGAACAGGAAATGTGGCTCGATCTGCGCCCGTAGCGCGTGCAGCCGCGCCTCGGTCATCTGCCTGTCAAACTCAACCCGGTGCAGTTCGCTTTGATGGATCTTTTCGGCCGCCTCCGCGGCCTGGCGCCCGAAGACGAAGTACAGGTAGGCAAGGCCGGCCACGACCAGCCATCGCGCGACCCTGGAGAACAGCACCGCGGCCATCGATGTGTCAGCGGGTAGCGGAAGCCGCAGCATGAGCAGGAGCTCGCCGGCGAGCGCGCCCAGCGTGATCGACGCAAGGAGCACTGCGTGTTTCCAGGCGTTCGAATTCGCGGGCAGGAAAGCCGCCGCCGCGACCGCCGCGAAGATACAGGCCCCGACGATCAGCAGGTCAACGAAGTGATCCAGCCAGCCGAGAAAAATGTCCGTCAGCGGCCAGACTTCGTACAGGCCGAACTGGAACAGCAGTTGCGTGGACAGGACGAAGACGACGGACAACGCAAGCAGCCCGCCGCGCCAGAGCGCCGACCACGAGATCCATTGCGGCGCCATCGACCCGGCGCCGCGGCCGAGGGACTCCTCCATGCGCGACCGACCTAACTTGCGAGCGTCCGCTGCGGGTGACGACCGGACGCGCCGGCGGGTTCGCCAGCGCGTTTCCCGGAGGCATCATGCCAGAGGCAGCCAACCAAGACCAGAACCGGCCGGCAGCCGGTGAGCGGACCGGACTAGGCGTCGGAAGTCCGCAGGGCCTAGTTCAGGTCACCTTCGAGAATCCACTGCCGCTCCTTGGGCGAAACGACCTTCACCTGAACGGTGCCGGCGCCTCGCAGGCTCTGGAGCTTGCCGGTGCCGCCCACAACCTCCCAGTTACCGTTGACGAGATAGCGCGGCTTGCCGTCTGGGCCGGCCACCTGGATCATGCGAAATTGATACTTGAGATACGCGATGTCTCCTTCGGCGGTGGTGAAAACGAGATAGCCGTTGGCGTTCGCGCCGGTGCCGGGAGTCACGTCGTGCATACCCCACTCGAGCATGGTGGCGCCGGCCAGCGGCCCATTCCCCGCCGCCTTGCCTTCTCTTTGCGTTGCGAGCAGAAAGCGCTTGCTGCCGTCGGCAAACTCCAGCTTCGATTCCGCCTTCGGTGAAATGACCGCTTCGAGTTTCACTGGCGCCGCCTCGACCGAGGTGATGGCGGTCACGCAGAGCGCTGCCGCGGTGACCAGCTTGCGCAGGACCGGAACTGCACTTTTCGTTCTCATGTCTTCATCCTTTCGAGAGTGGCACGGAGGGCGGTGCCAAGGCGCCTGAACTGCTACGAGCAAAGCTAGCAAGGCGCATGGCGGACAGCTATCGGTATGCGACAAACGCGAGAAATGGACGACGAGGCCTAGATAAACGCGACGAACACGCGTAGCTGTTACGGTAGAATCCGGTACCCCAACACGACTCGATGAGCGGCCATGGACCAATCACTTCACGCTGCGCAGCTTGCACGCAACGTCAAGCGTGTCTCGCACCTCGACCTCCCCGGCGCCGGCCAGGTCTATGTGGCGGGGAAGTACGCCTACGTCGGCCACATCACGAACAAGGAAGGGCTCGGCACCAGCATCCTCGACGTGTCGGATCCGAAGAAGCCCAAAGTAGTCTCGCAAGTCGCTGTCGGCGACAAGAACTCGCACAGCCACAAGGCGCGCGTCATCGGCGACATCATGATCGTCAACGTCGAGCAGAACATGACCGCGATCGGGCGCAAGGCGGACGAGTTGCCGAAGCTGCGCACCCAGCTGCGCGCCGAGCTCGGGCGCGACCCCACTCACAAGGAGCTCGCGGAAAAGCTGGGCGTCAAGGAATCCGACATCCCGGCGGTCGAGGCGATGGAGAAGGCGCCGTACGACCAGGGCGGCTTCAAGATCTACGATGTGTCGGACCGCGCCAAGCCCAAGCTGATCACGCATCACAAGACCCACGGCCGCGGCGTGCATCGCTTCGACATGGATGCCGACTACGCCTACATTTCGACCGAGATGCCGGGCTACATCGGCAACATCCTGGTGATCTACGACATCCGCAATCCGGCGAAGCCGCAGGAAGTGTCGCGCTGGTGGCTGCCAGGACAGCACCTCGCGGGCGGCGAGAAGCCGAGGTGGCCGGGGCGGCAGCACCGGCTGCACCACACGCTGCGGGTCGGCGACCGTCTGTTTGCGGGATGCTGGCATGGCGGCGTGCGTGTCATCGACGTCGCCGACATCCGCAGGCCGCGCACGATCGGCGAATACAACTACCACCCGCCGTTTCCCGAGCCGTCGCACACCTTCATGGGGCTGCCCAAGCCGGTGAACGGCCGGCAGATCGCGGTCGCGATCGACGAGGAAGACCATGCGCATAGCGCCGAGGAAATGGCGAAGCGCCGCGGCCGTCCGCACGCCTGCATGTGGGTATTCGATATCGGCGATCTGAAGAAAATCCAGCCGCTCGCCGTTTACGAGGTGAGCGAGCTCGACTCGCCATGGAGCCGCGCCGCGCCCGGCCGCTTCGGCGCGCACCAGTTCCAGGAGCACATGAAGGGCGGCGACACGCTGGTGTACTGCGCGTGGTTCGCGGGGGGCTTGCGCATCGTGGACCTCGCCGACCCGACCGCGCCGCGGGAAGTCGGCTACTACATACCCGAGCCCGCGGCGGGCAAGGCGGCGCCGCAATCCAACGACGTGGACGTGGATGAGCGGGGGCTGATCTATCTCGGCGACCGCTACAACGGCTTCGACATCCTAGAGTTCACGCCGAACACGTGACGAAGTGACGCAGTGACGAGCTACATCCACATCCCTTCGCCCTCATCCTCGATCGGCTCGCAACAACTTAGAACGCAACGGTGAAGCTCACCTCAGGATAGGTGTCGCTGCACGAGCGGTAGACGGTCTTGGTGCAATCGACGTAGGACTCGTAGACCGCGCCGACACCGATGTAGGCATTGCGCCCGGCAGTGAAATAGATACCGGCGCGCGCGCCCACGGAGTTGATGTCCGGCAAACCGTCTACATGCGCGCGGCGATAGAATCCGCCGACATAGGGTTTCAGCGGGACCTGGTGAAAGACATACTGCACCGAGGGTGTCACCTTGAATATGCCGGGATCCGACCCGGACCACGATTCGAGAGACAGGCCAACATTGAGCCCATCGATCACGTAATAGCTCACGCCCACCCCGAGGACCAGGTAGGATTCGTCGAATGCATAGCCGTTGCCGGCGGTGATGACAAAATGCGTGCGGCCCTTGCTGAATACTCCTGCGGCGCCGCCCGTGATCTCGGCCGCGGTCGCCGGAAGGATCAATACCAAAGTTGCGGCGGCGCCGAAGGTGATTGCAGCCAGCTTCTTGTGCACCGTCATGGTCTCCGCGTCCTAACTAGTTGATCCCCGTCGCCGCGAAAACCTTCTTCGCGGCATCGGAGGTTAACCTTCCCGCCAGCTCGCGCGCGGGGCCGGGCAACCCGCTCGAGGCAAATGCGGCCGCGTCATAGCTCGTCACGTTCTGGATTTCGTCGGGCAGGGGCGCCGCAAGCTTGACCGCGCAGCCTTTGTCGATCATCACCATGACTTCCGAGATCTGCGCGAGGCCCAGCGCCGCGGGGGGATGCGCTGCGACGTACTCCATGATCGCCGCGCCGGTGTCCACGACGACGATGCGCGACCCCAGCTCCGCGGCGAGTCCCAGTTTTTCCATGAGCTTGGCTGAGTAGAGCCCGCTCGAGGCCTTGTTGTAGACCACCGCGCTCGCGCCCTGCAGGGCTTTCTTGAACGCCGCCGCGCTGGAAAGGTCCGGTGCGGGCGCCCCCGCATGAACGACCACGCCCATCCGCGAGCGTCCCACGAAACCTCGGCTCTCCGCGACGATCTTCCCCTGCTCCTGGAACTCGTCCATCACCGCCGGTGGCACGACGAAGACATCGGCGGTTTCTCCCGCCGCGACCCGCTTGCGCATTTCCGGGGCAGTAGTGAACTCGACCGTTACGCGGGTCCCGGTCGCGCGCTCGAACTCCCGCGCGATCTTCGACACGCCGCGCTTCACCGCGCCGGCGGACAGCACTTTGAGCTCCTTGCCTGCCATGCACCTCTCCGAATACGAACGTTCAAGCTTAACAACGACTCCATCCCATGACAACGACGACGGCACCCGTCTTCTGAATGCAACTTCTCTGTGCTATCCTCGCCGGTAGCTCATCTCGCGGCCCGTTTCCGGGCCGCAGCAGCATCCCGATTTCAAGGAGACATTCATGAAACAGCCGCAGCGCATCCGGGGCGTGCTTTCTCCCGTCGTCACGCCGTTCAACAAGGACCTGAGCCCGGATCCCGGGCGTTTCATCGCGCATTGCCGGTGGCTGCTGACACAGAACTGCGGCCTGGCGGTATTCGGCACCAACAGCGAGGCCAATTCACTTTCGGTGAACGAGCGCATCGCCCTGCTCGACGCGCTGCTCGCCGCCGACGTCGATCCCTCGCGCATGATGCCCGGCACCGGCTGCTGTGCCCTCACCGACACCGTGCGGCTGACCGAGCACGCGGTGAAAGCCGGCTGCGCGGGCGTGCTGATGCTGCCGCCGTTCTACTACAAGGACGTCAGCGAAGAGGGTCTCTACCGCAACTTCTCGGAAGTGGTCGAGCGCGTCGGCGATGCGCGGCTGCGCATGTACCTCTACCACATCCCGCCGGTCGCGGTGGTCGGCATCACGCCCGGCCTGGTCGAGCGGCTCCTGAAGAAGTACCCCACCGCGATCGCCGGCATGAAGGACAGCTCCGGGGACTGGAATAACACCAGGACCTTTCTCGACGCGTTCGCGAAGTCCGGCTTCGACATCTTCCCGGGAAGCGAGTCGTTCCTGCTGGCGGGCCTCAAGAACGGCGGCGCGGGCTGTATCTCGGCCACCGCCAACGTCAATCCCGCGGCAATCGACAAGCTCTTCCGCGACTGGCGCAAGCCCGACGCCGACCTGCAGCAGGAAGCGCTCAACGCCGTGCGCAAGACCGTCGGCCAGTACGTGATGATCCCGGCGCTGAAGGCAGTCGTCGCGCACTACTCGAAGGATCCGGAGTGGGCCGCGGTGCGGCCGCCGCTCACGGAGCTGACCGCCGCGCAGGCGAAGAACGTGATCGACGGCCTGCGCAAGCTCAATTTCGACATGCCCGGCATCGAGCAGGCACAGGCAAAAGCGGCCTGATGCCTGCTCGATGCGTGACTCGCGACTCGCGGGTCGTGATGTAGTCAAACTGCTCTCTTGAAACCCACCATCCGCAAGTCACGAGCCGCGAGTCCCGCGGATCGCGCGCCGAAGAAGACGAGCGTGCGATCCGCCGAGGCGCCGGCGTGCGCGGGACCCGACTTCAACCCGCGCCAGCCGAAGCTGCGGCTGCCGCGTCATTCCTGCGACAGCCACGCGCACGTCATGGGTCCCGCGGCGCGCTACGCCTATTCCCCGGCGCGGATCTACACGCCGCCGGACTGCCTGCTCGCTGACTATCTGCACATGCTCGACACGCTCGGAGTCGAGCGCGGCGTGCTGGTGCAGCCGAGCGTCTACGGCATCGACAACACGGCGATGCTCGACGCGATGAAAGCGGCTGGCGGGCGGCTGCGCGGTGTGGCAGTCGTCGCCGAGGACATCACCGACGCGGAGCTGAAGGAACTCGACGGCGCGGGAGTGCGCGGCGTGCGCGTCAACATCGTCGATGTCCAGGATCGCAAGGCTGGGACCCTGCCCCTCGAGTCGCTAAAAAAACTTGCGCACCGAATTGCACCGCTCGGCTGGCACATGGAGTTCTTGATGCACGTGGACGAATTTCCCGACCTTGACCGCGCGCTGGGAGATTTTCCCGTGGAGATCGTGCTGGGACATCTCGGCTACATGAGTATCGGCAAGGGACCCGACGATCCCGGGTTTCAGGCTCTGCTGCGACTGATGAAGGCGGGCCGGGCCTGGGTGAAGCTGACCGGCCCTTATCGGATCACGACGGCGCCGCTGCCCTATCCCGACACCGTTGCCTGCGCCAAGGCTCTACTCGAGGCCAACCGCGAGCGCGTGATCTGGGGCACCGACTGGCCGCACGTGATGCTGAAAGGCAGGATGCCCAACGACGGTGATCTCGCGGACGTGCTCGCCGACTGGATCCCCGATGCGGAGGTGCGCGAGCAGGTGCTCGTCAGGAATCCCGCGAAGCTGTACCGATTTTAGGATCGCTCGTAGCGCGTCACTTCGTCACCGCACCACTACTTGAGCAGTCCGGCTTCCTTCATGTACTTCAGCACGCCAGGATGGATCAGGTCTCGCGTCGGCGCGGCGGTGAGCGTGTTCTCCAGCGTGGACTCCCTGGCCTGGTCGAGCTTCTTGCTCAATACCGCTTGCCCCTTGTGCAGCGCGCGGGCAAGCCGATAGGCGACGTCATCCGGCAACGAAGCCCGCGCCAGGACGAAAGGCCACGACCCCACCGAATTCACGGGGCCGGACTGCCCCGGGTAGCTGCCGCCCGGCATCGTGGTCCCCTTGAGGAACGAGTGCTTCGCCTGGATGCGCTTGATCTCGCCGGCGCTCGGCGCGATGAACCGTGCGCCCGCCGGGCCCTTCGCGATCGCCATGAACGGCGGCCAGCCGACGCCCCCGCCCCACATCGCCGCGGCGCGCCCGTCGAGCACCATCGGCGGGCCGTCTCCCGCCTTCTCGAGCAGGATCGCCTCGAAGTCCTTCTTGAAATCGAGCCCGAGGCCGTCCATCACGTAGCGCGCGAGAACGACGAACCCCGACGTTCCCGCGCCCCAGACGATGGGCTTGCCCTGGAGATCCGTGATGCTCCGGTACGGGCTGTCCGCCTTCACCATGAACATGCCGGCCTGCGAGTAGGTGGCGTTGATGATGCGCAGGTTCTTCGCCTTCGGCCCGCCGATGCCGGAGATCGCCTCGTAGGTGACCTCGCCCGTCACGAGCCCCAGATCGAGGTCGCCGCGCTCGAGCCGCGGGGCATTCTCGGTGCTGCCCTTGGTATTGATCGGCTCGATCGCGAGCGTGGGGTCCGTCTCGTTCAGAACCTCGGCATAGGGCCAGCCGTAGGCGGGAAAGCCGCCGCCCGGGGTTGCCGTTCCCAGCACGATTCTCGTTTTCTGCTGTTGTTGTGCCATCGATCAAGCCCTCGGATTCCTCATGAGAAAAGCGTGATTCGTGAATGGTGATTCGTGATTGGACTGCGGGAAGCTCCGCTTCCCGGCACGGCCGGAATGAAGGAGATTGAACAAAGGAGTCGAATCACAAATCACGAATCACAAATCACGCCTTACCAGATCTGGCCGCGTGCGGTGATGGGCCACAGCGCCTCGACCTTGCCGCCGCGTATGCAAACGTAGTGGTCGTACAGGTTGACCGTCGGGTCGCAGTGGCCGGGGATCAGTTTGAGCTTCTCCCCCACCGCGAGCCGCGTCTTGCCGCCCAGCTTCAGGACGCCGTGCTCGTCGGATGCCTTCACGTACTCGGCGCCTTCCACCTCCGCGACGCGCGGCATGCCCGAATCCACGCTGGAGGCCTTGAGCCCCGCGTCCACGACCGCGCGGTCAGGAACGGTGCTGCTCATCACGGTGGTCCACACGAACAGGCTGTGCTCGAAGCGCGGGATGCCGCTCTCGGTCCAGTCGTTCTTCGCGTAATCCGCGTCCATGAAGATGTACGAGCCGGCCTGCAGCTCGTCGTAGACGCCGCTCGTCGCCTCGAACAGGAACGTGCCCGTGCCGGCGCCCGTCACCTTGTCGCACTTGATGCGCGCGTCCTCGAGCAACTCCGTCGTCTCGCGCACGCGCGCGCAGGCCGCCTCGATCGCGGCGCGGCGCTCCTCCACCTTGCGCAGGTGCTGTGCCGCGCCCTGGTAGGCCTGCAGCCCGGCAAACCGCAGGTTGCGCGCATGCGATATCGCCTGCGCGAGCCGCAACGACGGCTCTCCCGGCTCCACGCCGCAGCGATTGGCGCCGACATTGACCTCCACCAGGACGTCCAGCTTCACGCCGGCCGCGCGCGCGGCGTCGTCGAGCGCTGCGACGTTGCCCGGGTCATCGGCGCAGACTGCGACGCGCACGCGCTTCGCCAGCGCCACCAGCCGCTTGAGCTTCGTCCCGCCCACCACTTCGTTCGCGATCAGCACGTCGGTCACCCCGCCGTCCACCATCGCCTCGGCCTCGCTCACCTTCTGGCAGCACACGCCCACCGCGCCCCGCTTCATCTGCCGCAGCGCGATCTCGGGACACTTGTGGCTCTTCGCGTGCGGGCGGAGACTGATCTTCTTGCCGGCGAGCGCGGCGTCCATGCGATCGAGGTTGCGCTCGAATGCGTCGAGGTCGAGCAGCAGCGCCGGCGTATCCACTTCCGACAGGGACATCCCAACGGTAGCTGGAAAATAGGCGGGCATCAGTTTCTGCGCGAGAAAAGCGTGATTTGTGATTGGTGATTGGTGATTGGTGATTGGTGATTCGTAAATCGAGCCTTCCGGCCAGGGAAATCCAGAAACCGAGTCGAATCACGACCCACGAATCACGATTCACGCCTTCACTTCCGGCCGGATCACCAGCGTGCGGAAAGCATAGAGAGCGACCGCTGCCGCGTCAAATTGCGAGCAGCCGATCCCATGATTCCGCCGATGGTTCAGGAACCATTCGCCGCCGACCATTTCCCCTCTCCGCTCGGGAGAGGGGGAAGGGGTGAGGAAGAGCGCTGCCAAGGATTTTCGCGGCGCTCGCGGTCCACTTTCCGGACCGGGGAAGTGACAGCGCGGCTGATCGTGTATACGATGAAGCGCTCAAAAACAGCGCCACAACGAGGAGGAGGACATGCGTTTCCTGATAGCGATTTGCGGCGGGGTCTTGTGCGCCGCCACCGGGATGGCCTGCGCGCAGGAGTGGAAACCGGCGCGGAACGTCGACATCGTGGTGGCTTCCGGGGCAGGAGGTTCCTCCGACCGCACCGCGCGCGTGGTGCAGAGGCTGCTGCAGGTGAACCCGGCGTTTCCGAGCGTCAGCGTCACCAATCGTCCCGGCGGCGGCGGCACGGTCGCGTGGACCTACCTCGCGCAGCAACCCGGCGACCCGCACTACATCGCCACGTTTTCGCCGACGATGGTCACGAACCAGCTGCTCGGCGTCACCAAGCTGCGCTACACCGACTTCACCCCCCTCAGCATCATCCTGAGGGAGTACGTGGTGGTGACCGTGAACGCCGATTCGCCGATCACCTCGGGCAAGGCGCTGCTGGAACGCATCCGGAAGGATCCGACTGCGCTCAGCTTCGCCTTCGCTGCGGCTCCGGGTAATCACAACCACGTCGTGATCGGCATGATCTTCAAGGCCGCCGGCGTGGATCCCAGGCAATCCAAGGTCGTCATCCAGAAATCCGGCGGGACGGGCGTCACCGCGGTGCTGGGCAGCCACATCGATGTGCTGGTGGGAGCGCCCGCGAACGTGCTGCCCCACATCCAGGCCGGCAAGATGCGCGCGATCGGCTTGAGCGCGCCGCAGCGCCAGGCCGGGGCGGCTGCGGAACTCCCGACCCTGAGGGAACAGGGTATCGACGCCGTGTTCTACAGCTGGCGCGGGTTTCTCGGGGCGAAGGACCTCACACCGGCCCAGATCGCGTTCTGGGACGCGGCATTCGCCAAGGCGCTCCAGGTCGAGGACTGGAAACAGGACCTGGCGAAGAACGCCTGGGCGGAGGACCTCATGAACGCCGTCGAAACCCGCAAGCACCTCGACAGCGAGCAGGAACTCATCGCCAGGATGCTTGGCGAGCTCGGGCTGCTCAAGCG
>JBIOVQ010000133.1:0-9888 GCA_044867805.1 Burkholderiales bacterium | reverse complement strand
GGTGGTTCACCCGGAGGACCGTTCGCGTGTCCGGAAGGGGCTCGAAGAAGCAATCCGGGAGCTGAGGAGCTACGCGATCGACTATCGCATCGTGCTGCAAGATGGATCGGTGAGGCATATGCGCAGCGTGGGAAGGCCTGTGGCTACCGGCGACGGTCGCGTCGAGGAATATATCGGGGTCACCACGGATACGACGGAGCGGGTGCAGGCGGAAGCCGCGCTTCGCCGGGCGCAGCGCCTGGAGGCAACGGGCACGCTCGCTGGCGGCATCGCCCACGATTTCAACAACATTCTCGGGGCGATCCTGGGGTACGGCGAGATGGCGCAGCGCGATGCGCCGGAGGGAAGCCGGCTGCGCCGGGATCTCGAGAGCATCATGGCGGCGGGCGAGCGAGGGCGCGCTCTCGTGGACCGGATACTCACGTTCAGCCGCAGCGGCGTGGGTGAGCGGGTTCCCGTTCACGTCGAGAAAGTCGTGCGCGAGGCGCTCGACCTCCTGATGGCGAAGCTCCCGCCGAACGTCACGATCAAGGCGGAGCTGCGCGCCGGGCGCGCGGCCATGCGCGGCGATCCCACCCAGATTCACCAGGTCGTCATGAACCTGGCGACCAACGGCATCCAGGCCATGGATGCCGGCGGAACGCTGCGCGTTTCACTGGGCGAGACGCGCTTCGATACACAACAGATCGCTACCACCGGCGCGATTGCCGGAGGCGACTACATCGCGCTGAAGATCGCCGATAGCGGCAGCGGCATCCCCCCCGGGATACTGGAGCGCATATTCGATCCGTTCTTCTCCACCAAGGACGTGGGCGTGGGCACCGGGCTCGGTCTCTCCCTGGTGCATGGCATCGTCACCGAAGTGGGCGGCGCGATCAACGTGGACACGAAGGTCGGGGCGGGCAGCGTGTTCACCGTGTATCTGCCTCGCGATGGCGAGGTGCAGGAAGGCTCCAAAGTCTCCAAAGACGAGCAGCCCGAGCTTCCACGAGGGGATCAGCAGCGAATCCTGGTCGTCGACGACGAGGAGCCCCTCGTCCGTCTCGCCACCGAGACCCTGCGGGAGCTGGGCTACATGCCGATCGGCTTCACTTCCAGCACGGACGCGCTAGCCGCGTTCCGCTCCGACCCGAAGCAATTCGATGCCGTCGTTACCGACGAGCGCATGCCCGGCATTTCGGGTTCGGCCTTGATTCGCGAGATGCGCGGCATCCGCCGCTCCATTCCCATACTCCTCGTGACCGGATTTGTCGGCGGCCTGGTAGTTGGCCGTGCCTACAACTCCGGAGCAACCGAGGTGCTCAAGAAACCGCTTTCCGCGCAAGAGCTTGCCACCAGTCTTGCGCGTGTCCTGAAGCACTAGACCTGGCGTCAACTGACGCAAGCCCGGTCCCGGCCGGCACAAATGTCACGTTCATCGTCGCATCGGTGACGTTCGGACAGCGGCTTGACACCGACTGGCATGCCTGCATGCGTAGGCTTTCTCGCATCCGCTCATGGTGAGCGGCTATTTTCGAGAAAGGAACGTGTCATGGATACTTTTTCTGCTGCATTCGCGTCCATCGTTCTGGTTCACGGCGGTTTCGTCGACGGCTCCGGCTGGGAAGACGTCTATCGCAGCCTGAAGAAGCAAGGCTATGAAGTCAGCATCGTCCAGAACCCCACAACTTCGCTCGCTGACGACGTCGCGTTTACCAACCGCGTACTCGACGCCCAGAAGGGTCCGGTGATCCTCGTCGGCCATTCCTATGGCGGCGTCGTGATCACGGAAGCAGGCAACCACCCGAAGGTCGCGGGGCTGGTGTACATTGCCGCCTTCGCGCCCGAAAAGGGCGAGTCCGTGGGTTCCCTGATCAAGGATCCAGCTCCGGGCGCGCCGGTGCCACCCATCGAGCCCGCGGGCGAAGGCTTCCTCGGCCTCAACAAGGCGCAGTTTCGCGCTTCCTTTGCCGCCGACGTGAGCGCAGAGAAGGCCGCCTTCATGGCGGACTCGCAGGTGCCGTGGGGCGTGGGCGCGCTGACCGGCGCCATCACAGTCCCCGCATGGAAGGCGAAGCCCAGCTACTACCTCGTCGCCACCGAGGACCGCATGATCCCGCCACCCGCGCAGAAGGCCATGTCTGCGCGCGCCGGCGCGACGGTAGTGGAAGTGGCAGGCAGCCACGCGGTGTACGTTTCCCAGCCGCAAGCCGTGGCTGACCTCATCGTGAAGGCGGCGCGGGCAGTCGCAAAGCCTCAGTAACGGCGTTGCCGCAACAGGGCCCCTCGCGTGCGCGAGGGGCCCCTTTTTCATCGGTAATCACCAGGTTGTCGAAAAATGCGGGGAATAAAGGCATCTTCATGGTTCCGAGCAGGTCAGCGAGCCGCTACCGTCGTGAAGATGCTCGTTAGGTTCTCTCCATCGGAGCAAGACAGCTGCGTTTGGTGTCCGTTGACATGAAGCGGACGGCCGGCGACACGCTCTGGAAAACGGGCCGGCGGAGACTGCACTCATCCTACGCGCGCAGGGAGATTGAAATGCTCGGTTTGACGCCGCTCGGCACGATCCATACGGCAATCAGCCTGGTTGCCGTGGCCGCTGGCATCATCGCCCTGGTCCGTGACAAGGAGATCTCACCCAGGAACCAGGTCGGGCAGGTCTACGTGATCATGACCGTGCTCACCTGCCTGACGGGCTTCGGAATTTTTCAGCATGGCGGCTTCGGTAATCCCCACGTGCTGGGCATCGTCACCCTGGTCGTGCTGGCGGTCGCGACTGCGGCGGGGTACTCCCGTATATTCGGGCGGGCATCGCCATACGTGGAAACCGTCAGCTACTCGGCGACGTTCTTCTTCCACTGGATTCCGGCTATCACGGAGACATCGACCCGCCTGCCTCTGGGCGCGCCTCTGGTAACCAGCGCGGAAGCGCCGGAGCTCAAGGCAGTTACGGGTGCGCTGTTCGTCCTGTTTCTGATCGGCGCCACGCTGCAGGTGCGGCGGCTGCGCGCGAGCCCCCGGCCGATGGTGGCATGACCGTACGCGTGCTTCGCGGCGAGGCGACTCCATGATCAATTGGTTTCCCGAAGGAGCGGCCGCGCGATACGACGTGAATGACTACAACCCTGAGGACAATCCTGTGAGTTCCAAACTCTGGAATACGCTGAACGATCTTTCGAAGAAGTCGCGGCTGGAGGCCGTCGAGCTGTTGAATCAGCAGCTCGCCGACGCCATCGATCTCGCTTACCAATCCAGGCAGGCCCACTGGAACGTCAAGGGGCCGAGCTTCATAGCGCTGCACGAACTCTTCGACAAGGTCGTGGAAGAGATCGAGGAATACGTCGACGAGATCGCCGAACGAGCCGTCGTGCTCGGCGGCACGGCATACGGCACGGTCCGGATCGCCGCGGGAAAGTCGCGGTTGCCCGAATATCCGCTGGAGGTCAGTTCGGGCAGCGAGCACGTGAGGGCGCTCTCCGCCGCGTTGGCAAAGTTCGGCAAAACGTCGCGTGCCGCGATCGATGCGGCGGCCGCGCTCGGTGACGCCGACACCGCCGACCTGTTCACCGAGGTGTCGCGCGGCGTGGACAAGCTCCTGTGGCAGGTTGAGGCCCATAGCCAGGCGAAAGAGTAGATTCGCGCCGAATGAGAGAGAAGGTCATGAACTCGGCGTCGATTGACATGAATCTAGGACAGCATGAAGTAAACGCGATGCAGTGCGCGAGCAGCATGCACCTGGTGGCAACGAGACCCTCTGAAACCAGATGCCTACGAAAGGAAGACCCATGTCGATTTCGTTGAAGAATGCTTTGTGTGCCTTGAGTGCTGTTGTGGCGATCGGCGTCGTTGATTCGAGCGCCTTCGCTCAGGCGAGTCGCCCGGGAAAGGCGCCCTCGAGCGTACTGCCCACCGGCGGCGGGAAGGCCTTGCTCGATACGTCCGACACAGCGATCCTGTTGCTCGATCATCAATCCGGCCTGTTCCAGTCGGTAAAGGACATCGATGTCGCCGAGTTGCGGAGGAACGTCGTCATGCTCGCGAGGCTGGCGACAATACTGAAGATCCCCGTCATCACCACTGCCTCCGAGCCCAACGGGCCGAATGGGCCGCTCATGCCCGAGATCCATCAATTCGCCCCCCATGCGGTCTACGTCCCGCGCAAAGGCGAAGTAAATGCCTGGGACAACGAGGACTTCGTCAAGACGGTCCGTGCCACCGGCCGAAAGACGCTGATCATGGCCGGGGTCTGGACCAGCGTCTGCGTGATGTTCCCGGCGCTGGATGCCAAGGCAGCGGGGTTCAAGGTGTACGCGGTGACGGACGCTTCCGGCGACCCGAGCGACATGGCGTCGCGGACAACGATCGCTCGCTTTGCCCAGGCCGGCGTCATCCCGACCTCGACAAATGCCGTCCTGTCCGAGACGCACCGCACGTGGAACCGCCCTGAAGCGGCCGAGATCGGGAAGCTGTATGGCCTGGTGTCGCCGAACATGGCCGCCGTCATGGAGAGCTACCAGAAGGCGCAGGAGGTCGCGAAGAAGAAAAAATGAGGATAACCCGTCGCCAAAGAGCGTCTTTACCAGGACACGATATTGGCTCAAAGTCCTACGCCAGCGCGCGGCGGCGACAAAGCAAACAAGAGCATGAACTACTCCGGTGCCCAACCGTTGCGACGACTAAGCCTCGTCTGCGCGATGTTCGCAGCCCTGCTGGCGCCGCCGGCATGGGCGCAGGCGCCATCGCCTGCCGAGGCTGGCGAGAAGTCGGCCTCGGGCTCACACTACGGCCTGCTGCGCACGCGCGACCTCACGCCGTTCGGCTTCCTGCGCCTCGACATGCGTCCGGCGCACGCCGTATCTGCCCCGCCGGGCAACTGGGCGGTGGAGGTCGAGCTTGGCTATCAGAACACCTGGGCGCTCAGCCCGAACGTAAAGAGCTACTTCAACTCGCTCCCGGGACGGCGGCCGATCGGACCGGCCGAGATCCAGGCGATCCGGGACCTCCCGGGCGAAGCGTACTTGGTCGATCTCGAGCTCGGCCTGCTCGACGTGACGTTCCATCGCAGGCTGACCCACCACTGGGGGGTGTACGCCGCGGTGAGCGGCGTTTTCTTGACCGGCGGCTTCCTGGACGGCGGCATCGAGAATTTCCACGACGCTTTCAGCCTGCCGCCGGCCGGCCGGCCGGCGGTGAGGCGCAACGACATCAACGTCATCTTCGACCTGAAAGGCACCCAGGTCTATCAGCCGAATCTTCCGGAAAGCGGCTTCCTGGACCCGGTATTGGGCGTACGCTACCAGTGGCATCAAAGTCCGGCGCCGTGGAACCTCGTGATCGAAGGAGCGGTAAAGGTCCCCGTCAGTGGCGAGCGGGCGTTTCTTTCGAACGGGCATTACGACTTCGGCATGCAGGTTACGCTGCAGCGGTTCATGCAGCGCCATGCCGCATATGCGAGCCTCGCTGCCGTGCATGCCGACGTCAGCGATATCGTGCCCACCAGCGCCACTCAGGTCGTGCCGACCGTGATCCTCGGCTACGAGTACAAGTGGAGCGAGCGGACCAATCTCAACGCCCAGTTCTATGCGAGCCCCAGCGTATTCAAGCGCGAGGACACCGATATTGACGAACTGCGCAAGCCCAAGTACCAGATCTCGCTCGGGGGGCGTTATCGGATCGGCGCATCCCTTATCACCTTTGCCGTGACGGAGAACGTCGCCAACTACAACAACAGCCCCGACATCGGCTTTCAGTTGAGCTGGGCCTACAGCCCGGCTTTCAAGCGCTGAGCGCCCGCCGCGCGCAAGCATCGGCGCTCATTGTGGTCCGGTGTAACACAAAGGCGGCACCGTCGGATACGACTGCCCAAGGATGTAAATGTGACTACCGTTCCCGCTAATACTGCCGGTGGCGGCGTGCAGTCCGATGCCCTTCTACGCCGCTTCCTGGGTGGCATGTCTATCTTCACCTTACTTATGACAGTTCCCCAGGTATGGACCATTTGGATCAATCAACAAGCGGCCGGAGTTTCCATTCTGTCCTGGGGCGCGTACTTCCTATCAGCGGTCCTGTGGTTCTGGTTCGGACTGAAGCAAGGCGACAGGAATATCTACTTGCCGTGCATCGGCTGGATGGTGTTGAACGGTGCCGTGGTCGTGGGCGCCGTGGTTTATGGTTAAACTCGTCACCCATCACTCATAGCGGTTGCTGACCCATGGAAGAAATGACCGGTCTTCTGGTGCAGTACGGCCTCGCGCTCGTGTTCTTCAACGTGCTGCTGACGCAGGGAGGCATTCCGGTGCCCTCGGTCCCGATCCTGGTCGTCGCCGGCGCCTTCGTGAGCCAGGGGCAGATTGCTCTGGCGCCGCTGCTGCTGGCTTCCGTGGTTGCTTCTCTTATCGGCGACACGCTCTGGTATTACGCCGGGCGCCACTACGGCTACCGCATCCTGCGCACGTTGTGCCGCGTCGCGATCGAACCGGACTCGTGCGTTAAGCAAACCGAGACCATCTTTGAACGCTGGGGCGCGCCCTCGCTGATGCTGGCGAAGTATGTGCCAGGTTTTTCTACCGCCGCACCGCCGCTCGCCGGCACCATGCAGCTCGGCTTGCTGGCCTTTCTCGCCTACAGCGCCGTCGCCGCCCTGCTGTGGGCGGGCCTGCCGATCGCCCTCGGTGCCGTCTTCCACGCGGAGGTCGAGAGCGCCCTCGAATGGCTCGAGAGCATGGGAACCGGCGCGGCTGCGATCATCGGGGTAGTAGTGTTGCTCTACGTCGCCGTGAAGATGGTACAGCGCTACCTCCTGATCCGCTTCCTGCGTATGGTGAGAATAAGCGCGGAGGAGGTGCGCGACCTGATGAGGCGCGAGCCGAAGCCCGTCGTACTCGATGTGCGCTCCGCCACGGCGCGCAAGCTCGATCCGCGCCGCCTGCCGGGCGCGGTCGCCGTGGATATCGAGACGCCGCAGAGGGGCCTCGTCGCGGTACCGCCCGACCGCGATGTCATCGTTTATTGCAGTTGACCCAACGAAGCCAGCGCGGCGCGTGTCGCCCGCCTGCTGATGGACCAGGGCTACCGGCGGGTGCGCCCGCTCGAAGGCGGACTCGAGGCCTGGGTCGAAGCCGGTGGCGAGCTGGACGCGCAGCCTTGGTGAGCCGCCAGCCGCCAGACGTCAGACGTCAGCTTCAAGCTACAAGCCACAAGCTACAAGCCGCTCGCAGTTGCAGGCTACAAGCCATAGACCGCTTGAAGCTTGGGACTTGAAGCTTGACGCCAGGTGCTTGAAGCTTGGAGCTTGCCGGCACAGGAGGCGCAATGAGCGAAGAACAATTTCTGGTCCATGCAACGGTATTCCTGGCGGCGGCGGTGATCGGCGTGCCATTGCTGAAGCGCCTCGGCCTGAGCTCGGTCCTCGGTTACATCGTGGCGGGTGCCGCGATCGGGCCGTGGGGGCTCGGGCTCGCGGGCGATGTCGAGAGCGTGCGTGGCTACGCCGAAATCGGCATCGTGATGCTGTTGTTTCTCATAGGGCTCGAGCTGCTGCCGTCGCGGCTGTGGGAGCTGCGCCGCGCCGTGTTCGGGTTCGGCACCGCGCAAGTGGCGGCGACCGGGACGGTCCTCGGGCTGGTGGCGTGGGCGCTGGGCGTCACGCCGGGCGCGGCAGCCATCATCGGGTTCGGGCTGGCCCTGTCCTCGACGGCGATCGGCCTCCAGATCCTGATCGAGAAAAAGCAGCTCTCGACCCCGCACGGCCGCGCCGGATTCGCCGTGCTGCTGTTCCAGGACCTCGCGGTCATCGCGCTGCTCGCGGTGCTGCCGGTGCTGACGGGGGCGCACGCCGGCGTCGTGCACGCCGCGGGCGGCTTCTCGCCGCTGGTGACGGTGCTGCTGCTCGTCGCGGTGGTCGCGGCCGGGCGCTACCTGCTGCGGCCCTATTTCCGCGAGCTGGCGAACGCCGGCAGCCAGGAGGTGTTCATGGCCGGCGCGCTGCTGGTGGTGCTGGCGGTCGGCGTCCTCATGCACAAGCTCGGCATCTCGATGGCGCTCGGCGCGTTCGTCGCGGGCGTGCTGCTCGCAGGCTCCGAGTACCGCCACGAGATCGAAGCCGACATCGAGCCGTTCAAGGGCCTGCTGCTGGGCCTCTTCTTCATGGCGGTGGGCATGTCGGTCAATTTCGGCCTGATGGCGGACGAGCCGCTCACGATCGCCGGGCTGGTCATCGGGCTGGTCGTGATCAAGGCTGCCGTGGTCTTCGCGCTCGCGCGCGCTTTCGGGGAGGAGACGCGCTCCGCATACCCGCTGGCGGTGGTGCTGTCACAAGGGGGGGAGTTCGCCTTCGTGCTGTTCTCGCTGGCGGCCGGAGAGAAGCTGCTTCCCGTCGCGCTCGCCCACTTGCTGGTGGTGGTCGTCACTATCAGCATGCTGACGACCCCGTTACTGGTGAACCTGCTGCAATGCCTGCCGCGGCGCAGGGAAGCGGCGGCCCCCGGGGGCGCGGCGCCCCCGGCCGAGGAAAATCCCGTGATCATCGCCGGCTTCGGTCGCGTCGGGCAGATCGTCGGGCGCATACTCGCCACGCGCGGCATACCCTTCACCGCGCTCGACCGCGACTCGGAGCAGCTCGATTTCGTCACCCAGTTCGGCGAAAAAGCGTATTTCGGCGACGCCTCGCGCCTCGATCTGCTGCGCGCCGCGCGCGCGGACAAGGCTTCCATCCTCGTGATCGCGATCGACGACATCGAGGCCTCGATGAAGTGCGCTGAGGTCGCGCAGCAGCATTTCCCGCGCCTCAAGATCTTCGCGCGTGCCCACAACCGCCTGCACGCTTACCGCCTGCTCGACCTGGGCATCAAGCGCGTGTGGCGGGAGACCTTTCATTCGAGCGCGGACATGGCCGGACGGGTGTTGACCGAGCTGGGGCTGCCGGAATCCACAGCGGAAGAGACGGTGAACATCTTCACGCTGCACGACGAGCGCCTGCTGCGCCGCGCCGCGGCCCACCACGCGGACATGCCCAAGCTGATCGAGATCGCGAAGGCGGGCCGCGCCGAGCTGCGCTCGCTGTTCGAGCAGGACCGAAGATAAGCTGTCAGCCCTCAGCCCTCAGCCCTCAGCGACAGCGCAACTTCACGGAAAAACTGACGGCTGACGGCGGCCTCCGTCAAGCTGTCGTCATCTTTTGGGCGAATCATGTCGGCCGCCCGCGCGCCGCCGGGGGTCGCATCCATCGGTCGAAGACCGATGGAATCCTGCTCCGCCCCTCGACGCGCATTGGGTAGAATTGCGCGTGATCCACCAACCAGGAAAGAACTGACCATGGACCAGCCCGACAGGCCTGCACCCACCACCGTTGCCATACACGACCTGATCAAGCGCCGCTGGAGCCCGCGCGCATTCGACCCGAACCGGCCGGTCACGCGCGAGCAGCTCAAGGTGCTGCTGGAGGCGGGGCGCTGGGCGCCGTCCTGCAACGGCGACGAGCCGTGGCGCTACCTGATCTGGGACAAGAGCCGCGACCCCGCGGGCTGGCAGAAGGCCTTCGACTGCCTGAGCGAGAACAACAAGAAGTGGGTCAAGAATGTGCCGCTGCTGATGCTGTCCTGCGCGGGCAGCAAGTTCGAGGCGACGGGGAAGCCCAACCGCTGGACGCAGCACGATACCGGGGCGGCGAGCGTCAGCATGGCGCTGCAGGCCACGGCGATGGGGCTGATCGTGCACCAGATGGGCGGCTGGGATGCCGACAAGGCGCGCGCCGCGTTCGAGATCCCGGCGGAATACACACCCATGGCGATGATCGCGGTCGGCTACCAGGCGAGCCCGGACATCCTGGACGAGGAAACCAAGGCCAAGGAAATGCGGCCGCGGACGCGCAAGCCCCTGGCCGAGAGGTTCTACGAAGGCGGGTGGGGCAAG
>JBIOVQ010000132.1:0-6717 GCA_044867805.1 Burkholderiales bacterium | reverse complement strand
CAGGAGGGCTGGACCAACGTGCCGGGGGCCGAGGCGAACGTCGTCGCGGCGCTGAAGCGCGGCGCGACGGTGGTCGGCGGCGCGCCGCGCTACGACGCCGACGGCCCCGGGCAGATCCGGCGCATCTTCGAGGTCGCGCGCGAGTTCGACGTGGACGTGGACATCCACCTCGACGGCGGCTACACGACCCACGACATGGCCATCTGGCAGGTCTGCGACCTCGCGGACCGCTACGGCTGGGACGGGCGCACGGCGATCGGCCACGGCAACAAGTACTCCTGCCTGCCGCCGGCGGAGCTGGCGGCGCTCGGCAAGCGGCTCGCCGCATCAGGCGTCGCGGTGAGCGTGCTCCCGGCAACCGACATGTTCACCAGCGGGCGCCACCTCGAGCACAGCGTCATCCGCGGCGTCGCGGACGCCAACGCGCTGATCGCCGAGGGGGCGAACTGCTCGATCGCGACCAACAACGTGCTGAATGCCTTCACCCCCTACGGCGACTGCTCGCTGGTGCGGATCGCGAACCTCTACGCCAACGTCGTGCAGCGCTCGCGGCCGGAGGAGCTCGCCGAGTGCTTCGCGATGGTGTCGAGCCGCCCGGCGCGGATCATGCGCCGCAAGGATTACGGCATCGCGGCCGGCAACCCGGCCGACCTCGTCGTGTGGAATGCGAAGACGCCGGCCGAGGTCATCGCCACCGTGGCGCAGCCGCTGCTGGGCTACAAGCGCGGCCGGCGCGTGTTCACGCGCGAGCTCCCGGCGCTGCACCGGCCCTGAGAAGCCCAACTGCGTCCCAGATAGTGCGTCCCAGGTGCTACGTCCCAGATCAAGCGTCCCAGATACTGCGAGGAAAAAGGGTCGGGACCCTTTTCCCCCACCCGACAATTCGTGTCAGGAGAATCCCTACAGGGGCCGGGACCCCAAGGCGGAAGGCGAAATGCGAAAGGCGGCAGGGACTCTGCCGCCATGACTCGCGGATCGCGGATCGTGACTGGGCCTCAAAATCCGGTGACGCGGTGACGCAGCAAATAAGATCGTCTCAGATACTGCGCCTTACCTGGGACGCCGCATCTGGGACGCCCCACCTGGGACGCTTCATCTGGGACCTTTGCGGACTGTCGCCGATCGGTGAGACGGAAATCGTCCGCAAATCAGTCGATTACCGGGCGGGCGCGGATTCGCGTCGCAGGCCGGCGACGTTTGCAGCCTCGCTGGACGCACCCGCCTTCCTGCTGACGTGCTGATTTATCTGCGTTTTCGCCATCTGGCACGGAAGTCGCTGGAGGGATTGAGGTATCCGTCCCAGCGGAGGCTTCCATGCGTGCCGTGCGCCCGTCCAGGCCGTGCCGATCCCCCGGGGTCCGCGCGGCCGCAGGGCTGCTCGCTGCTGCCGCCGCGCTGGCGGCCTGCGATGCCAGGCCGCCCGACCCGCAGGCAGCGCTGATCGCCAAGGGCCGGGAGATCTTCTTCAACGAGACCTTCAACGGCAACGGCCGGACCTGCGGGACCTGCCATCGCGAGGAGAACAATTTCGCGATCGACGCGGCCTTCATCGCCACGCTGCCGAAGAACGACGCGCTGTTCGTGGCCGAGTTCAACCCCGACCTCAAGCAGAACTTCGAGAACCCGCGCCTCATGCGCGAGTTCGGCCTCATCCTCGAGAACCTCGACGGCTTCGATGACCTCGCGAACCGGTTCACAATGCGCGGCGTGCCGCACGTGCTCGCGCTGCGGAACTCGATCGCGAGCCCGCAGGGCCCGCGCACCGGCTGGTCGGGGGACGGCGCGCCCGGCGACGGCTCCCTGCGGTCGTTCGCGACCGGGGCCGTGATCCAGCATTTCACGAGGACGCTCAACCGTGTCGCCGGCGTCGACTTCCGGCTCCCGACCGATGCCGAGCTCGATGCGCTCGAGGCGTTCCAGCTGTCGCTGGGGCGGCAGGCCGACCTGGCGCTCCCGCTGCCGCTCAGGGGAACGGTCGCGAAGCGCGGGCAGGAGATCTTCCTGAACGACGGGCTCGGCAAGTGCAACACCTGCCACCGCAATGCCGGGGCCAACCGGGCCGACGGCAACAACGCCAACTTCAACACCGGCGTGGAGGATCTCCCCGACCTGCCCGCCCGGCTCACCGGCGAGAAGGTCCCGCGGGACGACGGTTTCGGGCGGCCGGGCGACGGCACGTTCAACACGCCGCCGCTCGTCGAGGCGGCCGACACGGGCCCGTTCTTCCACAACAACGCGGTCGAGACGATCGAGGGCGCCGTCGCGTTCTACAACGGGCAGGCGTTCAACAACTCGCCGTCCGGCCGCTTCCTGGCGAGCACCGACCCGAACGGCGTGGGCATCCGGCTCGACGCGACGCAGATCGTAGCGGTCGCCGCGTTCTTGCGCGTGATCAACGCGCTCGAGAACATCCGGCTCGCGAGCGAGCTGCTCGCCCGCAGCGAGGCGCTCGGATTTTTCGAGCGCGCGGAGGCCAAGCGGCTGCTGCGGCTCGCCGCCGCCGAGACCGACGACGCCATCGCGGTGCTGGCCGGCGGCGGGCTGCACCCCGAAGCGGTCGCGCGGCTCGACGAGGCGAGAAGACTCGCCGAGCGCGCCGCAGACAGCTTCTTCAGCCGGCGGGGCCTCACCCGCGACGCGATCGCGGCGCAGGAGCGGGCGCGCGCCTTGCTGGTCGAGGCGCGGAAATGACAGTGCTGGCAACCCGGGAGAACGAGGCATGCGTGCGCTTTTGAGCGGAATCGGCGTGGCGGTCGCGCTGCTCGGCGCGATCTCCCCCGCCTGCGGCCAGCAGGAGACCGAGCGATTCATCCCGCTCGGCCAGTCGCCCGGCGTCTCGCACAAGGTCACCTACATCGGCGAGATTGCGGACGTGGATGAAGCGAAGCGCACGGTGACGCTCGCCGACCCCGCGGGCCTGCGGACGGTGAGGATAACGGAAAAGACGCGCATCTGGCGCGACCGGACCAGGCTCAAGCAGACGAACCTGGCGGGAAGCTTCGCCGACCTGCACAAGGGCCGCCGCGTCGAGGTCAAGTTCGCGGACCCCGCGCGCCGGGAAGTGGCCGACTGGGTGAAGGTGGAGATCACCCAGGCGGCCGGCCCGTGATTGGAGCGCGTCGATGACGCGTTCACGGCCGCCCTGACAGCGGCCGCTTAGAAGCGCGTCTTAGATACTGCCCTACCTGGGACGCCCCATCTGGGACGCCCTATCTGGGACGCTTCATCTGGGACGCAGCGGCCTCCGACATTTCATCGCGATCGGGAGCCATGCCGCGTCGGCCGCCGAGCGCCACCGGGGGTCGCATCCCCGAATACGGGGCCCCTGCTCCGCCCCTCGGCGCTCATCTGGGACGCCTCGTTTGGGACGCCTCATCTGGCCCCCGCACAGCCTTCACCGCCCGCCCCAGCGCCTCGCCGATTGCGCGCGCTTCGTCCACCGTGACGTGGCGCGCGAAGGCGCGCTCGATCTCGGCTTCGTATACCGGCCACATCTTCCTGCGCAGCGCGCGGCCCGCGCGCGTCAGGACCAGCTCGTAGCCGCGGCCGTCCTCGGCGCAGTCCTCGCGCGCGACCAGGCCGGCGTCCTCCAGCCGGTCGGCCAGCCGCGACAGGTTGCTGCGCGAGAGCACCACGCGGCGCGCCAGGTCGTGCATGCGCAGGCGCCCTTCCGCCTTCTCCAGCTCCCACAGCACGTCGTACCAGTCGAGGGCCGGCAGCCCGGCCGCGGCCAGCGCCGCCTCCATGCGCTCGACGAGCGTGGCGTGGGCCGTGAGCAGGACCGCCCAGGCGTGGGACTTGAGATCGGAAGCCATTGATCCGGCAGCATACTCCTGGATAGTTGCAAACGCAACCAACTGCTGGTAGCATCTGGTTGCAGTTGCAACTATATGCACCGTATTAACCCACAGGAGATGCCATGAAACTGATCGACCGCGACACCCTGAAGCGCAAGCTGCAATCCGCCGCCGCCCCGACCCTGGTCGAGGCCCTGCCCGAGAAGTACTGGCGCGACTGGCGCCTGCCGGGCGCGAAGCACCTGCCGCACGACCAGGTCAGGCAGCTCGCGCCCGCCGTGCTGCCGGACCGCAGCGCCGAGATCGTCGTCTATTGCGCCAGCGCCACCTGCCAGAACTCGCACATCGCCGCGCGCGTGCTCGAGCAGATGGGCTACGGCAACGTGGCCGTGTATGCCGGCGGCAAGCAGGAGTGGCAGGAAGCCGGGCTGCCCGTCGAGCGCGGCGAGGCCGTTCCCGCCTGAGCACAAACGGGGCCGGAGCTGCTCCGGCCCCACTTGCGGCGACGCAGTGACGAGAAAAGCTTCACCGCCAGGGACGCCAAGGACGCGAAGGGAATGATCAAAAACGACAACCGAAGGTCGCGAAGGTACCGCGCCAAGGGTGAGCCGGAAAAGGGGTCAGGACCCTTTCCTCGGGTCGGGGAACGAGGGACGAGGGATGGAGGAACTGTCAGCCGCCAGCCGTCAGCCGCCAGTCACGAGCCACAAGCTGCTAGAAGCAAGCGCTGAAGGCCGGGGATCTACTCACTGCTCACCACTCACTACTCACGCCCTTCCAGGGTGGCGCGGCCGAAACGCGATGACCTTGCCGCCGTCGGAGCTCCTTTCGCCACTCGCCATTCGCCGTTCGCCATCGGCGCTTGGGGCGCCGGGGGCGGGCCGGGGGTTGACGACTTCCAGCTCCGCGGCCCAGGCGATCTTCCAGATCTCGAACAGGCACCTGTCGATTTCCTCGCGATCGTCCTGCCCTAGACCGCACCCGAAGTCCTGCCCCGTGAGCGCGTCATACAGCAGCTCCATGTGTACTTGAACGTGGCGCAGGTAGCTGTCGCGCTTCGCCTGCGTTACCCCTGCCGGTTGCCCGGTATGCTGGCTGTCCGCCATGACTGCATCCCCTGTTCGGCTGCGTTTATGGACAGGCCGGCTCTTTGTCAGCGATCTATGCCGGCCGCCTCGCTCATTCTTCGATGAGCCTGTCGCCAGCATGGCCCCATGCGCCCGGCGCGTCAGTGACGTAAGTCACGCGCGCGCCTCAAATGCGTCCCGGATGAAACGTCCCAGATAAGGCGTCCCAGATACAGCGTCTCAGGTACTGCGCTTTTCTTGCGATGCAGCACGCGGGGCGCCGTGTCTGCGACGCCCTTGAAACCCTTGGGGGTTGGTTTCAGCTAGCGCGCCTTATCTGGGACGCTTCATCTGGGACGCTTCACCTGGGACGCACCGTCTGGGACGCTTTATCTGGGACGTCTCTAGCTCGTTTCCAGCTGCTCCTGCAGCGCGAGCCACTCCGCTTCGAGCTCCGCCAGCTCCCGCGCGACGTACGCCTGGTCGAGGATCAACGCCTTCAGCGCGTCCTTCTGCGCCTCGCCGTAGATCGCCGGGTCGGTGAGCTGCTTTTCGATCGCCGCTTTCTTCTCGTTGAGCCTGGCCATCTTCTCGTCGAGGCGCTTCAGCCGCGATTCCAGCGGTTTCCGTGCCGTGGAAGCCCGCTGGCGTTCCGCCGCTTCCTGCCGCTTCTGCCCGCGCCGCCCGGCGGCCGGCGGCGGCGCCGCGGCGGGCTTCCGCGCGGCGGGTTCCTTCCCGGGTAACGGCGCTTCGATGCTCCGTGCTGCCGGCAGCGGCACCGCTTCGTCCGCATCGGCGAGCTTGGTCTTGAACAGCCAGTCGCGGTAGTCCTCGAGGTCGCCGTCGAACGCCTGAAGCCGCCCGTCGGCGACGATCAGGAACTGGTCGGTGGTGGCGCGCAGCAAGTGCCGGTCGTGCGACACCAGCACCAGCGTCCCCTCGAACTGCGCGAGCGCCACCGTCAGCGCCTCGCGCGTCTCGAGGTCGAGGTGGTTGGTCGGCTCGTCGAGGAGCAGCAGGTTCGGGCGCTGCCACACGATCAGCGCCAGCGCGAGCCGCGCCTTCTCGCCGCCGGAGAAGTCCGTGATCGGGCCGGTCGCCATGTCGCCGGGGAAGTTGAACATGCCGAGGAAGCTCCGCAGCTCCTGCTCGCGCGCGCGCGGCACGGTGCGCTCGAGGTGCCACAACGGCGACTCGTCGTGGCGCAGCATGTCCACCTGGTGCTGCGCGAAGTAGCCGACCACCAGCCCGCGGTTGAAGTGCGTCTCGCCGGCGAGCGGCGTGAGCTCGCCCGCGAGGGTCTTCATTATCGTGGATTTGCCCGCGCCGTTGATGCCGAGCAGGCCATAGCGCTCGCCGCTGCGCAGGGTGAAGTCGATGCCGCGCACGACGACTCTCATTTTCGTATCCTGGGGCTCGCCGTCGAGCTGGTAGCCGGCATCAACGTGCCCCAGCGTGAGCAGCGACTGGGGCGCCTTCAGCGGCTCGCGGAACTCGAACGAGAACGGCGCAGAGACGTGCAGCGGCGCGAGGTCCTCCATCCGCGCCAGCATCTTCATGCGGCTCTGCGCCTGCTTCGCCTTGGTCGCTTTCGCCCGGAAGCGGTTGATGAACGATTCCAGGTGCGCGCGCTCGCGCTGCTGCTTCTCGTACTGGGCTGCCGCCAGCACCACCGCCGCGGCGCGCTGGCTCTCGAAGCCCGAATAGTCGCCCGAATAGCGCTTGAGCTTCCTGTTGTCGATGTGCACCACGACGTCCACCACCCCGTCGAGGAAGTCGCGGTCGTGCGAGACGACGAGCAGCGTGCCCCCGTAGCGCTTCAGCCAGTCCTCGACCCACAGGATCGCGTCGAG
>JBIOVQ010000131.1:0-5911 GCA_044867805.1 Burkholderiales bacterium | reverse complement strand
AGGCCGGCGACATGGAAAAGGTGGAGCTCGCGGGATTGAAGCCGGACCGCGTCCCGGTCTTCCCCGGCGGCCTCGCGATCCTCAACGCCGTGATGTCCGAGCTCGAGATCGAGCACATGGTGGCGGCCGGGGGCGCGATACGGGAAGGCGTCCTCTACGACCTGCTCGGGCGCTTTCATCACAAGGACATGCGCGACATCACGGTCGGGCAGTTCATGCAGCGCTACCACGTGGACGCGCTGCAGGCGCGGCGCGTGGGCGCGCTCGCCTTCGCGCTCTACCGCAAGCTCACCTCGGAATCCGGAGAGCCGGACGAAGCGGCCTCGCAGACGATCACCTGGGCGGCGAAGCTGCACGAGATCGGCATCTCGGTGGCGTTCAGCGGCTATCACAAGCACTCCGCCTACATCGTGGGCAACGCCGACATGCCCGGCTTCTCGCGCGACGAGCAGGCCCGGCTCGCGCTGCTGGTGCAGGCGCACCGCCGCTCGCTCGGCAAGGCGGCGAAAGGAATCGAGGAGCACGACGTGGACTGGAACATGGTGTTCGCCCTGAGGCTGGCGACGCTGTTCTACCGCAGCCGGGCCGACATCGCGGTGCCCCAGATGCAGGCCAGGCGCCAGGGCAAGAAATTCAGGCTATCGCTGGGCACGACCTGGCTCGGGCGCAATACGCTCACCGCCACCGCGCTCGCCGACGAGATCCGCGAGTGGGACAGGATCGGCTTCGAGCTCAGGATCCCCGAGCTGGAGGATCTTGAGTCAGCCGACGAACTGGCTATCGCCAGCTGATCCGGTCAACTCGACCGGATCAGAGCTGCCAGGCGCCAGCCGTCAGTTGGCAATAGCTGCAAACTGTCCACTGCACACTGCAAACTATTTCAGCAGGTCGGGCGCAACGACCGCCCGCACGACGACATTGCCGCGGCCGCGGCTCTCGAGCCACCAGATCGCGCCCTTCTTCAGGCTCCAGTCCGCGGGGCTGCCCGCCAGCGCCAGCGCTGCCGCCTGACCCAGGGTGGGCTGGTGGCCGACCACCACCACGGTGCCTTCGCCCTCCGGCCAGCCGGCGGCCTTCAATACCGATTGGGGGTCCGCCCCCGTGCCGACCTCGTCGCTGGTCTTGAAACGCCGGGGCAAGGCCTGCGCGGTCTGCTGCGCGCGGCGGGCCGGGCTCACCAGGACCTCCGCATCCTCGGGAAGCTGCCTCCTGAGCCAGGCCGCCATGCGTTTCGCCTGCTTCTCGCCCTTCGCGGTCAGGCGCCGCGCATCGTCGGACACGCCGGGCGCGGCGTTCTCGGCATCGGCATGGCGCCACAGAATCAAGTTCATGAGGCGTGACGAGTGACTATCTTGAATCGCGCCTTCCAGGCGCGGTGACCCGACAATTGACGAGGCGCCTGCCAGAATCTGTCGGCGGAGCGGAATTCCTTCCATGCGCTCCTGAGCTCGCGCTTGAGCGTGGCGGCCCGGCCCCGGCTCCACCCCAGCAATATGCCTTTCGCTTCCAGCACGCGCCGGCCGCGGGCGCCCTCGAACCCGGCCGCCACCAGGCTTGCCACGCTCGCGGCGTCGTTTATCGCGCCCAGCACGTCCTGCAGGCGGGACAACCGCTCCAGCGCCTCCCGCGCCGCCCCCGGCTCGTAGAGACCGGCGAAAAAATCGGCGGCGTAACGGAACTTCTTGATCGCGATGCGCAGCCGGTGCAGCTCGACGGCCGACAGCTCGCCGAGCCTGCGGCCCTTTTTCCGCACCTGGTTGTAGCGCCGCTCCAGCACCGCGGCGGCAAACTCGCCGACCGGGGCTTGCAGCGCCCCGCCGGCCGCCTGGTCGGGCTGCGATAGCCAGCCTTCGGACGCGAGCCAGGCTGCGGTCGAAAGCGCGAGGCGGCGGTAGCGCGCCGAGCGCACGGCGCGGCGCGCGCGGGCGCCTGCCGTCCGCCGCAGATGGGTGCAGCGAGCGGAGAAATCGGCCAGGCCGCCGTGCGCCCCGAACTCCGCCTCGATCGGCGGCAGCGTCTCGGTCACGAACACATCCCAGTCGCGGGCAGGCCCGAGGGTCGTCGCGAGCCACCTCAGGTCATTGCGCACCGGCGCGATGACCGCTTCGGGCAACGGCGGCGCGAACACGCTGATCGCCGAGCGCAGCCGCCGCAGGGCGACGCGCATCTGGTGCAGGAATTCCGGGTCGCGCCCCTCGAGCATGCCGCGCTCGTTGGCCTGGAGGTGGGCGAGGCTCGCCCACATCACTGCCTTGAACGCGTCGTTCACCGGCATCCCGTGGTCCAGCACCGCCGGCCGCGCCTTGACCGGCGCCGCGCGCTCGGCGCGCGCGAGCGCATAGCCGCGCTCGGCCTTCGAGCGGTCCTCGATCGAAAGCGGGACGTCCTCCGCGAGCTTGAGCGCGAGGCCGTAGAGGTGGTGCGGCGCGCCGCCCTTCAACTCGAGCTCGAGCTCGGAGAGCGGCTCGGCCCGCTTGCCGCTGCGGATCAGGCCCCGGTCCACGCTCGCTTCGACGCGCGCCTCCGCGTCGAGCTCGAGCAGCCGGCTGCTGCGAGTGAACTCCGTGATGAAAACAGGCGCCAGCTCCGCGCGCAGGCGCGGCGAGGCGAACGCCGCGGCGAAGCCGGGATCGCGGACGCGGGACACGTCCGGTTGCGGGCCCGTCACCTCGGTCTCGGCTTCCGCCCGCTGGTGCAGCCCGCCCTGCGCGCTGCCGCCGCCCTTGACGGTCTGCACCCAGCGCCGCCCTTCGCGCCGCACCCGCAGGGCAATGCCCTGCCGCCACAGGTCGAGCGCCGGGGTATCGAAGTAAATGCTGTAGAGCCGCCGCCGGGCGGGCCGCGCCCGTCCGCGGAGCAGCCGGTGCGCGGAGAGCCGCCGCACTGCGCCCGCCGGCACCTGCAGCTTGAGCTCGATTTCCGGGGCAGCCTTCATGGAAGCTCGGTCGACGGACGTCGCGAACCTGGCGGTGGTCAGCCCGAAGGGGCCCGCGCCAGCGCCTCCAGCAGCGTCTCCTGGGCCGCTTGCGGTTTGCCGCGCCGCGCGGACCTGAGGTGATATTGCCCGTCCTGGTCCATTTCCCACGCCTGGGAGTTGTCCTCGAGATAGGGCTTGAGCCCTTCGTTGATGACGCGCTTCTTGAGCTTGGGGTCGAGCACCGGGAAGCACACCTCGACGCGGCGGAAGAAATTGCGGTCCATCCAGTCCGCGCTCGAAAGATAGACGTCTTCCGCGCCGCTGTTGTGAAAATAAAAGACGCGCGAATGCTCCAGGAACCGCCCGACCACGGAGGAGATCCGGATGTTTTCCGACACGCCCGGGATGCCGGGCTTCAAGGCGCATACGCCGCGCACGATGAGATCGATCTCGACGCCGGCCTTCGAGGCTTCATAGAGCGCGGCGACGATCTCGGGCTCGAGCAGCGCGTTCATCTTGGCGATGACGCGGCCCTTGCCGCCGTTCTGGGCGTGGCCGGCCTCGTTCTGGATGGCGCGCAGGATCTGCTTGTGCAGGGTGAACGGCGCCTGCCACAGGTGCTTGAGCTTCGAGGCGCGCCCGAGGCCGGTGAGCTGGGTGAAGATGTCGCTGACGTCCGCCCCGATTTCCTCGCTCGCGGTGAACAGCCCGAAGTCCGTATAGAGCTTGGTGGTGCGGGGGTGGTAGTTGCCGGTGGAAAGATGCACGTAACGGCGCAAGCGGTCTTCCTCGCGGCGCACCACCAGCAGCATCTTGCCGTGCGTCTTGTGGCCGACCACCCCGTAGACCACGTGCGCGCCGGCTTCCTCCAGCCGCTGCCCCCAGTTGATGTTGGCTTCCTCGTCGAAGCGCGCGAGCAGCTCCAGCACCACCGTGACTTCCTTGCCGCTGCGCGCCGCTCCGAGCAGGATTTCCATCAGCTCCGACTCGGCGCCGGTGCGGTAGACGGTCATCTTGATGGCCACCACGGCCGGGTCGCGCGCCGCCTGCTCGAGGAACAGGATCACCGGCTGGAACGACTGGAACGGGTGGTGAAGCAGAATGTCGCCTTCGCGGATCGCGCCGAACAGGTCGTCCGCACGGTGGAGCTGCGCCGGCAGGCCGGGACGGAAGCCCGCGAATTTCAGGTCGGGGCGCTCGACCCAGTCGGGGACATTCATCAGCCGCACCAGGTTGACCGGGCCGTCCACACGGTAGAGGTCTTCCTCGCCGAGATTGAACTGGGCGAGCAGGTAGTCGGTGATCTGCGGCGAACAGTTATCGGCGACCTCGAGCCGCACCTCGTCGCCGAACTGGCGGTGCGGCAGCTCGCCGCGCAGCGCCGCGCGCAGGTCCTTCACTTCCTCCTCGTCCACGAACAGCTCGCTGTTGCGGGTAACGCGGAACTGGTAGCAGTCCACCACCTTCATCCCCGCAAACAGCTCTGCCACGTGCTCGTGCAGGATGGATGACAGGAACACGAAGTCGTACTCGGCGCCCGCGATCTCCCGCGGGAGCCGGATCACCCGCGGCAGCACGCGCGGTGCCTGCACGATGGCGATGCCCGAGTTCCGTCCGAAGGCGTCCTTGCCTTCCAGCTCGACCGCGAAATTCAGGCTCTTGTTGAGCACGCGCGGGAACGGGTGCGCCGGATCGAGCCCGATCGGCGTGAGCACCGGCATCACTTCACGGAAAAAGTATTCCTCGACCCATTTCGCCTGCGCGGGCGTGAAGTCGGCGCGGCGCAGGAAGCGGATGCCCTCGGCCGCGAGCCCCGGCAGGATCTCCTGGTTGAGCAGCTGGTATTGCGCCGCCACCAGCTCGTGCGCCTCCAGCGCCACCTGCCGGAACACCTGCCGGGCATTCATCTGGTCGGGACCCATCACCGGCGTGCCAGCCTCGATCTCCGCCTGCAGGCCGGAAACGCGGATCTCGAAGAACTCGTCGAGATTGGAGGAGACGATGCACAGATAGCGCAGCCGCTCGAGCAGCGGCGTCGAGCGGTTTTCCGCCTGCGCCAGCACCCGCCGGTTGAACGCGAGCTGGCCGAGCTCGCGATTGAGGTACAGCTCGGGTATGTCGCGTGGCTTGTTCATCGCGTCAGGAATTCGCCGGACTCCCGGCCGCCGAATTCCTGGGGCAAATCCGTATACCGAAAAAGATGGATCGGGCGGTGCCTGGAACCGTATCGGGCTCGGCGCTACTGGCAGATGCCCGGCAAAATCACTCTCTGAAAAGCGGCCAATCAGGCCCGCGTGTCGCGGGCGCCCCCGTTCAACCACCGCAACATGCGCGCCTAGGCGTCACGCAGCGACCCGGCACGCGGGCCTGCGGCTATTTCCTGGAGGGCGGGACATAGCCGGCGGCAGCGTCGGCCCCCCCGCCGAAGAAGTGCTTTTCCATTTGCTGCGCGAGATACTCGCGTGCTTTCTTGTCGGCCAGATTGAGCCGGTTCTCGTTCACCAGCATTTTCTGGTGCTCGAGCCACTGCTTCCACGCCTCCTTCGACACGCTGTCGAAGATGCGCTTGCCCAGTTCGCCCGGATAAGGCGGAAAATCGAGACCTTCCGCCTCGCGCCCCAGCTTGATGCATCTTACCGTACGGGGCATGGCTGGTCCCCCCAATAATATTGGACATTATTGTTACAGAATTGTTACCGGCGGCTCACGTAAGCCGCAGTTCCATCGTGGAATTCCTGACGCGCGTGGAAAGCGCGAGGAGCGGATGATCCACCCGGGGCATCTCCAGGTAGTAGCCCTGCACGCAGTCCACGCCGAAGCTCGCCAGCATCGCGAGCGTCTCCTCGTCCTCCACGCACTCGGCGATCGTGGTCTTGTGCAGCCCGCGCGCGACCGTCAGGATCGCCTTCACGAACAGCTGGTTGTCGTACTCGTTGGGCAGGTTGCGGATGAAGAGGCCGTCGATCTTCACCGAGTCCACCTGCAGGTGCTTCA
>JBIOVQ010000130.1:0-11119 GCA_044867805.1 Burkholderiales bacterium | reverse complement strand
CGCAGCACGTCCCATTCCCAGCAGAAGTTCTCCATGAACTGCGAGGGCAGCTCCACCGCGTCCCACTCCACGCCGTTGATGCCGGACACGCCGAGGTGGTCCACGCGCGTGAGCAGGTGGTGCAGGCCATGGCCGAACTCGTGGAAGAGGGTGTTCACTTCCTCATGTGTGAACAGCGCCGGCTTGCCGCCGACCGGCGCCGAGAAATTGCAGTTGAGGTAGGCGACCGGCGACTGCACCCGTCCGTCCTTGATGCGGCGCGTGAGCGCCTCGTCCATCCAGGCGCCGCCGCGCTTCGAAGGCCGCGCGTAGAGGTCGACGTAGAACTCGCCGACGGGCTGCCCGGAGCGGTCGCGGATGGCGTAGAAGCGCACGGCGGGATGCCATGTGGGAGCGCTCGCGGGCTCGATCGTGAGCCCGTAGATCGTTTCCACGAGCTTGAACATGCCCGGCAGCACGCACGTCTCGGGGAAGTACTGCTTCACCTCCTGGTCGGAGAACGCGTAGCGCTTGAGCCGCAGCTTTTCCGACGCATAGGCGAGATCGCAGGCCTCGAGCCTGGCGAGACCGAGCTCGGCGCGCGCGAACTCCGCCAGTTCCTCGAGATCGCGCTCGGCGTAGGGCTTCGCCCGCGCGGCGAGCTCGTTCAGGAAATCGAGCACCTGGCGCGGCGACTCCGCCATCTTGGGCTCGAGCGAGTACTGCGCGTAGGTGTCGAAATCGAGCAGGCGCGCCTGCTCCCGGCGCAGCTTGACGATCTCGACGATCAGCGCGGTGTTGTCCCATTCCGGCTTGCCGAACTCGGATGCGCGCGTGACGTAGGCGCGGTACATCAGCTCGCGCAGCGGGCGGTGCTCGGCGTACTGCATGACCGGCAGGTACGACGGCGCGTGCAGCGTGAATTTCCAGCCGGGCTTGCCGTCGGCCTGCGCGGCTTCGCGGGCGGCGGCCAGCACGTCGGGCGGGATGCCGGTGGTGTGCGCCGGGTCCGACACGAAGTGGCTGAAAACATTGGTCGCGTCGAGCAGGTTGTCCGAGAACCGCGACGAGAGCTGCGCCAGCCGCTCGCTGATCTGCTTGAAGCGCGCTTTCTTGTCCGGCGCCAGCTCGGCGCCGCCCAGGCGGAAATCGCGCAGCTCGTTTTCGACGATCTTTTTCTGCGCCCGCGACAGCGACTCGAATTCGCGGCTGCCGCGCAGCGCCTTGAACCTGGCGAACAACCCCTCGTGCTGCCCGAGCTCGGTGTAGTACTGCGTGACCTTTGGCAGGTTGGCGTTGTGGGCCTCGCGCAGCTCGGGGTTGTTCATCACCGCGTTGAGGTGCCCCACGATGCCCCAGGCGCGATGGAGGCGCTCGTTGGCGTCCTCCAGCGGTTGCACGAAGTCGCGCCAGGTCGGCGGGATGTCCGCCCCCGTGATGCGCCCGATCAACGCGCGGTTCTCCGCAAGCAGCTGGTCCACCGCCGGCGTGACCAGGTCGACGCGAAAGTCGGGGAAGCGGGGCAGGCCCGAGAAATCGAGAAGAGGGTTCATAAGCAAGCCGTCAGCCGTCAGTTGTCAGCTGTCAGCCATTCAACAAGGAACGCAGAGTCTAGCAAGAAGTGCAGCCCAGTCCGAATGGACCGGCGACAGTTGGTGTTTAGTTTCAAGAGCCTGACAGCTGAGGGCTGAGAGCTGGCGGCTATTTGGCTTCGTAAACAACCTGGCCGTCGACCAGGGTGCAGCGGACCCTTCCCTTGAGCTCGAGGCCGACAAAAGGCGTGTTCTTGCCCTGGCTCCTGAGCGCTTCGGGCGCGACTTTCCAATGGCGCGCGGGGTCGAAGATGCAGATGTCGGCGGCGTGCCCGGGGGTCAGGTGCCCGGCGTCGATGGCGAGCACGCGCGCCGCATCCGAGGTGATCTTGGCGAGCGCTGCGACCGGCGCGGTTTTCGACTCCTCGGCCCACTTGAGCGTGAGCGGCAGCAGCAGCTCCAACCCGGTCGCCCCGGCCTCGGCTTGCGCGAACGGCAGGTGCTTCACGTCCTCGTCCACCGGCGTGTGGTCGGAGCAGAGCGCGTCCACGGTGCCGTCGGCAAGGGCCGCGCGCAGCGCGTCGCGGTCGCGCTGGCTGCGCAGCGGCGGATTGAGGTGGCTGTTGGAATCGAAATAGCCGATGTCCAGCTCGGTCAGATGAGCGTGGTGCACGGCCACGTCGCAGGTCACGGCGAGTCCCTGGCGCTTGGCTTGACGCACCAGCTCGATGCCCTCGGCGCTGGAGAGCCGCGCGAGGTGCACGCGCGCGCCGGTTTCCCGCACGAGTATCAGGATGGTCGAGAGCGCGACGGTTTCCGCGCACACCGGTATGCCGGGCAACCCGTAGCGGGTTGCGACCTGGCCGTCGTGGGCCACTCCGTGCCGCGCCAGCGCCGGGTCCTGCGGACGCAGCCACACCGGGAAGCCGAAGGTCGCGGCGTACTGCAGGGCGTGGTAGAAAACCTGGTTGTCGGCAAACGGCGCGTCCGCCTGCGAGAACGCGACGCAGCCGGCGTCCGCCAGCTCCGCCATCTCGGTCAGGCGCTCGCCCTTCAGCCCGTGAGTGAGCGCGCCCACCGGGTAGACGCGCGCGCGGTTCAGGTTCCTGGCGCGGTACTTGAGCATTTCCACCAGCCCGGGCTCGTCGAGCGGGGGATCGGTATCGGGCGGGCATGCCAGGGTCGTTACGCCCCCGGCGACCGCGGCTTCCATCTCGGATTCGAGGGTGGCCATGTACTCGAAGCCGGGCTCGCGCAGCCGCGCGGCGAGGTCCACCAGTCCCGGGCAGACGACGAGCCCCGTGGCGTCGATCACGCGGTTGGCGCTGTAGCCGCTCGGCGCCTCGCCGATCGCGACGACCTTGCCGGCGGCCACGTAGACGTCCTTCTTCACGTCGACGCCGTTCTTCGGGTCGATGAGCCGCCCGCCCTTGATATGAATCTTCATTCCGTCGTGGCTCGGAGTTGGCAGTTGGCAGTTGACAGTTGGCAGTTACTGCCCACTGCAAACTGCAAACTGCAAACTTGCTGCCGCTGGCAGCTCATTTGTTCCCCGCCATGATGCTCATCACCGCCATGCGGATCGCGATGCCGAAAGTCACCTGCGGCAGGATGACCGAGTGCTTGCCGTCGGCGACGCTGGAGTCGATCTCGACGCCGCGGTTCATGGGACCCGGATGCAGCACGATCGCATCGGGCTTGGCGAGGGCGAGCTTGTCGTCGGTCAGCCCGTAGTACTTGTAGAACTCCTGCGCCGAGGGCAGCAGCGCGCCCTGCATGCGCTCGTTCTGCAGCCGCAGCATGGTCACCACGTCCACGTCCTTCAGCCCCTGCCGCATGTCGTGATAGACATGCACGCCGAGCTGTTCGACGTGGGGAGGCAGGAGCGTCTTGGGGGCGATGACGCGGACCTCGGGACAGCCGAGCGTCGTGAATGCGTGGATCTGGGAGCGCGCTACCCGCGAATGCAGCACGTCGCCCACGATTGCCACCCGCAGGCTCGAGAAGTCCTTCTTGTAGTGGCGGATGGTGTACATGTCGAGCAGGCCCTGCGTCGGGTGCGAGTGGCGGCCGTCGCCGGCGTTGATCACGTGGATATCCGGTGCGACGTGCCGCGCGATGAAATGCGGCGCGCCGCTCTCGCTGTGGCGCACCACGAACATGTCGGCGTGCATCGCCGACAGGTTGTCCACCGTGTCGAGCAGGCTCTCGCCCTTGTTGTGCGAGGACACGGCGACGTTGAGATTGATGACGTCGGCCGACAGGCGCTTGGCGGCAATCTCGAAAGTCGTTCGGGTCCGGGTGGATGGCTCGAAGAAGACATTGAACACGGACTTGCCGCGCAGCAGCGGGACCTTCTTCACCTTGCTGCCGACGAACGTCTTCGCCGTGTCGAGGATCTGCCACAGGATTTCGGCGGGCAGGCCCTCCAGCGTGAGCAAGTGGTGCAGCTGTCCCTTCTTGTCGAGCTGCGGATTGGCGGGATTGAGCCACATATCAGGATTCCAGCGCGCTCAACACGAAGGACAGCCTGCCGTCCGCGCCGCGCTCCAGGTCCACGCTCTTGGCGGGATCCGCCTCGATGCGCGCGCCCACGAACTGCGCCGCGATCGGCAGCTCGCGGCCGCCGCGATCCACCAGGGCGGCGAGTTTCACGCTCGCCGGCCGGCCGTAGTCGAACAGCTCATTCAGCGCCGCGCGTATGGTGCGGCCGGTATAGAGCACGTCGTCGACCAGGATCAGGTCGCGGCCCTCGACTTCGAAGGGAATCTCGGAGCGCTTGACGTCGCGCTTGAGGCCGCGCGCCGCGTAGTCGTCACGGTAGTAGGAGACGTCGAGGGAGCCGCAGGGAATTTTCGGCTTGAGCGCCTGGTGCAGGCGTTCGGCGACCCAGGCGCCGCCGGTGTGGATGCCTACTAAACCCGTTTCCGGCCCTACCGCGGGCCGCATCTGCTCGATCAGCGCTTTCAGCAGCTGCTCGGCGTCAGGTAACGGGTTGCCGGGCATCTTTATGGTTTTCGCGGGGCGCTACTCTACCACAATTCGCCGCTGCTGAGCGGCGAATTGTGGAAAAGGGAATGTGGAATAGCGAATGGGAAATGGGTACCGGCTTCTACCATTCCCCATTTCCTTTTTCCCATTTCCTCCTATTTCGCGCTCGCGAAATAGGCGTCGAGGATGCGCTGGGCAGCGACGGCGTCGAGCCCTGCTTTTAGCCGCGCGCCGCGCGCGCCGGAAGCGCGCAGCATGCCTTCCGCCTCGTGCGAGGTCAGCCGCTCATCCACGAGCTCGGCGGGGATGCCGAACCGGCCCTTGAGGCGCTGCGCGAAGCGCTGCGCCAGTCGGCCGACGGGGTGCTCCGCGCCGTCGGCGTGGGCGGGCAGCCCGACGACGAGCAGCGCCGGCCGCCATTCGACGATCAGACGCTCGATCGCGGCAAAGCGCGCGCGGTTCTCCGCCTGGGTGATGCTCGCCAGTGGATGCGCGATGCGGGTTTCGAAATCGCCGACCGCGACGCCGATGCGCTTCGTGCCGAAGTCGAACGCGAGGACCGTGCCGGCCCTCGCGGAGTGCTGAGTTCTGAGTGCCGAGTTCTGAGTGCTCTTCGTGCCCTGGGCTTTCCGTTCCTTGCTTTGCACTCTGCACTCTGCACTCTGCACTCTGCACTCAGCACTCTGCACTGGGGTTTATGCGTGACCCGCCTGGTCGGACAAGGTCGCAAAGTCGATGCCAAGCAGGCTCATCGCCGCCGTGAGCCGCCCCTCGGCAGGCAGGTCGAAGATCACTTCGGGCTTGGCCTGCACCGTGAGCCACGCGTTCTGCGACAGCTCCTGCTCGAGCTGCCCCGGCGCCCAGCCGGCGTAGCCGAGCGTGACCAGCATTTTCCCGGGGCCCTCGCCGCGTGCCACCGCCTGGAGGATGTCCTTGGAGGTGGTGAGGCCGATCTCGGAGCTCACCGCGAGCGTCGACTGCCATTGCCCGAGCGGCGTATGCAGGACGAAGCCGCGGTCAACCTGCACCGGGCCGCCGAAGTGGATCGGGATCGCCTTGAAGGCCGGGCTCTCGAGCGGGATACTCACCTGCTCGAGCAGCGTCTGCAGGCTCATCTCGATCGGCCGGTTCACCACGATGCCGAGCGCGCCCTGGTCGTTGTGCTCGCAGATGTAGGTGAGAGAGCGGGCGAAATGCGGATCGGCCATCGCGGGCATGGCGATGAGAAAGTGATGCGTAAGATTCATCTTGTCCATGCCCACCGCGGTTCCCACCCCGGATCTCTATCGATATCCGGCGCGTTGAGCGGCGCCACTTGCGTCCGTTCGAACGCGGCGGCCTCCGATCGCACATCGCCGAAACCGATCGCATCGCGTCGGCCACTCGCGCGTCTCTGCGGTCGCATCCCCTGAAGAAGGGGCCCCTGCTCCGCGCTCCGACGCGCACCCAAACCGGCGATTAGGGAACGGGAGCCGCGGCTCCCGTAACCCTAGACGTCCGACTTTGGCGGTTAATTGTAAAGGCCGCAGCCTCCCTTCACAATTCGATAAAACCTCCTGCCCGGCATGACTCGTATCCATGTTCCCGGCCCGATCGAGGCCGGTCGCGAATTCACGCTGGGCGCGTCCCAGAGCCATCATCTCTCCAGCGTGCTGCGGTTGAAGCCGGGCGCTGCCCTGGTCCTCTTCGACGGGGCGGGCGCCGAATACGCCGCCACGGTGCTGCGCGCAGGCAAGCGCGGCGTGACGGTCGCGGTGCGCGAACGCAGAACCGTGAGCCGGGAATCGCCGCTCGCCGTGACGCTGGCGCAGGCGGTCTCGAGCGGCGAGCGCATGGATTACACGATACAGAAGGCGGTCGAGCTCGGCGTGGTCGCAATACAGCCGCTCGCCGCTAGCCGCAGCGTCGTGCGGCTCTCCGCGGAGCGTGCCGGCCGTCGCGGGGTGCACTGGCAGGCAGTGGCCATCGCGGCGTGCGAGCAATGCGGGCGCAATCACGTGCCGTCCGTCGCCGCGGTCCTGCCGCTCGAACGCTGGCTCGCGCAGCTTCCCGCGGCCGGCGATGGCGCGTGCCGCCTCCTGCTCACGCCCCGCGCGGGCGCGCGGCTGCGCGATCTGGAGCCCCCCCGGCATTCTGTCACCCTGCTGGCCGGGCCGGAGGGTGGATACACGCCCGAGGAGGAAGCGGCCGCGCGCCGCGGCGGCTTCGTGCCGGTGAGCCTCGGCCCACGCGTGCTGCGGACGGAGACGGCCGCAGTCGCCGCGCTCGCGGCGCTGCAGGCGCTGTGGGGGGATGCCTGAACTCGGAGGTCGGAAGTCGAAAGGCGGAAGGCGGAAGGCGGAAGGCGGAGGGACGAGGTGGACGGAAAGGGGGTCGAATCACGGCTCACGAATCACCACCCACGCTTTATAAAAGCCGCGTAATCGCTTAATATCTGCTTGATATACCGACGAAATACGTCGGGTACTGCCGCCAGCCCGGGGGGGTCAAGAGCGGCGGTCGAAGGGGAACCACGATTACTCGAAAGACTGAGATCGAGCCCGGCGCGACGGAAGCAGGCGCGGAGCCTGCGCAACGCGCCGCGCCCAGGCCGCGCCTGCGGCCCCAGGACCGTTTCATCGACTGGTTCCAGTCGGTCGCGCCGTACATCCACGCTTTCCGCGGCAAGACGTTCGTCATCGCGTTCGGCGGCGAGGTGGTTGCCGACGGCCGCTTCCTCGACCTCGCCCAGGACCTGAACCTGCTTGCCGCCCTCGGCGTGAGGCTGGTGCTGGTGCATGGGGCGCGGCCGCAGATCGAGGCGCGCTTGCGCGAGCGCCACCGGCGCAGCCGCTTTCACAAGGGCGTGCGGGTGACCGACGACGTCGCGCTCATTTGCGCGAAAGAGGCGAGCGGCCGGCTGCGCGTCGAGATCGAGGCGGCGCTTTCCATGGGGCTGCCCAATTCGCCGATGGCGGGCGCCGACATCCGCGTCGCGAGCGGCAATTTCGTCACCGCGCGGCCCATCGGCGTCGTGGATGGCGTGGACTTCCTGCAGACGGGCGAGGTGCGCAAGGTCGACGTGCAGGCCGTGCAGAAGCGGCTCGACGACAACGAGCTGGTGCTGCTGTCCCCCCTCGGTTATTCGCCTACCGGCGAGGTGTTCAACCTGGCCCTGGAAGACGTCGCCGCCGCCACCGCCGTTGCGCTCAAGGCCGAGAAGCTCATCTACCTGATGGAGGCCGTCGGCGTGACCGGCCGGCGCGGCGAGCTGCTGCGCGATCTCACGGTCAAGGAGGCCGAGTCGCTGCTCGCCCGCGGCGGCGCGACGGACAGCGACGAGCATCTCTACCTGCCGCGTGCGGTGCGGGCCTGCCGCGAGGGCGTGAAGCGGGCGCACCTGATATCCGGCCACATCGACGACAGCCTGCTGCTCGAGCTCTTCACCCGCAAGGGCGTAGGCACCATGCTCACGCCCGACCCGATCGAGACGCTGCGCCCGGCGCGGGTCGAGGACATCGGCGGCATCGTGCGCCTGATCGAGCCGCTCGAGGCCGACGGCACCCTGGTCAAGCGCAGCCGCGACCTGCTGGAGCGCGAGATCGGCCGCTTCACGGTGCTCGATCACGACAAGATCGTGGTCGGCTGCGCCGCGCTCTATCCCTTTCCCGACGAGCACGCCGCCGAGCTCGCCTGCCTGACGGTGCACCCCGACTTCCGCGGCGGTGGCGCCGGCGAGCGGCTCCTGACGGAGATAGAAGCGAAGGCCCGGCGGCACAGGGTGAAGCGCCTGTTCGTGCTCACCACGCGCGCCGAGCACTGGTTCGTCGAGCGCGGCTTCGCCGAAGTTGGCGTGGAGGAGCTGCCGCGGCAGAAGCGCCTGCTCTACAACTACCAGAGGCGCTCCGTGGTGCTGGTGAAGCGGATCCAGAACCGATGAAGCTCATTCCCGCCACGCTTTCGCTGCGCGCGCGCCTGCTGCTGGCGGTCGTGGCGGTGAACGTCGTGATGATGATTCTGCTGATCGTCAACGGCATCAGCGTCATGGACCAGAAGCTCGACGAGCGCACGCAAGTCCACCTGGAGGAGCAGAAGCAGCTGCTCAACGCGGCGCTCTCGGTGCCGCTCGCCGCCCGCCAGCACCGCACCCTCGCCGAGATACTCGAGCGGGTGCGCGCCGACGCCGGCATCGTCTACCTCGTGCTGTTCGATCACAACGACCGGCTCGTCGCCTCCGCCGGCTGGGAGCGGGGCAGGCCGTTGCCGCCGGTGGCCGCAACGCCTACGCCCTCGTTCATGTCGCGGGCACAGCACTTTCACACCGCGATGGACATCGAGATAGACGGCACCAAGACCGGGCGGCTCCATTTCGGGCTCAGCACCGATTTCATGCGCACCGCGCGCGCGGAGCTGATCCGCGAGAACCTGGCGATCGGCGGCTTCGCCCTGGTCCTGTCCATCCTCTCGATGATCGCGCTCTCGTTCTGGCTCACGCGCAACCTGGTGCAGCTCACCAAGGCGAGCGACAGCCTGGCGGCGGGTGATCTGAACGTGAGGCTGCCCGTGGAAGGCGGCGACGAGGTAGGTAAGCTCACGCACGCATTCAACGTGATGGCGGCCGCGCTGCAGGGCAGGATCAAGGCGCTTGCCGAGAACGAGGCGAAGTTCAGCGCGATTGCGGACTACAGCTACGATTGCGAGTGCTGGATCAGCCCCGAGGGCAAGCTCATCTGGATCAATCCGCGCGTGCTCGACATGTTCGGCTACACGCCGGAGGAATGCCTCGCCACGGAGAATTTCCCGGTGTCGTTCGTCGACGAGCAGGACGCCACGCGCACGGTCCGGCAGATCCGCGGCGCGCTGCGCGGCGGCACCGGCCAGGACTACGAGTTCCGCGGCAAGCGCAAGGACGGCTCCGAGTTCTGGGCGGCGGCGGACTGGCGGCCGATCTACGACAACGGCGGCGGCTATCTCGGCATCCGCATCAGCATTCGCGATATCACGCAGCGCAAGGAGGCCGAGCGGCGGCTGGAATCGACGGTGGTCGAGCTGCGCGACGCGCAGGTGGTGCAGCAGGAATATCTCACCCAGGCGCAGGACGAGCACGCGCGGCTCTCGGCCCTGCTCGCCGCGATGGACGGCGGCATCCTGTTCGTGTCGCACGACAACAAGGTGGTCTACACCAATCCCGCGTTCACCCGCATCTGGATGATCGCGCCCGGCACCCAGCTGATCGACAGCACCCCGCAGGAAGTCCTCGCCGCGTCGGGGTGCGCCGTGGCGCGGCCGGAGGAACAGGGCAAGCATATCCTGCGGCTGCCGCGCGAGGGCGAGATCCTGAGCGCGCTCGAAATCCAGATGGCCGACGGGCGCCTCATTACCCAGCAGCTCCATTCGGTGGAGGACGTCTACGGCAGGCCGGTGGGCCACCTGTGGCTGTTCCAGGACGTCACGCGCGAGCGCCAGACCGCCGACCAGCTGATCTATCTCGCCGAGCGCGACGCCCTGACCGGGCTCTACAACCGTCACCGCTTCAACGAGGAGCTGGCGCGCATGATCGCGGACGCGCAGCGCCACGATTCACGGGTGGCGCTCCTGTTCTTCGACCTCGACGACTTCAAGTACATCAACGACACCTTCGGGCACCGCGCCGGCGACGCCATGCTGATCCGCGTCGCGGGCGAGGTCGCCGGCCAGGTGCGGCGCAACGAGCTGTTCGCGCGCCTCGGGGGCGATGAGTTCGCGATCCTGGTGCCGGACATCTCGGACGAGATGCTGCGCGTGCTCGCCGACCGCATCACGCGCTCGATCGCCCAGGTGCGCTTCCATTTCGAGGGCCAGAGCCTGCGTCTCACCAGCTCGCTCGGCATCGCCGCGTACCCGGACCATGCCGACAACGCCGAGGACCTGATCGCCCGGGCCGACACCGCGATGTACCAGGCGAAGGAAGCGGGGAAGAACGCCTGGCGCATCTATCGCAGCGACCTGGACACCACGGTCCAGATGGTGAAGCGCTTGTCGTGGAACGACCGCATCCTGCACGCCCTCGAGAACAACATGATGGACCTCCAGTTCCAGGGGGTGTACACCACGTCCGGGCGCGCGCTCACTCACTTCGAGGTGCTGGTGCGCATGCGCAGCACGGAAGACCCTTCGGCGCTCATCATGCCTGCGCAGTTCATCCCGGTCGCGGAAAAATCGGGGAAGATCCTCGACATCGACCGCTGGGTGCTGCGCGAGGCGATCCAGATGCTGGCCGAGCTCAACTCGATCCCCGCTCTCGCGGTCAACATCTCGGGGCGCTCGTTCGACGAGCCGATGCTGCCGCAGTTCATCGCCGAGCAGCTCAAGCGCTGCAATGTCGCGCCGCGGCGGCTGATGGTGGAGTTGACGGAGACCTCCGCGGTTTCCGACCTGCACGACGCCCAGCGTTTCATCGAGGCGCTGCACCAGACCGGCTGCGGCGTCTCCCTCGACGATTTCGGCACCGGCTTCTCGTCGTTTGCCTATCTGAAGCACCTGCAGGTGGACTCGGTGAAGATCGACGGCCTCTTCATCCGCAACCTGCCCAACGAGTACGACAACCAGCTGTTCGTGAAGGCGATCCTGACGGTCGCGCGCGGGCTGCACAAGACCAC
>JBIOVQ010000129.1:0-5296 GCA_044867805.1 Burkholderiales bacterium | reverse complement strand
TCTGCACCTGCGACTGGCGCACTCCTTCCTCGTCGGCGCGCCGGGATTTTCCCTCGAGATCCCCGAACGAGACGTCGTACCACGCGCGCATGACGTAGCCGTTGTTGATCGTGACCGGCCGCATCGGCGCGTGCGGGAAGACGAAGCGGACGGCCGGGCCGTCGTCGAGCCCAAGCTCGCCGACGATCGGCACGAAATCGTTGCCGTCCGCGCCCAAGCCGTGCATCCAGATCACGCTGGCGGAAGGGTTCTTGCCGGTTTCTACTTCTATGGATTGCAGCAGTTCTGGCATATGGGCCAAGAGGCGTGATTTGTGATTCGTGATTGGTGATTCGACTCGAAAGGCGCCGGGTCGTGATTCGATTCACGAATCACGATTCACGAATCACGCTTTTCGCGGTTTGATGGCCGACTTCGGCCGGAACGCCTTCACGACCGCGTCGTGAGTCTCGATATACGGCCCGCCGATGAGGTCGATGCAGTAGGGCACGGCGGCGAAGATCCCGTTGACGACGGTCTTGCCCCCCTCGTCCTTGACGCCTTCCAGCGTTTCCTTGATCGCTTTCGGCTGGCCGGGGAGATTGAGGATGAGGGCCTGCTTGCGGATCACGCCGACCTGGCGCGACAGGATGGCGGTCGGCACGAACCTGAGGCTCACCTGCCGCATCTGCTCGCCGAATCCCGGCATTTCCCTGTCGGCGACGGCGAGCGTCGCTTCCGGAGTCACGTCGCGCGCGGCGGGGCCGGTCCCGCCGGTGGTGAGCACGAGATGGCATCCCTCGTTGTCAACGAGCTCCTTCAGCGTCTTCTCGATCACGGGCCGCTCGTCGGGTATCAGCCGCTTCACCATGCGCACCGCCGGGGAGGCGACCGCCTTGCCGAACCATTCCTCGAGCGCGGGTATCCCTTCGTCCTTGTACACGCCTTGCGAGGCCCGGTCGCTGATCGAGACGAGGCCGACTATCAGTTCTTCAGATGGCATGGGAGGAGTATAGCCGAGCGCTATGCGGTCCCAAACGGCGTGATTCGTGATTGGTGATTAGTGATTCGACCCGCAAACCGTTCGATTCACGAATCACGATTCACGCTCTTCCAGCAATTTGCGGAGAGTGTGGTAAAGAGTCCTGAAGGCCCGGGGTGGACGGCCCGCCGCGCGCTCGTTCAAGGTATCGCGGACGAGGGTCTGCAGCTGCTGCGCGTCCGCAGCGGGGCATTCCGCAAGCAGTTCACCGATTGAGTCCGCGTCGGCGAGCAATCGCTCGCGCCAGGAGTCGGCGCGCTTGTGCAGCGCCGTCTCCCGCCGTGGCGCAGCCTGCAGCGCGTCGAGCGCGGCGCGGATCGGGGCGGCGTCCACGTTGCGCATGAGCTTCCCGATGTACTGCATTTGCCGGCGCCGCGCTTCGAAGCTTTCGATGCGCCGCGCCTCGAGCACGGCGTCGCGCAGGTGCTCGGGGAGATCGATTGCCGCGAGCTGCTCGTCCGCCAACCCGACCAGCTCCCCGCCGAGCTGCTGCAACGCGGTGACCTGCTTCTTGCGCTGCGTCTTGCTAATCGGCTCGTCGTGGTTCATGACCCACCGTCAGGCGATGAATGCCGCCCACTTTCATGCGCGCGCTTGTGCGAGCCGATTGAATTGAGAAAAAAGAATCCTTTTCGTTCCATCGGCGCCCCTGGGGCGTTCGACCGGGCTGCTATGATATCGCTCCCTCTCATTTCCGTCCCGTGCCAGGAAGGGCGCCGATGTTCTCGTTCGGTCCGGATCAACTGCGACAGCTCGTCCGCGACGTGCTGGATTACGCCAGCCAGCGCGGCGCCGGGTCGGCCGAGGCGGAGGTGAGCGAAGGCGTCGGCCAGACGGTGACGGTGCGCCGCGGCGAGGTCGAGACGATCGAGTACAGCCGCGACAAGGGGATCGGCGTCACGGTCTACATCGGCAAGCAGCGCGGCCACGCCAGCACCACCGATTTTTCCACGCAGTCGGTGCGCGATACCGTGGATGCTGCGCTCTCCATCGCCCGTTTTACCGCCTCCGACGAGTGCGCCGGGCTGGCGGATGCCGACATGCTCGCCCGGGACCTTCCGGACCTCCATCTCTGGCACCCCCGGGACTTGCCGGTTGAGCGCGCCATCGAGCTCGCCAAGGCCTGCGAGGACGCGGGATTCGCGGTCGACAAGCGCCTGGCCAATTCCGAGGGCGCAACGATATCCACCCAGGAATCGCATTTCATCTATGGCAACTCGCTCGGCTTCCTCGCCGGGTTCCCCAGCTCCCGCCACGGCGTGTGGTGCGCGCTGGTGGCGGGCAAGAACGACGACATGCAGCGCGACGATTGGTACGAAACGGCGCGCGACCCCGCCGACCTGCCGGACCCCGAGAGCGTGGGGCGGCGGGCCGGACAGCGCGCCGCGCGGCGCCTCGGCGCGCGCAAGATCGCGACCACCCAGGCCCCGGTGCTGTTCGAGGCGCCGATCGCGGCAAGCCTGCTCGGCCATTTCGTGTCGGCGGTTTCCGGCGGCAACCTGTACCGCAAGTCCTCGTTCCTGCTCGACAGCGCGGGGCAGCAGGTATTCGCGCCATTCGTCAGGATCAGCGAGCGGCCCCACGTCATGAAGGGCCTCGCGAGCGCGCCGTTCGACGAGGAAGGCGTGACGACCCGCGAGCGTGAGGTCGTGCAGGACGGCGTCGTTCAAGGCTACTTCCTCGGCAGCTACTCGGCGCGCAAGCTGGGGCTGCGCTCCACCGGCAACGCGGGCGGCAATCACAACCTCGTCCTGCGCGATACCGGGCAGGATTTCGCGGAGCTGCTGCGCAGGATGGGCAAGGGACTCCTGGTGACGGAACTGCTCGGGCACGGGGTGAATTCGGTCACCGGCGACTATTCCCGCGGCGCCGCCGGGTTCTGGGTCGAGGGCGGCGAGATCGCCTACCCGGTGCAGGAAATCACCATCGCCGGCAACCTCAAGGACATCTACCGCGGGATCTCAGCGGTCGGCAACGACGTCGTGCGCCGCGGATCGCGGCAGTGCGGCTCGATCCTGGTCGAGCGCATGACCATCGCGGGCGACTGAGCGCGCCACCCTGATCGTCGGCGGCGCGGTTGGCAGTTGGCAGCGACTGCAAACTGCCCACTGCAAACTGCAAACTTCCGATTCGGTGCTAAAATCAACCGTTTACGGACTACCCGGCGGCCCGGATGTATTCATCCAACGACAGCCTTGAGCGCTTCGACGCCGAGCTCTGGCGCGCCATCGAGCAGGAGAACCAGCGCCAGGAAGATCACATCGAGCTGATCGCCTCCGAGAACTACGCCAGCCCGCGCGTGCTGCGCGCACAGGGCTCGGTGCTCACCAACAAGTACGCCGAGGGCTATCCCGGCAGGCGCTACTACGGCGGCTGCGACTACGTGGACATGGCCGAGCAGCTCGCGATCGACCGCGCTAAAAAGCTGTTTCAGGCCGGCTATGCCAACGTGCAGCCCCATTCCGGGGCGCAGGCGAACCAGGCGGTCTACGTCGCCGTCCTGCATCCCGGTGACGTGATCCTCGGCATGGCGCTCGACGCCGGCGGCCACCTCACGCACGGGGCGAAGGTGAACCTGAGCGGGCGCTACTTCGACGCGGTGAGCTACGGCCTCAACCACGACACAGAAGAGATCGATTACGAGGAAGTCGAGGAGCTGGCGCACGTCAAGAAGCCCAAGCTGATCGTCACCGGCGCGTCCGCCTATTCGCTCGTGATCGACTGGAAGCGGTTCCGCGCGATCGCGGACAAGTGCGGCGCGCTGCTGATGGCGGACATCGCCCACTACGCGGGATTGATCGCGGCCGGGCTCTACCCGAGCCCGGTCGGCATCGCGGATTTCGTGACCACGACCACGCACAAGACGCTGCGCGGGCCGCGCGGGGGCATGATCCTCGCCAACGCGCAGCACGAGAAAGTGCTCAACTCCGCGGTGTTCCCGATGCTGCAGGGCGGGCCGCTGATGCACGTCATCGCCGCCAAGGCCGTGGCCCTGAAGGAAGCGATGTCGAAGGAATTCAAGCAGTACCAGGAGCAGGTGCTCGGCAACGCGCGCGTGATGGCCAAGGCGCTGCAGGAGCGCGGCTTTCGCATCGTCTCCGGACGCACCGAGTGCCACATGTTCCTGGTCGACCTGCGCGGCAAGAAGATAACGGGCCGCGAAGCGGAAATCGTGCTCGGCAGCGCCAATATCACCGTGAACAAGAACGCGGTCCCCAACGACCCGCAGAAGCCCATGATCACGAGCGGGGTCCGCATCGGCTCCCCGGCGATGACGACGCGCGGCTTCAAGGAGCTGGAGGCCGAGCAGCTCGCCCACCTCATCGCCGACGTGCTCGACTCCCCCGCCGACGAGAAGGTCATCAAGCGTGTCACGGCGGAAGTGAAGAAGCTGTGCGAAAGATTTCCCGTTTACAGGCGGTAAACGGGAAATCTTGAACGGGAAGAGCACGGAGCATGCAGTTGAGAGCGAAGGCCAGGCGCCTCATCCCTCATCCCTCATTCCTCATCCCTCGGCATGAAATGCCCCTTTTGTAATTCCCCCGACACCCAGGTCATCGACTCGCGGGTGAGCGACGACGGCGACAGCATCCGGCGCCGGCGCAAGTGCGCGGCGTGCAACAAGCGCTTCACCACCTACGAGACGGTGGAGCTGCGCATGCCGCAGGTGGTGAAGCAGGACGGCAGCCGCGCCGAGTTCGACCTGGACAAGCTGCGCACCGGCTTCATGCGGGCGCTGCACAAGCGGCCGGTGCCGACGCCGATGGTGGACGAGGCCATCGCCACCATCACGCAGGACGTGCTGTCGCTGGGCGAGCGTGAGATCGAATCGCGCCGCATCGGGCAGATGGTGATGCGCGAGCTGCGCAAGCTCGACCAGGTCGCCTACATCCGCTTCGCCTCGGTTTACCGCAGCTTCGAGGGCGTGGACGACTTCCAGGACGCGATCAAGGAAGTCCAGCGCCCATCCAAGGACAAGTAAACATCTCGACGCAAAGGCGCAAAGCCGCAAAGGAAGATTTCAAGTTTCTTTTTCTGCCAGTTGTGTTACGGGCTAATGAAATGTCTGCGATCTTGGTCTTGAAGAAATTTCTGTCCTTCTTTGCGACTTCGCCGCTTTGCGTCTAGTGTTTTCGGAAGCTGATCATCGGTTCATGGCCCGGGCGCTGGAGCTGGCCGGGCGCGGGCTCTACACGGCGGCGCCCAATCCGCGCGTCGGGTGCGTGATCGTCCACGACGGGGCGGTGGCGGGCGAGGGCTGGCACGAGCGCGCGG
>JBIOVQ010000128.1:0-3376 GCA_044867805.1 Burkholderiales bacterium | reverse complement strand
CGGATGACCTCGAGCCACTTGTTCTGCTCGGACACCATGAGCTTGCCGAACTCGGCCGAGGTCATCTTCACGACCGCGCCCCCCTGCTCGTCCAGGCGCTTCTGGAACTGCGGCGTGGAGATCACCTGCATGGTTTCGCCGTGGAAGCGCGCGATGACGTCCGCCGGCGTCTTCGGCGGCGCGAAGATGCCCCACCAGATCTGGGATTCGTAGCCGGGCACGGTCTCCGCGATCGCCGGCACCCCGGGAAGCTTGGGATTGCGCTTCGGGCCGCCGGTGGCAACCAGCCTCAGCCGCCCGCTCTGCACGTGCGGCAGCACCGTGACCACCGAGCCGAAGTTGACCTGGGTGTGCCCGGCTATGACATCCATGATGGCGGGCCCGCCGCCCTTGAACGGCACGTGCACCATCTTCGCCCCGGTCTTGAGCGTGAAGAGCTCCGTGTTCATGTGCGGAAAGCCGCCGATCCCCGACGAAGCGTACAGAATCTCCCCGGGCCTCTTCTTCGCAAGATCGATCAGGTCCTTCACCGTCTTCACCGGGAACGACGGATGGACCACCAGCGCGCTTTCGCCGAAGCCGATCATCGCGACCGGCGCGAACGAATTGACGAGGTCGACCGGCACCTTCGGCTTGTCGATGAGAAAGCCGTAGGCGGTGGACGTCATCATGAAGGTGTAGCCGTCCGGCGGCGCGGCCGTCGCGAACTGCAGGCCGACGATGCTGCCGGCGCCGGCCCGGTTGTCGATGATCACCTGCTGCTTGAGCCGGGTGGTCAGGTCGGCCGCCAGTATCCGCCCGATGATGTCGGTGCTGCCCCCGGGCGGCCAGGGAATCACCATCCGTATCGGCCGCGCCGGGTATTCCGCGGCGGACGCGACGGACAGCAAGGTGCTCGCTGCGAGCAGGACCGCGAGAGCGCCGAGACCCGGTGATTTCGCCTTCATGACATGCCTCGATCGGTGATAAGTGATAGTGTAACCGACGGACGCGAACCGCCCGGGGGAACCTATGAGGATCGCCGGCACCGCTGCGATCGCCTTGCTCGTCGCGCTCACCGGCTGCGCGACGGGGCCGAAAGGCGGGGAGAAGGACTGGTACACCGCGTGGGCGGCGGCGCACAACGCGCGGGCGACGACACCGGCCATGAGCGGCCGGACCGTGCGCATGATCCTCAGGCCGAACATTCCCGGCAACGCCGTGCGCGTGAAGCTCGAGAACACGATGGGGGAAGCGCCCGTCGTCTTTTCGGGCGCGTTCATCGGCGTCGCCGGCGAAGGAGCGGCCGTCCGCCAGGAGTCGATCACCCGGCTCACCTTCGCCGGCGAGCCCGGCCTCACGCTGGCGCCGGGGCAGGGCGCCTACAGCGACCCGGTTTCCTTCGACGTGAAAGCTTTCGGGAAGCTGGCGCTGAGCCTCGACGTCCAGTCGGCTTCCGACATCAGCACGCATCACGTCGGCCTGGTGACGAATTGGTCGGCGGCCGGCGCGCGCGCCGCGGACGCGTCGGGCGCCGGCTTCGAGCCGCTGCCCGAGGTCCCCGCGCTCAATACGGGGCAATGGCCTTTCTACTGGGTCGCGGCACTGGACGTGTTGTCTCCCGGAACGAGCGGGACGATCGTGTTCCTGGCCGATTCGATCACGGACGGCTGCTGCAGCACGCGCGACGAGGAGGGAACCGTGCGGCCGGACCTCTACCAGCGCTGGACCGACGTGCTGGCGGCGCGGCTCGCGGCGCGGCCGCCAGGCGAGCAGAAGGGAATCGCGAATGCCGGCATCTCCGGCAACCGCGTGCTCGGCCGGGGCAACGGCCCGTCCGCGTTCGAGCGGCTGGAGCGTGACGTCCTCGACCGCGCCGGCGTCACGCACGTGGTGTTCTTCGAGGGCACGAACGACCTCGCCGGCAATTTCACCGCGGCGCAGGTCATAGCGGGAATGCGGCAGATCATCGCGCTCCTACGCTCGAGGGGAATCAAGGTCATCGGCGTGACCGTGGTTCCCCGCGGCAGGCCGGCGCCCGAGCCGGGCTGGACCGTGGTCAACGAAACCGAGCGGATCAAGCTCAACGAATGGATACGCACGAAGGGAATTTTCGACGGCGTGATCGACTTCGACGCGCTCATGAAGGACGGGCCCGTCGTAACGCTGACGGGCGGGGGGTATGCCGCGGCCATGCCGCAGCAGTGGAACTGCGATAACACGCACCCCAACGCGGCAGGCTACAAGGCGATGGGCGAGTTCGTGGATCTCGGGCTGTTCAGATAGTCGTCAGTCTTCAGCCGTCAGCCGTCAGTAACTAGAACAGCGTGATTCGTGATTCGTGATTCGTTTGATTCGCTTCCCCTCCTGCCGGAGGAGGGGTGTCACGAAGTGACGGGGTGGTGGGAGCCCGCCTGCCCGAGGCGGGGTGGCACCGAAGGTGACGGGGTGGTGGGAGCAGGTTGTTACCTGTCCCCTATTTGAAGGTTCCGACAAACCCGGGGCAGCTCAGTGCGTCCCCTTTTTCATCCCCTTTTTCAGCGCGACTCGGTTTCGGTGTTTACAGTTGTAAACGCGCGAGCGACTGAGAGTACAACGCCCAGCGCAAGGCTGGGCGTCGGTGGGACGTTTCAAGTTCTATCCGTGGTCTGTCCCTGGTTGTTCGACGCCCCGCGCAAGGCTGGGCGTTAGGGGGATGTTTCAATCTCCATCCGTGGGCTGTCTCGGGTTTCTGTCCTTTTCATTTACTCTCCTGCTGATAAGGAATCCAAGCGTACAGGCGCTTGGAAACTGCTGGAGCCAGCAACCATGCCAACAGCACCATGATACCCGTGCCAACAAGCAAGGCGACAGTAACGGTCACAGCGAAGACGCCTATCAAGGCGTATACAACGATGGCATATAGAACGCCAACGCATGCGCCCCATAGAACGTAGCCCAACCAATTCGGTTTTATAACACTAACTGCTCGACACTGCGGGCATTGGTACGTGCCCCGTCGCTCACCCTCTACAACTTTCGTAGGCGTGTTTACTGTATGGCCGCATTGGGGGCATCGGAAATAACCCGGCCTGATTGGGCTATTCATAGCAGTCAATTACGCACGCGAGTTGGAGATGCAGTCAAACCTTGAACTTGTGGAAAGTACGGATTGCTCGGGCTATTCCAAATAGGATAGATAACACCTTTGCAGTCTTCTTTGCACTGTCGCTCTACCTGATCTACCCCCACCGCACACGCTGCCCCCATAACGCCAGCGCATGTCGATGCCATCACCAGGGTAGCGCCTAAAGTAGGCGCCGCAAACACTGTTGTGATCACACCGCATCCGATCGTACTGACGGTGAGGTTGAGGGCGGTCTTGTTCTTGACGCATAGCTCGAAACACACCCCTTCA
>JBIOVQ010000127.1:0-10861 GCA_044867805.1 Burkholderiales bacterium | reverse complement strand
TCCAGGTCCTCGACGTTGGCGTTCAGCTTGGCGGCGATGTAGTAGCGCAGCCACTCGGGGTTCATGCCGAGCTCGAGGTAGCGCAGGGGGTCGATACCGGTGCCGCGCGACTTGGACATCTTCTCGCCCGACACGCCGATGAATCCGTGCACGTTGACCTGGTCCGGCGTCTTGTAGGCGCCCGAGAGCTCGAGCATCGCCGGCCAGAACAGCGTGTGGAAGTAGATGATGTCCTTGCCGATGAAGTGGATCATCTCGGTCCCGCGGCCGGGCTTCACGAAGGCATCGAAGTCGACTTCCTTGCGGTCGCAGTAGTTCTTCAGGCTGGCGAAATAGCCGACCGGGGCGTCCAGCCATACATACAGGTACTTTTCGTCCTTGATGTCGGGGATGCGGATACCGAAGTAGGGAGGGTCGCGCGAGATGTCCCAGTCGGCGAGCGTCTTCTCGTCCTTGCCCTCCAGCCACTCTTTCGCCTTGTTGGCGACTTGCGGCTGCAGCCGGCCCGGCTTGTTGATCCACTCCCGCAGAAAATCCTTGCACCGCGGATCGGAGAGCTTGAAGAAGTAGTGCTCGGAGGACTTGAGAACCGGTTTCGCACCCGACAGCGTCGAGTAGGGATTCTTCAGCTTGATCGGTGAATAGACCGAGCTGCAGTTCTCGCAGGCGTCGCCGTACTGGTCCTTCGCGCCGCAGTTCGGGCACTCGCCCTTGATGTAGCGGTCGGCGAGGAACATGCCCTTCACCGGGTCGTAGAACTGCTCGATCGTCTTCGTGTAGACGAGCCCCTTCGCTTTCAGCTTGCGGTAAAGGTCCTGGGACAGCTCGGTGTTTTCCTTCGAGTGCGTCGAGTGCCAGTTGTCGTGCTCGATGTGAAAGCCGTCCAGGTAGCGCCGGCGCCCCTTTGCGACCTCGCCGATGAACGCTTCCGGGGACTTCCCGGCCTTTTCGGCGGCGAGCATGATCGGCGCGCCGTGGGCGTCGTCCGCGCCGATGAAATGCACCTCGTGGCCCAGCATGCGCTGGAATCGCACCCAGATATCGGCCTGGATGTACTCCATGATGTGTCCGATGTGGAACGGCCCGTTGGCATAGGGCAGGGCCGTGGTGACGAAGAGGCGGCGTTGCGGCATTGTCATGGACGAAATTCAGCCCGAAATTGTAACAAACAGCGAGGCTTAGCCGCGCTTGCGCACGCCCTTTCTTCACCCGGTTTCCGGGCCGCGCGCGGGCCCGGTGTAGAATCGCGCCCTACACCGAGCCTGCGTGATTCACGGCTCGACCCTCACCCCTTCCCCCTCTCCCCAAAGGAGAGGGGAAAAGTACGGTGAGTGAATGGTCTGTCGACCATTCTTCAGAGGATAGGAACGGAGAAGCGCTGAATGGCAGTCACGGAGCAGCAGGTCCAGGACGTCCTCAAGAGCCTGATCGACCCGAATACCCGCAAGGACTACGTCTCGACCAAGTCGCTGCGCGGCGTCAAGGTCGACGGCGACCGGGTATCGGTGGAGGTACTGCTGGGCTATCCCGCGAAGAGCCAGCTCGACCCGATCCGCGAGCAGGTGACGAAAGCCGTCAAGGCGCTACCCGGAGTCGGCGGCGTGTCGGTGGGCGTGCAGATGAAGATCGTCTCGCACGCCGTGCAGCGCGGGGTGAAGCTCGTGCCGGGCATCAAGAACATCATCGCCGTTGCATCCGGCAAGGGCGGCGTGGGCAAGAGCACGACCGCGGTGAACCTCGCGCTGGCGCTGGCGGCCGAAGGCGCCGGCGTGGGCGTGCTCGACGCCGACATCTACGGCCCCTCCCAGCCGATCATGCTCGGCATCCGGGGGCGCCCGGAATCCCGCGACGGCAAGAGCCTGGAGCCCATGGAAGGGCACGGCATCCAGGCCATGTCCATCGGCTTTCTCATCGACCCCGATACCCCGATGGTGTGGCGGGGCCCGATGGTGACGCAGGCGCTGGAGCAGCTGCTGAACGAGACCAAGTGGAGGGAGATCGACTACCTGGTGGTGGACCTCCCGCCCGGCACCGGCGACATCCAGCTCACGCTCGCGCAGCGCGTTCCCGTCACCGGCGCGGTCATCGTCACCACGCCGCAGGACATCGCCCTCATCGACGCCCGCAAGGGCCTCAAGATGTTCGAGAAGGTCGGCGTTCCTATCCTGGGCATCGTCGAGAACATGAGCACCCATATCTGCTCGAAGTGCGGGCACGAGGAGCACATATTCGGCGCCGGCGGCGGCGAAAGGATGGGCAAGGACTACAACGTCGAGCTGTTGGGCTCGCTGCCGCTGGACGTCGCCATCCGGGAGCAGGCCGATTCCGGCAAGCCGACCCTCGTCTCCGACCCGGACGGTCGCGTCTCGCAGATCTATCGGCAGATCGCCCGCCGCGTCGCGATCAAGATCGCCGAGAAGGCCCAGGACCACTCGGCGGCGTTCCCCAAGATCGTCGTCCAGAACACCTAGCCGCCAGACGCCAGCTGCCAGACGCCAGCCGGAAGGTCGCGGCGGAGCCGCCGCGTGAAGGCTGTAAACTGACGACTGACGGCTGACAACTGACGGCTTACGTATGTCGATAAAGTCCGACCGCTGGATCCGCCGCATGGTGGAGCGCCACCGCATGATCGAGCCGTTCGAGCCCGGGCAGATCAAGGAGGTCAAGGGGCGCAAGGTGGTGTCGTTCGGCACCTCGAGCTACGGCTACGATGTCCGCTGCGCCGACGAATTCAAGATCTTCACCAACATCAACTCGACCATCGTCGATCCCAAGGCGTTCGACGAGAAGTCCCTGGTCGATTACAAGGGGGAGGTGTGCATCATTCCCCCGAACTCCTTCGCGCTGGCCCGGACGGTGGAGTACTTCCGGGTCCCGCGCAACGTCCTGGTAGCGTGCTTGGGAAAAAGCACCTACGCCCGCTGCGGCATCATCGTCAACGTCACCCCCCTGGAGCCGGAGTGGGAGGGGCATGTGACGCTCGAGTTCTCCAACACCACTCCCTTGCCCGCCAAGATCTACGCCAACGAGGGAGTAGCCCAGGTCATCTTCCTCGAAGCCCAGCCGGACGACATCTGCGAGACGTCCTACAAGGACCGGGGCGGCAAGTACCAGGGACAGAAGGGCGTCACGCCCCCAAAAGTCTGAAGGCGTGGCTCGCGGATCGTGACTGGCGGCTGGTGGCTGTTGCCTGCCGGCTGGTTCCCCGCTTCCTGGCAATCGCCAGTCTTCCCGCCGGCCTACCCGCCGTGACAATAGGGCCAGTCACGAGCCGCGAGTCGCGAGCCGCGCTCCTCGGAGTGAGGCCGGCCCCGGCCTCACTCCGCAGTTGTCACAATTCTCTTCCGCCGTCTCCTCCAACGTCGGCGAGCGCTTCGCTGACGCCGTTTCGGCGCCACACGTCGGAGTTTCGACCGTTGCGTACTCGACACGCCGCCGGAATTTTTTTTCGAAAATGCTTGTCAAACTCTTGATTCCTGGTACAGCAATCCTATAATTCTCGGAAGTTTGCAATTTTGTAAAGCGGAACTTGAACGAAATAGACATTACAACGGCAAGGAAGCGCCGCCTCGAGGCAGATGCGGTTGCGAAGCACCTGCCCGAGATCTAGGTCTCAAGGAGACTTTGATGGCCGCGCGTCCTGCCGCCGTTAACAACCCGCAAGCCGCCCCCGAACCCGAACAGTCCCAACTCTTCGATACGCATCCAGAAGTCCGCCTGGACTTCAAGCACGTCCGCAAGGCCCTCAAGCAAGGTTACACCCGGCCCTTCCTGCTGGTGGACACCGCGATCGTCCGCAACAAGGTCCGCCGCTTCAAGGTGGCCATGCCGCGCGTGCATCCCCACTACGCGGTCAAGGCCAACCCCGATCCCCGTGTGCTCAAGGTATTGATCGAGGAGGGCACCGGCTTCGAGATCGCCTCCATCGCCGAGCTCGATCTCCTGCTCGGACTGGGCGTGCCGGCCGCGGAGGTCTATTACAGCAACCCCATGAAATCCCGGGCGTACATCGAGTATGCCGCCGCCAAGGGAGTCGAGTGGTTCGTGCTGGACAGTGTCGAGGAGCTTCGGAAGATCCACAGCATCAAGCCCGACGCCAAGCTCTATGTCCGCATCGAGGCCCCCAACGTGGGCAGCGACTGGCCGCTCTCGGGGAAGTTCGGAATGAAGGCGCAGGAGGTGGATGCCGTCGTCGCCGAGGCCGCCGCGCTCAAGGCCGACCTGGCGGGCGTCACCTTCCACGTCGGCTCCCAGTGCCGCAACCCGGAAAACTGGCGGGTGGGCATCCAGGGCGCCAAGCGGGTGTTCAAGAAGATGCGCCTCGCCGGCCTCACCCCTCGCCTGCTCAACATCGGCGGCGGCTACCCGGTGCGCCACGTGAAGCCCATACCCTCGATCGAGAAGATCGCCGAGGTGGTCAACCATGCCCTGCGCGACGTGCCGCAGAGCGTGCGCGTGATGGCCGAGCCGGGCCGCTACTTCGTGTCGGATGCCGGCTACTTCGTCTGCCGGGTGGTCGGCACCGCGACCCGCTCCGGCAAGCGCTGGATGTACTGGGACGCGGGCGTATTCGGCGGCGTGATCGAGACGACCGAGGGCCTGCGCTACGACGTGCAGACGGACCGCTCCGGCAAGCTGGTGCCGTGGAACATCGCCGGCCCCACCTGCGACTCGGTGGACGTCTGCATGCGCGACGAGCTCTATCCCGAGGACATGCAGGAAGGCGATTTCATCTACATCGCCAACGCCGGGGCCTACACCACGGCCTACGCGAGCAATTTCAACGGGTTTCCGCTGCCGGAAGTGCGGGTGATCTGACCACCCCGGCGCTTTGCGCCACCCCTCCTTGATGAAGGAGGGGAGTGCCACCCCGGCGCTTTGCGCCACCCCTCCTTGATGAAGGAGGGGAGTGCCACCCCGGCCCCGCGGGCCACCCCTCCTTGAGGAAGGAGGGGAGTCGAGCAGGTTCTTGAAGAGCGGGCTGCGGGCTGCGGCCCGCCTTTTTATTTGCCCGACTTCATTTCGGCTGCGCTTTCCGGTTCCGCTTCATCCACTCGCCGGCTTCGCGCTCGGCCTGCTGTATCTGGTCCGCGCTCATCCTGCTTCCGACGGTGGTGAGCGCCGTCTGCGCGACCTCGTCGCCCTGCAACGCCGCAACCTTGATCCAGAAATAGGCGCGCAACGGGTCGCGCTCGACACCCTTGCCTTCAAGGTAGAGCATGCCGATATTCTGCTGGGCCTGGACGTGCCCCCGCCGGGCGGCGCGATCGAGCCAGTGCGCGGCCTGCCGGTAATCCTGGGGGACTCCCTCGCCGGTCGCGTAGAGCACGCCGAGATTGTATTGCGCGCCGGGATCGTTCTGCGCCGCGGCGAAGCTCCACCAGCGGCGGGCGGCCGCAAGGTCCTTCGGTACGCCGTAGCCGCGGGCGTACATGAGGCCCAGGCTCGCCTGGGCCCGCGCGTCGCCCTGGCTCGCGAGGCGCTCGTACCAGCGCGCCGCCTCGACGAAGTCCTGCTGCACCCCGCCCCGCCCCAGGTAGTACAGCTCGGCGAGCTGGCGCATCGCTGACTTGTCACCCGTGTCGGAGCGGGTCCTGAGGTCCTCGACGCTGATCCTCTCCTGCGCCGCGGCGGGCCCAACGCCGGCCGCCAAAAGCGATACAGCAACCACAACACGGATGAAACTGCAAAGCCGGCTTGAACTATCTGTGTCCATCTGTGTTCATCTGCGGTTTCGTTCGTACACCGCGCAGCGGAAGGCGTAGCGGTGACGCCCGTCTGCGGGATGGCTCGTGGCGTCCACCTCGCGCCAGTCGCCCGCGCGGAACTCGGGCATCGTGGTGTCGCCCGGGATTTCCGCTTCGACTGTCGTGAGGTAGAGGCGGCCAGCGAGCGGCAGCGCTTGCCGGTAGAGCTCGGCTCCGCCGATCACGAAGATCTCGCTGTCGCCGCCGCACGCGCCGATGGCGTCGTCGAGCGAGTTCGCGACCACGGCTGCGGGCGCGCGGTAGCCGAGCTGACGGGTGACGATGACGCTGGTGCGCCCGGGCAGCGGCCGCCCGATGGACTCCCAGGTCTTGCGGCCCATGATGATGTGATGGCCCATGGTGAGGCGCCGGAACTGCTTGAGCTCGTCGGGCAGGTGCCAGGGAATCGCGCCGCTGGCGCCGATGACGCGATTGCGCGCCATGGCCACGATTATGGAAATGCGTGATTCGTAACCCCCTTCTGCGCCCTCCCCCTTGTCTAGGGGGAGGGATGGGGTAGGGGTCGTGATTCGTGATTCGACCCGGGCGGGATTTTTCGCCGCCCTCGACCCTCGACCCTCGTCACTCATACCGCGATCGGGGCCTTGATCGCCGGGTGCGGGTCGTAGTTCTCGAGCGTGAAGTCCTCGTAGCGGAACTGGAAGAGGTCCTTCACCGCCGGGTTGAGCCGCATGGCCGGCAAGCGGCGCGGACTGCGCGAGAGCTGCTCGCGCGCCTGGTCGAGGTGGTTGAGATAGAGGTGCGTGTCCCCGAAGGTGTGGACGAGATCGCCGGGCTTGAACCCGCACACCTGGGCCACCATCAGGGTGAGCAGCGCGTAGGAGGCGATGTTGAACGGCACGCCCAGGAACAGATCGGCGCTGCGCTGGTAGAGCTGGCAGGAAAGCTTTCCGCCCGCGACATAGAACTGGAAAAACGCGTGGCACGGCAGCAGCGCCATCTTCGGCAGGTCGGCGACGTTCCATGCCGAGACCACCAGGCGCCGGGAGTCGGGATTCCGCCGGATCTGCTCGATCACCTGGCTCACCTGGTCGATATGGCTGCCGTCGGGCGCCGGCCACGAGCGCCACTGGTAGCCGTAGACGGGACCCAGGTCGCCGTTCTTGTCCGCCCACTCGTCCCAGATCGTAACCCCGTTCTCCTTGAGATAGCGGGTGTTGGTCTCGCCCTTCAGGAACCACAGCAGCTCGTGGATGATGGACTTGAGGTGCACCTTCTTGGTCGTGAGCAGCGGGAATCCCGCGCCCAGATCGAAGCGGAGCTGTGCCCCGAAGATGGAGATGGTGCCGGTGCCGGTGCGATCGCTCTTGCGCGCGCCATGCTCCAGCACATGCTTCATCAAGTCCAGGTACTGGCGCATCGCGTCGGGCGGGAAGTAACGAGTCGGACGCCGTAATTTTAGTTGATTTCGCTTCCGAACGGCGTCTACGACAGCGTCGCTATAATAGCCGCCTCGTGGGGAATTCATGCTAGCGAAACTCGAGCAAGCCGCCGCACCCTTCGGCAAAGCAGGCCCAAAGCATGCAAATCACGTCCTATTCGTAGTGACTAGGTCGGGCAAGAAGGACGTGCTCAGCGAGGTTCCATTTGCTGAGACACTCGCGGGTGCGCTGGCGCGCCGCGGCAGAGGGCCCGACGAGCTTGGCAAGGGGCCGGTGGCAGCCGACTTGCCGAACGCTGCGCTGGGTGTGTGGGTGATGCTCGACCCAGAAAAACCCGTCTTTGAGCAGCAAACGGCGCTCCGCAAGGCGCTGTCACTGGTGCTGGCCGAGAAGCCCCAGGCACTTAGTATCAGCCTGTTCGGAAGCGCGGCCGAGCGCGCGCACGCGGCGCGGCTTGCTGCTTACGCGGCGTTGGTAAACGGCACGCCGCTGCCCGAGCGCAAGAAGAAATCCGAGGCAGTCGCACTGCGCAGAATAAGCCTGCACGGTCATGAATCGCGGGACGGCTACGCGCGCGAGCAGGCAATCGCGGCCGCCAATTTCCTCTGCCGTGAGCTCACCGCGCTGCCGCCCAACGAGCTCACGCCGGGCAGCTACCGCAAGCGCGTGAGAGAGCTCGCCCGGCAGCGCGGCTGGCGCCACGAGGAATACGATCTGAGACGCCTGCGCAAGATGGGGGCGGGCGCCTTCGCTGCCGTGGCGCAGGGCAGCGCCGAGGACGACGCCGCAATCGTGCACCTGCGCTACCGCCACCCGCGCGCCGGCAAGACGCTCGCGCTGGTAGGCAAAGGCATCTGCTTCGATACCGGCGGCCACAATCTCAAGCCGGCGCGCTACATGCTCAACATGCACAAGGACATGAACGGCTCGGCGGTGGCGCTCGGCATCCTGAGCGCGGCGGCCTCATTGAAGCTGCCGGTCAATCTCGATTGCTGGCTGGCCATCGCGCGCAACGACATCAGCCCGCGCGCCTACCGCCAGAACGAGATCGTGACGGCGCTGAACGGGACGACCATCGAGGTCATGCACACCGACGCCGAGGGGCGCATGGTGCTCGCGGACGCGCTGGCGCTGGCCGCGCGCGCGAAGCCGGACCTCATCGTCGATTTCGCCACACTGACCGGCAGCATGCACGTCGCTCTCGGGGATCGCTACAGCGGGATCTTCGCCACGAGCGAGACGCTGGCGCGCCGCGCGCTGGAGTCCGGCGCCGCGAGCGGCGAGCGGGTGTGCGTTTTCCCGATGGACGAAGACTACGACGAGGCGCTCGAGAGCCGCGTTGCCGACGTCAAGCAGTGCTCGCTCGAGGACGAAGCCGACCACATACTCGCCGTGCGCTTTCTGAAGCGCTTCACCGGCGACCGGCCGTGGGTGCACATGGATCTTTCCGCCGCCTGGTGCAAGGGCGGTCTCGGCGCGGTAGCGACGGACGTAACCGGGTTCGGAGTGGCTTGGGGCGTCGAATTCCTCCAGGCGATGCTGGGCCGGCCGCAATAGGCCCGGCCGGCGCGGGGCCGGGAACGGGGAGGGGATCAGTGGGAGAGCACAGCCAGTTCCGCCTGCTGCTCGAGCGCCGCTTCGCGCCGTTCTTCGGCGTCCAGTTTCTCGGGGCGCTCAACGACAATATTTTCAAGCAGGCCCTGGTGATCCTGCTCGCCTACCAGACGGCGAGCTTCACTACGATGTCCACCGACGTACTGCAGAATCTGGCGCAGGCGCTGTTCGTGCTGCCGTTCTTCCTGTTCTCGGCGACCGCCGGGCAGCTCGCCGACAAGTACGAAAAATCGCGCCTCATCAGCATTACCGTGCTCGTGGAGCTCGCCGTGATGGCGCTGGGCGCGGTGGGCCTCCTGGCTCAAAGCCTGGAGCTGTTGCTCCTCGCGCTTTTCCTGGGCGGAGTCCAGTCCACGCTGTTCGGGCCCGTCAAGTACGCGATCCTGCCGCAGCAGCTCAACGATCGCGAGCTGGTCGGCGGCAACGCGCTGGTGGAAACCGGCACGACGATCGCCATCCTGGTCGGCCTGATGGCGGGTGGCTGGATGGTGAGCCAGGTCAACTGGGGCATCGTCGCGGTCGCCGTCACGACGATAGCGCTGCCCGCCGCGGGCTTCCTCCTGAGCCGCAAAATTCCGCTCGCGCCGCCCGCCGATCCCGGCCTGAAAATCAACTGGAATCCGGTCAGCGAGACCTGGCGCAACTTCCAGTTTCTGCGCGGCAACCGTACCGTGTTCCTGTCGGTGCTGGGGATATCGTGGTTCTGGTTCTTCGGCGCGATGTTCGTGACCCAGTTTCCCAACCTGAGCAAGAACGTCCTGGTTGCCGACGAGCACGTGGTGACGCTGCTGCTCGTCGTGTTTTCCATCGGCATCGGCGCCGGCTCGCTGCTGTGCGAGCGGCTGTCCGGACACAAGATCGAGATCGGGCTGGTGCCGTTCGGCTCCATCGGGCTCACGCTGTTCGGAGTCGATCTGTATTTCGCGCTCGCCGATCACATCCGGGACGGGCCCGTCACCCTGGGCGAGTTCGTCCGCGAGGCGGGCCACTGGCGCATCCTCGGCGACCTGCTGCTGATCGGGGTGTTCGGCGGTTTCTACATCGTTCCCCTCTACGCGCTGGTCCAGCGCCGCGGCGAAGCGGCTCACCTTTCGCGCATCATCGCCGGCAACAACATTCTGAACGCCTTGTTCATGGTGGCCGCGGCCCTGCTTGCCATCGTGCTGTTCCAGCTCGGACTCACCATTCCCGAGGTGCTTCTCATCACGGCGCTGCTCAATGCCGCGGTCGCGGTCTACATCTATACGCTGGTGCCCGAATTCCTGATGCGGTTCCTGGTGTGGCTGCTGATTCATTCGGTGTATCGCCTCGAGAAGAGCGGCCTCGAAAACATTCCGGAGGAAGGGCCCGTGCTGCTGGTGTGCAACCACGTGAGCTTCGTCGACGCCCTGATCATCGCCGGGGCGTGCCGGCGGCCGGTGCGCTTCGTGATGGACCACAACATCTTCCGCGTCCCCGTGCTCAATTTCATCTTTCGCACCGGCCGCGCCATCCCGATCGCGTCGTCGCGGGACGACCCGGAGCTGCTCGAAAGAGCCTATGAGGAAATCGCGCGCGGCCTGGCAGCGGGGGACGTGATCTGCATCTTTCCCGAGGGTCGCATCACGGACACCGGCGACATCCATCCTTTCCGGCCGGGCATCAAGCGCATCGTCGAGCGCACGCCGGTTCCCGTCGTGCCGCTCGCGCTGCGCGGGCTGTGGGGCAGCTTTTTCAGCCGCAAGGGCGGTCCCGCCATGACACGGCCGTTCCGCCGCGGAGTATTCTCCAGGATCGGCCTGATTGCAGGGGTGCCGGTGCCGCCGCAACAGGTGACGCCGGAAGGCATGCAGGAGCAGGTGCTTGCGCTGCGCGGGGACTGGCGCTGACGCAGGCTTCTCAGGGGGTGGCCATGTGGTTTCTTGGATTGATCGTCGGAGTAATCGTGGGCGCCATCGGCGGCGTGGGCGGCGCGCTCGTTGGTGCGATCGTCGGGCTTTTTGCGGGCCTGGCGATGTCGCGGCCGAAGCCGGTGGTCGATGAAGCATGGAAGAACAACGTCGACGCCATGCTGAGCCAGCTCCGGCGCCAGATAGAGGCGCTCGAACAGCGCGCGGG
>JBIOVQ010000126.1:0-7414 GCA_044867805.1 Burkholderiales bacterium | reverse complement strand
AAACCGGCACCCGCAGGTGCCGGTTTTCGTCGCGCAAGAGCGGGGTTAGACCCGTTCGAGTATTACCGCCATGCCCTGCCCGCCCCCTATGCACAGGCTCACCAGCGCATAGCGGCCGCCGCTGCGCTGCAGCTGGCGCGCGGCGGTCAAAGCGAGCCGTGCGCCCGAGGCCCCGAGTGGGTGCCCCACGGCGATCGCGCCCCCATTGGGATTGACCCGGCTGTCGTCCAGAGCGACGCCCAGACCCTTGAGGCAGGCCAGGACCTGGGTCGCGAACGCCTCATTGATCTCGATGACGTCCATATCCTTCAGGGACAGGCCGGCGCGCGCCAGGGCCTTCTTGGATGCCGCCACCGGCCCTATTCCCATGATCTGGGGCGGAACGCCCGCGGCTGCGCTGGCGACCACGCGCGCCAGCGGCTTGACCCCGGCCTTCGCGCCCGCCGGTTCCGAGGCGAGGATCAGCGCCACTGCCCCGTCGTTGACACCCGAGGCGTTGCCAGCGGTCGTGACGCCGCCTTCGTACAGCGGCCTCATCTTCGCGAGCGTCTCCATGTCAGTGCCCGGCCGCGGGTGCTCGTCTTCGGCGACCGGCGGCACCGGCCCCTTGCGCGTGGGCGGCATTTCGACCGGAGCGATCTCGCCGGCAAAGAAGCCCTCGCCCTTCGCGACCGCGTAGCGCTGCTGGGAGCGCAGCGCGAACTTGTCCGCTTCCTCGCGCTTGATCTCGTACTGGCGCGCCAGCGTGTCCGCCGTCTGGGGCATCTGGTCGTCGCCGAATTGCTTGACCAGCTTGGGGTTGGAGAAGCGTGGACCGATGGTGCTGTCGTAGAGCCTGATGTCGCGCGCGAACGCCGACTCGGCGCGGCTCATCACGAGCGGCGAGCGGCTCATGCTTTCCACGCCGCCGACGAGGTAGACGTCGCCCTCCCCTGCGCTCAGCGCATGAGCCGCGTGCACCACGGCTCCCAGGCCGCTCGCGCAGTTGCGCTGAAGCACGGTGCCCGGCGTCTCGATCGGCAGGCCGGCGACGAGACCGGCGTGCCGCGCCACGCAACGGCTGTCCTCCCCGCCCTGATTGGCGCAGCCCACGATGATGTCCTCGACCTGGTCCGGCTTGAAAGCCGATTTCTTCATGAGATTGCGCATCGCGTCCGCGAGCAGGTCGTCGGGACGCACTTTGGCCAGCGCGCCAGCGTGCCGCCCGAACGGAGTGCGCAGTCCTTCGTAGATATAGGCGTTGAGCATGGTAGATCTCCTTCTCAGGGCATCAATGGTTTGCGGTCATCAGGGTTCAGGGGTGAGCAGCGATACTCCCAGGCGCGCGCGCCGGGTGAGCCAGATATTGGGCCGGTAGCGCGGATCGCCGTAGATACGATACATGGCGTCGAGCACCCTGTGCACGCGGTCTGCGCCGAGCACGTCACCGAAGCGGAACGGACCGCTGGGGTAGTTCAGGCCCAGCGTCACTGCCCGGTCGATGTCGGCGGGCTGGGCGGTCCGGCTCTGGGCAATCGAGCAGCCGATGTTCACGATCATGGAAACGATGCGCTGGGCGATGAAGCCGGGGCTGTCGCGGCAGACCGTGACCGGGACGCAGTCCGACGCGAACAGACCGTGGGCGCCGTCGCGATAAGCCCGTTCCGTGAGCGGCGTGCCCATGATCGTCCGGCGCTTGGCCATCGGGAAAAGGGTATCCACCGCTACCGTGCGCTTGGGGTCGAGCTTCTGTTCGACCGCGCAGGTCGTCGCGTCCTCGCCAACCGGTGTCACCAAGATGAGCGCCGCCGGGCTGGGGGCCGGACCTGACTCCACCTGGGCGCCCAGCTTCCGCAGCAGATCGGTCAGCGCGCCCCGGCCTTGCGGCTCGGCCGAGCTCACCCAAACGCTGCCGGCATGCGCAGGAGGTGCTGCCGGCTCGGGGCTGACCTGGGGCTTCATATCGGCGTCGTAGGCGTAAAACCCGCGCTTCGTCTTGCGTCCCAGCACACCCGCTTCGTAGCGGCTGCGCATGATGAGATTGGGCCGATAGCGCGGCTCCTGAAAAAATTGCTGGTAGATGAGCTCGGATGCGGGCTGGGTAACGTCGAGCCCCGTGAGGTCCATCAGCTCGAACGGGCCCATGCGGAAGCCGCCCACGTCGCGCATGACGCGATCCACGTCGGCGAATTCCGCGACCCCCTCGTAGACCAGGTGCGAAGCCTCGAGCGTGTAGCCGCGCCCCACCTGGTTGACGAGGAACCCGGGCGCGTCCCGCAGCCGGACCGGCTCGCGCGTCATGCGCCGGCCCAGGGTCATCAGCGCATCGCCCACCCAGCCTTCCGTTTGTATGCCGTCAATGACTTCCACCAGCTTCATCAGCGGCACGGGGTTGAAGAAATGCAGGCCGGCGAAGCGCTGCGGCGTCTTGAGCCTGGACGCGATGGTGGTGACCGAAAGCGACGATGTATTGGTTGCCAGGATGCAGTCGGGGACAACCACCGACTCGAGCTCGGCGAAGAGTTCCTGCTTCGCCTGGAGGTTTTCCACGATCGCCTCAACCACCACGTGGCAAGGCTTCATGTCGGCGGGGCCGCCGACAATGCGGATACGGTTCACCGCCCCGACCGCCTCGTCCTTGGTCATCGCGCCCTTTTCGGCGGCGCGGATGAGCATTTTCTCGATGAAATCGCGGGCTTCCTGCGCGGCGCCCGGCCGGCTGTCGGCCATCAGGACCTGCATGCCGCCCGCCGCCGTGACCTGCGCGATGCCGCGGCCCATCGCTCCGGTGCCGATGACGCCCACGGTCAGGTCGGGGCGTGTCGCGTCAATTGCCATGGTTTCCTTGCGAGTAGATCGGGATGGCGCGGAATGCTCCGCGCCTGCGTCAACGGCCCTTGAACTGCGGCTTGCGCTTCTCCATGAAAGCCGACTGTCCTTCCTTGTAGTCCTCGCTGGCGAAGCAGGCATCCACCATGCGCTGGCACGCGTCGAGATCGCGCCCCGCGGGATCCTTTTGCAGTTCGATCAGCGAGCGCTTGACCGCGGCGACCGTCAGCGGCGCGTTGGCGCCGATCGTGCTCGCGAAATCCAGCGTGTAGCGCTCGACCTCGGCCGCCGGCACCACGCGGTTCACGAGCCCCATCTGCAGCGCTTCCTCGGCCGCAAACTGCCGCCCGGTGAAGAAGATCTCGGCCGTAAACGCGGGCCCCACGATGCCGGCCAGCCGCCGAATGCCGTCGAACCGGTAGCCCAGCCCGAGCTTGGCCGCGGGGACGCCGAATTTCGCGTTATCCGCCGCGATGCGAATATCGCAGCCCACGGCCACCGCGGTGCCTCCCCCAATGCAGTAGCCGCACACCATGGCGACGGTCGGCTTGGGGCATTCACGGAGGGCGCGGTTCGCTTCGTCCGCGGCGGCGTTATACGCGGTCACAGCCTCAGGAGAGCTGCGCTTCTCCTTGAACTGCGAAATATCCGCGCCGGCGCTGAACGCCCTTTCGCCGATTCCCCGGAAAACGATGACCCGGACGGCGGGGTCCTTGACGTAGGCGTCCAGCACGAGCGGGAGCGCCTGCCACATCTCGAACGAAGTCGCGTTATGCCGTTCCGGGTTGTTGAAGATGATCCAGCCGACTGCGCCTTCTATCTTGGCGATCAGCTTGTCCGTCAGGGTCTGGATGGATGGGGCCGGATGATTCACGGTGCCTACCTCGCGCGCAAGGCCCGTAGTGTAGCCCATTCCAGCGCGTTGCTCAGCGCGGCGTCCGTAGCGTGGAAGCCTAGAAGCTATCTCAAAAGCCACTTCAGCCACGGAAACACACGGAACTACGCAGAAATTCCGAAACTACCAGGGCCGTCAACAGGCCAGGTTCTCGTCCGTGTAATTCCGTGAGATTCTGTGGCTGTTTTTGAGATCGGTTTCTAGAAGAAAGCGAGCGCGCGCGCTTCGATGCTCTGGCGCGGCGCCGCGTCCGACGGGGACGCGGGATCCTCGAACGAAGTGTGAGGCGTGAAGCGCGCCCGGCCGTCCTTCGCCGAGTCGAACACCTTGAACACCAGCGCCTCGTCGCGCGCCATGCGGGGAAAGTAGTACCAGCGGTGATTCGGGCTGTGCATGAGCCGGTAGGTCTGCCCTACCCTGTTCGGATAGCGGCGCTCAGCGAGCAGGAAATCCTCGAAGGCGACGCTCTTCGCATCAGCCACGGCAAGCGGGTTGGCCTCGATCGGCCGGTTGATCGCCCGCCATACCTGGATGATCGCGAAGCGGCGCTTGAGCAGCTCCTCCGCTTCGTCCGGCAGGAGATCGTGCACGCGCTGCGGGCCCGACCACTCGGTGTAATCGTTGTGTGCGGACAGAACCGGCTCGCGCACCAAGCGGGCTTCTCGCTCGGCCTCGTCCCCCGAGCGCAGCGTGTGATCGAACATCACAACCCGCGACGCCTCGGACAGATCCTTGATCAGGCGCTCGACCTCCGGGTAGTAGACCGACTTCAGCTCCGCCTCATCGAAAAAGTCCCGGACTTTGGTCTTGTGCTCGACGAATACGAAGCCGTTTCCGTCCAGCGTCAGCTCGTGCGCCACATGCCGCCCGTTGCGGACGGTCATCTCCCGCAACTCGTGCACGCCGGTCTTGCGTCGATGGATGTTGTTCGGGCCGAAGGTTTCATTGACGAGCTTTTCGCCGGTATCCACCGTGTAGGGGATCCCGGCGGTCACGACGGGAGCGTCTGCGAGTGTGGTTGTCATGGAGATCCGTCCTTTGCAGCATGATGAGCGCGCGGCCGCAGGGGCGTCAAGCCGCAAGACACCACAGCGCAAGTCGGATGGACGCCAATCCCGCGGAGGCAAACGGGGAGCTCCTTCGCACCGTTTTCCCCGCATGACGCTTCGCTGTGGGCGTCCCGTCGGCACCGTCGAAGTCGCGCCAGATGTCGTCGTAAGGAGACAGTCAGTCGTGCTCGTATGAAAATTTCACACGAGCATGTACTATGGCTCTCGCATAAATCATGGAGAGAGGAGGCCCATCGTGTTGAAAGTAATTCGCGTGCTCCTCATCGGGCTGGCGGGAATGGCGATTTCGGCCGTTGCCGATGCCCAGGCCCAGAGCCGGGGCTTCGATGCCGGCAAGCTGTTCTTCGGCGCGGGCTTGAGCTCGAACGATACCTCGGGGTCCGATGACGCAACCGGATGGCAGCTCTTCGGCGGCTACGGATTCGGGGAAGTGACGCGCAACGTCTTCATCGACGCCGAGGTCGGCTACATGGACACCGGTAACATGAGCCGACCCGGCAGGAGCGACGCAAAGGCGAACGGGCTTTGGGCGACCGGCGTGGGCCGGCTCCTGGTCACCCCGGGCATCGAGGTGCTCGGCAGGCTCGGCCTCGACTTCGGCGACGACGACGGGCTGATGGCCGGAATCGGCGTGGGGTTCATCGTGGCGCGGAACATCAAGCTGCGGCTCGAGTTTGTCCAGCGCGACAACGTGGATTCGCTGCAGTTCAACTTCGTCTACCAGCCATAGTCAGCTACCCGCCCTGCCTCATGGGCGCCCTTTTGCGCCGGAGAGAGGCGGTGCTGAAAAGAAAAGGGGTCAGAGCTGAAATATCTTTCTCAGACGAACTGGTTCCTCAACTCGGCTTCGCCGCGCCACAGGCGCTCGAGGTTTTCCAGCAGGAGATCGATCACGTTGTCCTCGTAGCGCCGCGTCTCGCCGGCGGTGTGCGGCGTGATGAGCACGTTGGGCACGCCCCACAGCCCCGACGTAACGGGTAGCGGCTCCTCCCGGACGCAATCGAGCGCGGCGCCAGCGATGCGTTTCTGGTTGAGGGCCTGGACGAGCGCCGGCTCGTTCACCACCTTGCCGCGCGCAACGTTGACGAGATAGGCCGAGGGCTTCATCGCCGCGAGCGCCTTAGCGTCGATCAGGTTTTCGGTCCTGGGCGTGAGCGGGCAGGTCAGCGCGACGAAATCAGCCTGCGGCAGCACGGCGAGCAGGTCGTCCTCGCCGACGACTTTGTCGGCCGCTCCCCTGCCCCTGGACGGATCGCGCCGGGTGGCGATCACGCGCATGTCGAAGGCCTTGGCAAGCGTGGCCAGCCGCGAGCCGATGCGGCCCAGGCCGGCGATCACCAGCGTTTTGCCGCCGAGCTCGTCTTCGCGCTTGGAGATGTCCCCGATCATACCGCGCCATTTCTTCGCGGCCTGGTTGTCGCGCGCCTCCGGAATCTGCCGCGCTATCGCGAGGATCAGGGCGATAGCATGCTCGGCGACCGCGCGCTCGTTGACGCCTTGCGCGCTGGCGACGCGGATGCCCGCGGCGGTCAGCGCGTCGCGCGAATACTGGTCCATGCCGGCGCTGATCGACTGGATGAAGGCGAGCCTGGGCGCAGCGGGGATCAGCTCGTTGCGCCACAGTCCGGAGCACAGCAGCACGTCTACCTCCGCGATGCGAGCCTTCAGATCCTCGAGGCTGCGCACCTCGAACCAGTCGAGACCGGTGTTGCGAAGTGCAAAGCGCTCGCCCATGCGATAAGCGACATGGGCGAAACAGACGGTCAGCTTGTCCTTGGCGCGGAGGGGGCGTGCGCTCACGGGATCGCTTTCGGTTGGATGATTCCCTTCTACTTCACGAAGCCGAATAACTTGGGGAGCCAGAGCGTGATTTCCGGAATGAAGGCGACCACCAGGAGGACGGCGATGATGGCGCCCAGGAATGGCACCAGCGGGCGCATCAACTTTTCCATCGGCAGCCCGCTGATCGACATACCCACGAACAGGCACAGGCCCACCGGCGGCGTGATATGGCCAACCGCCGAGGCGATCACGCACACCATCCCGAAGTGTATCGGGTGGATGCCCACCGCCATGGCCCCCGGCAGGAGCACCGGCACGGTGACGAGAATAATCTCCGAGGGCGTGAGAAAGGTGCCGAGCAGGATGTAGAGCGCTATCACCAGCATCATGAACAGCCACCAGGTCGGCGCAATGCTGCCGATCGCCTCGGCCACCACGAACGGAAACTTCGAATACGTGAGCACCCACCCGAATGCGCCGACGAGCCCGATGATGAGACCGATCACGCCCGAAAGCCGCGCGGAGTCGGCGAAGATCTTCGGCAGCTCCCGCAACGAAGGCTCGCCGTAGAAGAGCGGCGGCACGATCAGCGCGTAGATCACCGCCACCGCCGCGGCCTCCGTTGGCGTGAAGAGGCCGACCAGGATGCCGCCCATGATGATGATCGGGATCATGAGCGCGGGCAGCGCGTCGCGCAGCACCACCATGAACTCACGGCCCGTGGGCGGCTTCTCTTTCGGGTAATTGCGCTTGCGGGCGATCACGAAGACCGGCACGGCCATGCCGATGCCCACCAGGAGCCCCGGCAGGTAGCCCGCGGCGAATATCGCCGCCACCGATTCATCCGCCATCCACGCGT
>JBIOVQ010000125.1:0-6384 GCA_044867805.1 Burkholderiales bacterium | reverse complement strand
GTCTTCACGATTTTCGCCCACTTGGCGACCTCGCTGCGGACGTAGGCCGCGAATTCCCCCGGTGGGACCGGCTGCGGCTCGAGACCGAGCGCGTCGAGGCGCGCCCTGACATCGGCCATGCCGAGGGCCTTGTTGACTTCGCCGTTCAGCTTCGCGACGATCGCGGCGCTCGTCTTCGCGGGCGCAAAGTAGCCGACCCAGGAACGCTCCTCGAAACCTGGAAATCCCGCTTCGGTGACCGTCGGCACGTCCGGCAATGCCGGGACCCGCTTGAGGCTGGATAGCGCAAGACCCTTGAGCCGGCCGGTCTTGATGTGAGGGACGACGGGCGGCATCGACAGGCTCAGCACTTCGACCTGGTTCGCGAGGGCCGCGGCGGTCGCAGGCGCGCCGCCCTGATACGGAACGTGGGTGGCATTGAGCCCGGCGAGCGAGCGCAGGAGGAAATCGCCGGCCAGGTGGGACGAGCTGCCGACCCCGGCCGTCGCGTAGGTGACGTTCCTGCCTTTCGCCGAGCGGATCAGCTCCTGCAGGCTGCCGGCGGGGTTCGAGGCGTGCACCGCGAAAAGCCCCGGCGTCGATCCCGTAAGCGCGACGGGAACGAAATCCTTGTAGATATCGAATCCGGGGTTCTTGTAGAGGCTGGCATTGATGGATATCGCCGCGGTATTGACGAGGAGCGTGTAGCCGTCGGACGGCGCCGCGGCGACGAGCCTGGTCGCGATGTTGCCGCCCGCGCCGCCGCGATTGTCGATCACGACCGGCTGCCCCAGGCCGTCGCTCATCTTCTGCCCGATCAACCGCGCCACGCCGTCCGCAAACCCGCCGGGCGCAAATGCAACGACCACGCGCACCGGCTTTGTCGGGTACTGCTGGCCCCACGCGGTGATGCTCAGGAAAGCGGCAACACAGGCGAGCGCGCCGCAGACTGGCGACAGTGTCATGGTTTCCCTCTCGATTCGGTTTTTCAGGAATTCTACAACCCGGCACCGATTGCCCTCCCACCACTCCGGCGCTCGGCGCCACCCCGCCCGGCCCGCCGCGCAGAGGCGGCTGGCGTTCGCCGGCTCGAATGTGCGCAGGCACATTCTTCGAAACCCCGACTCACCCTCTGGCAGGAGGGGTCGGCTAGTGTACGTTGAAGATCTGCTTGAGGCGCGAAACGGCGGAATGCGGGCTCGTGAGCACTTTGCGGCCCGGCTTCATGGCGATGCTAGCGGCGGCGCGCGCCATGGAAAATTGTCCCAGCACCAGCGCGTCACACGGTCCCACGTCGCGCGCGGCGGCGGCAATCAGGCGGTCGTGCTCCGTGGCCTGACCCTTCTGAAGCGCCGCGATAGCCGCGGGCACGGTGCGGGTCTTGAGGCGCAGCTGGATACCGCGGCTCGCGGCGAGCTCCTCGAGCTCCTTCTTGAGGGAGGGAATGCTGGGCCCGAAAGTGGCGATCAGCGCGAGATCGGACCCCGCGGCCAGGGCTTCCTCCAGCATCGCTTCGTTGGGCTTCAGCACCGGCACGCGCACCGCCTGCTTCGCGGCGTCAATGGCAGTGCCGAACGCCGAGCACGTGAAAAGAATCGCGTTCGCTCCGCTCGCCTCGCAGTATTCGGCGAGCGCCACGCAGCGCCCGACGATCGCGGGCGTGATGCCGCCCGCCGCGGTCAAATCGGCCGGCAGCGCGTCGTCGAGCAGGTGCGTGACGCGCGCTTGCGGCCACTGCTCCTTGAACACGCGCGCCACCGGGTCGATGGCGACCGGCATGGCGTGCACGAGCGCGATGCGGGGCGCGGGCATAGGAGCGCGATTGTAGCGGAAACCATGGAAAAATGCGGAAAAATCAAGCCATAGGGATCGCTGGTCACCACTCGGCGGTTTGTGGCACTCTACCGAGCGTCGAGGGAAGAGGGTCGAGGGACGAGGGGGAAGGTATGAGAAGTTTTATCGTCGGGGTTTTCGGCGTTCTCTTGATGGGCGTGTGCCAGATCGTGTTGGCGCAGGGTTATCCGACGAAGCCGATCCGACTCATCGTTCCCTATCCGCCGGGCGGCGGCAACGATACGCTCGCGCGGCTCTTCGGCGCGAAGCTCACCGAGGCGTGGGGACAGCAGGTGGTGGTGGACAACCGCCCCGGCGCCGGCACCATCATCGGCACGCAGATCGCGGCACGCGCGGTGCCCGACGGCTACACGCTGCTGCTGTCCTCCATCGCGACGCATGCCATCGCACCCAACCTGTATGCGAAGCCCGGCTACGATCCGGTGAAGGACTTCTCGCCCATCACGCTGCTTGCCGTCGCGCCGACCGTCGTCTGCGTCAACCCGTCGGTGCCTGCGCGCAGCCTCAAGGAGTTGATCGCACTCGCGAAGGCGAAGCCGGGCGAGCTCAGGTTCGCGTCGGGAGGCGCTGCCACGCCGCCGCATATGGCCGGAGAGATCTTCGCTGCGATGACCGGCATCAAGCTGATCCACGTGCCGTACAAGGGCGGCGGTCCGGCGCACGCCGGGCTGCTCGGCGGCGAAACCAGCATGATGTTCGACACCGCGGCGTCCATCCTGCCGCACGTGCGCGCCGGCAAGCTGCGCGCGCTCGCAATCGCCCGGGGAGCGCGGCTTGCCGAGTATCCCGACCTGCCGACGTTCGCCGAGGCGGGCGTCGCGGGCTACGAGGTGAATGCCTGGTACTCGATGCACGCTCCGGCCGGCGTGTCGCAGGGGATAATCGCGAAGGTCAACGCCGAGCTGGCGCGCATACTCAAGCTCCCCGATATCCAGGAGCGCCTGAAGGTGCTCGGATCGGAGGGCGTCGGCAACACGCCGGAGGAGTTCGCGCGTTTCGTGCGCGCCGAAAGCGCCAAGTACGCGAAGGCGATCCGCGATGCAGGAGTGAAAGTCGAGTGATGACTGACGGCTGACGACTGACGACAACAACCGCGAGGAGGATTGATGATCATGGCTCAGGGTTCGAGGTACAAGGCACTAAAGTTTAGGGTCATCCTTCATCCCTCATCCTTCATCCTTGGCTGTGCATTGGCGATAGCCACCGCCAGCGCACAGCCCTATCCGGCGAAGCCGGTGCGAATACTCGTGGGCTTCGCGCCGGGCGGGGGCACGGACATCATGGCGCGCGCGGTCGGCGCGAAGATGACGGAGTCGGTGAAGCAGCAGTTCATCATCGAGAACCGCCCGGGCGCCAACGCCAATGTCGCGGCGAAGCTGGCCGCGGAAGCGCCTGCGGATGGCTACACGATATTGTTCATGTCGGTGGCACACATCATGAGCAAGCCGGTCTACAAGAACCTCGGCTACGACATCGAGCGCGATCTCACGCCGATCACCGTGGTGTCCGAGGTGTCGAACGTGTTCGCCGCGCATCCCTCGTTGCCGGCGAAATCGGTCAAGGAGCTGATTGCGCTGGCGCGGGCCAAGCCGGGGGAGCTCACCTACGCCACCTCCGGCGTCGCCAGCCCCGAGCACTTTGCCGGCGAGATGTTCAAGATGATGACCAGGACCAACCTGCTGCCGGTCCCCTACAAGGGCGGCGGGCCGATCGCGATCGACCTCATGGCGGGCCACGTCATTACGAGCTTCAGCACGATGCCGCCCATCATTCCCCATATCCGCGCGGGGCGGGTGAAAGCGCTTGCCGTGACCAGGGACAAGCGCGCGGCGGTACTGCCAGACGTGCCGACGATAGCGGAGACCGTGCCGGGCTACTCGATGAGCACGTGGTATGGCGCGGTGGTGCCGGCGAAGACACCACGTGACATCGTGACGCGCCTGAGCCAGGAGATGCTCAAGGCGCTGGCGGATCCGGAAGTGAAGGAGCGCCTTGCGTCGCTGGGCGCCGATATCGTCGCCAGCACCCCCGAGCAAACCGCTGCGATCTTCAAGGCGGATCTTGCGAAATACAGCAAGGTCGCAGAAGCGGCGAACATCCGGGCGGAGTGAGTGGCGCTAGAATCCGCATGGCAGCTCAGTCACCCCGTACAGAGTCAATGAGGAGGAATCCCATGCTTGGCGTTTGGCGACCGGTATTGCTCGCGTTGGTCATGGTCATGCTGCCGGCGGCGGCCGTGGCGCAGACCTTTCCCTCGAAGACGGTGCGTCTCATCCTGCCGTTTCCACCCGGCGGACCGACCGACATCCTGGGACGCTCCATAGCGCAGAAGCTGACGGAGCGGGTGGGGCAGCAGGTGGTGGCGGACAACCGGCCGGGCGCCGGCGGCAATCTCGGGCTGGAGGTGGCCGCGAAGTCGCCGCCGGACGGCCATACGATCGTGCTGAGCTCGTCGGTTTTCGCGCTCGCCCCGGCGCTGTACGCCAGGCTCAATTACCAGCAGAGCGATCTCGCCCCGGTCTCGCTGGTCGCCGAAATCCGGAACGTCCTGCTGGTGCATCCTGCGGTGCCGGCGAAGAACGTGAGGGAGCTCATTGCCCTGGCACGCAAGAATCCGGGGATGCTCAACTACGGCTCCGGCGGAGTCGGCACCACCACCCACCTGACCCCCGAGCTGATCATGAGCATCACCAAGACGCGGATGACGCACGTGCCTTACAAGGGATCGGGCCTCGCCCTGATCGGCCTGGTCGGCGGGCACATCGACGTTCTGATCATGGCCGTGCCCGCGGCCGCGGAGCAGGTGAAGGCGGGGAAGGCGCGCGCGCTGCTGATACTGTCCACCGAGCGCGCCGCGGTCATGCCCGGCGTGCCTTCCGCGAGGGACGAGAAAGTGGAGGATTACATCGTCCGCCTGTGGTACGGGATACTCGCCCCGGCCGCCACGCCGCCGAACCTCGTCGGCCGGCTCAACTCCGAGATCGTCAAGGCGATGCACTCACCCGACCTCAAGAAACGGCTGGTGGACGGGGGAACGGAGCCCCTCACCAGCACGCCGGAGGAGTTCGCCGCGTTCATCAAGGCCGAAACGCCGCGCTATGCGAAGATCGTGAAGGATGCCAACATTCCAGCCCAATAGACATTAAATCCGGGCGCACCAGCGCCGGTTTAATTGCGCGCGTTCGAACTGACGGAAAGGCCGCGGTTCAACGCGCGCGGATAGGAGGGGAAAACCATGAAAGTCACTACAAACGCAGTGCTGGCCTCGGCGCTTGTGCTTTTTGCCGTCACTCCTTTGCCCGCCGCCGAGGCCCAATACCCGGCGCGGCCGATCCGGATCATCGTGCCGTTCCCGCCCGGCGCGGCGACCGACACCATCGCGCGGCTGGTGGCGCAAAAAATGACGGAGAGTTGGGGGCAGCAGGTGGTCGTGGACAACCGCAGCGGCGCCGGCGGCAACATCGGCATGGGGATCGCCGCGAACGCGACGGGCGACGGCTACACGGTACTCTTCGTGAGCTCTAGCTTCATGGTGAACCCCGGGCTCTACAAGAAGATTCCGTACGACCCGTACAAGAGCTTCATACCCATTTCCAACCTGTCGGCTTCGCCTCACATATTCTTCGCGCATCCGAGCCAGCCGGTGAAATCCCTGCCCGACCTGATCAAGGTGGTGAAGAACGATCCCAGGAAGTACAGCGTGGCGACGCCCGGGATCGGCACCGTGCCTCATTTGTCGGCGAACCTGCTGGCGATCGACGCCAAGCTCGACCTGGTGACCGTGCCCTACGCCGGCGGCGGGCCGTCGCTCGCCGCGGTGGTGGGCAACCAGGTGCCGTTCGGCTGCCAGGCGGTGCCGCCGGTGACGCCGTACGTGCAGGCGGGCAGGGTGCGCGCCCTGGCGTTCACGAGCGCGAAGCGCACGGCGAATTTCCCGGACGTGCCCACCATGGCCGAGCTGGGCTTCAAGGGGCATGAATCGGAAACCATCACCGGCATGCTGGTGCCGGCCGGGACGCCGCCCGCGATCGTCAAGAAGCTCTACGTCGAAACCGTGCGGATCATCAAGCTGCCCGACGTGACCCAGCGCATCCTCGAGATGGGCGCCGACGTTCTGGTCACCACGCCGCAGCAGTTCACCGCGCAGATCAAGAGCGAAGTGACGAGGTGGAGCCGGGTCGTCAAGCAAGCGAATATTCCCGCGAATTGACCCCCACCCATCCCTCCCCCTTGACAAGGGGGAGGATGAAAGAGGACGTCGTGATTCCGATTCCCCTCCTTCCTTAAGGAGGGGTGGCGCGAAGCGCCGGGGTGGTTATTCCGGCGCGACGACAACGACGTGCGCGCTGTTGACGTTGAGGAACGGCGCGGTATGGATCTTCCGGCCTTCGAGATCCCACACTTCGGCATTGGTCACCGCGAAGTACGCCTTGGTTTCGATCATGTAATCAGTCACGCGCGCGCCGGCCACGATGTCGATCTCGCCCTTGATCCGGTACGACCCAGTGAAGATCAGGACGCGCGTCTTGTTGTATCCCTCCGCCATGGCTC
>JBIOVQ010000124.1:0-4740 GCA_044867805.1 Burkholderiales bacterium | reverse complement strand
GCTTGAGCCTCTTCGCGACGTGCGGATTTGCGCAGGTGGTTGACGAGGACCAATCCAGGTCCAACGACTCGCCTGATTCCGCGCAGGAACTATCCATCACCGGCGGCGCCGGAGTGGCGACCGCCGGTGCGGTCAAGGGCGGCGCAAGTGTCAAAGGCGTCCTGGGCAACCTCTCGGGATCTCCGGTTAAAGATCTCGACTTCTATTCCTTCTCCGGCAAAGCAGGCGATGTCGTAACGGTCGATATCGACGGTGGGATCGGCGGCGTCCGGAGCGTCGACACGATCGTGGCGATATTCGGGCCAGGGCCGTTCTACACGATGCTGAGACAAAATGACAGCAACTTTGCTGTCGATTCCGGATCAACCAGCTTCCGGGATGCACGCATCGATAATTTCCGCTTGGACGCGGACGGTGTTTATACCATCGGCGTCAGCAGCTGGCCGCGCTTCTTCGTGCATGGCGGCTCGGTCATGTCCCCCGATTCGCTGAACTCGCAATCGAATGGTGATTACATCCTGAATATCACCGGAGTCACGGTGCCGATCACGACTGTCTATATCACCATCGAGGTCAAACCGGGCAGCGGCGAGTTCGCGCCGATCAATCTCAAGGCCAAGAAGGGCGTGACACCTGTGGCCCTGCTCGGCTCGAGCGAATTCGACCCGCTTACAGGAGCCCAGAGGGATTCCCTCAAGTTCGGCGCGACGGGCTACGAAGACAGCCGCCTCCGGTGCGCCAAGGAAGGGGAGGACGTCAACGGAGATGGTCACCTTGACCTGGTGTGTCATTTCGATAACGAGCTGACAAAGTTCACCAAGGACCACCTGGAGGGAGTACTGCGCGGGACTGCCAGCGATGGCCGGCAGATTGAAGGTCGCGGACTGCTGAAGGTCATACCGAACATGCGCGACCGATAGGAAAACGCTGCGGGCAGCACGGCGTCGGGGACGCACAGAACTGTGCGTCCCCTTTGCTTTTGAAGGGTGGCCGCCAGTTTCACCGGCTTGCCCCCCACTACGGGGCGTAGCCGGCTGACAGTCTCGCGCCCTTCCCCGCTTGAGGCATTACGGTGGCCAGCGCAGAATGCGTGCATGAAATCGGTGTCGGCTTGCCTCTTCTGCCTTGGGTCGCTGGTGCCCGCCTATGGCGCGTCGAACGTCCTTCCCGTCATCGACGCGCATAGCCAGTTCGACGAGCACACCCCGGTCGCGACGGTGATCGAGTACGCGTCGCGCGCGGGCGTGAACCGGGTCCTGCTCTCCGCTCGCGGACGCGCGACGACACGGCAAGTTCTCGATCTCGGCTCGACACATCCCGGCTGCATCGTGCCCTCGGTGCGCACGAAAGGCCGCGACCGGGGCGGTCATTTCTCGATGCTCGACGAGCAGCTCAAGGAACCGGGTTTCAGGGCGATGAGCGAGATCATTCTCGCGCACGCGTCGAAGGGCAGGCGGGCGCCCGAGGTCAATGTGCCCGCCGACTCGCCTCAGACCAGGGAGGCGATGCAGCGCGCCATCGAAAAAGGCTGGCCGATCGTGCTGCACTACGAGTTCCGCTGGCTCACCAGTGCGTACGGCAGCGGCGCGCGCGCAAAGCGCATGGCCGAGCTGAAGGGCCTGCTCGCCCAGAGCCCTCAGCATCCGTTCGCGCTGATCCACATGGGGCAGCTCGATCCGGGCGACGCTGCCGATCTGCTGGGAGCGCACCCCAATGTCCTGTTTCTCACGTCCCACGCCAACTCGCTGTCCGTCCGTGAGAGCCGGCAGCCGTGGACCGACATGTTTGCGGGCGAGGAGCTTACGGCGGAATGGAAAGCGCTGATGCTGCGTCATCCCGACCGCTTCGTGCTGACGATAGACAACGTCTGGCCAGAGCACTGGTCGGACAAGTACGTGCAGCAGGTCGAGCTGTGGCGCAAGGCCCTGGGAAAGCTGCCGGCCGAGATCGCGCACGCGGTAGCGCACGGCAATGCCGAGCGTCTCTGGAAGCTGCCGCCGGCGACGGCAGGCGGAGGTTGTGCGGCCCTCAGGCCGTAGCCGCCAAGCTGTTCCTTGGTCTCCGCGAACGGTCCATCCACGAAGCTTCTCTTGCCGCCGGGCGCTCTCACCGTGATCGCCTGCGGGAACGCCGCGATGTATTCGTCGATACTCCCGGGTGGTCGAGCCATCATTTGCCTCCGGTTGGAGCTAAGGCGCCTTGCGCATCGCGATGAGGCAATAGGCGACAACCATTTGCCAGGCCAGATAGGTTGCGACCACCAAGCGGTTCATCCAGCCGGCCCAGACCTCCATATTGAAGCCGCCCGCCCGCGGCACTGCCCATCCCAGATAGGCCGCCATTAACACCAGGCTGATCCAGGTCGCATGGGCCGGCCACATGATGGCTGCGCGATGAGGCGTCCAGGCCGGGTTCGCCCTCCACAGGCTGGAGCTGATCAGCATCGCGGCGATCGGAATGCCCGGCACGCCGATCATCGAGGCAATAGCGTGAATATGGCCGCTGGTCGTAAGCTCCTCGGGCCTTGCGGTGACCGGGTCTTGCGCGAACAGGCCGGCGGCGACCAGCGCGGCGGCGACGATCAGCAGGACAGCGACCCCGGCCTTGCCGCGAAACGTATTGACCTCGCGATTCAGGGCCAGCGCCAATGCGGCGCAGCTTGCCGCCCAGATGAAAAAGGCAGCCTGCATGATCCAGCCGTACCGCCCGATCGCATACTCGCTGATGAAGCGCCACGATGGCTCGAATTCCGGCTTGATCGCGTGCAGGGCGGCGACGATCAGGGCGACGGACAGCGTCCCCGCCGCCGCAAGACGCGGTGCCGCCCCCACCCGGTCCCGGGCCAACGACGGGAGAAACGATACGCCCCTGGTCATTTCGCCATCCCTTGCGCTTTGCGGGGCTTCGCGGGACCCGCCGCGCCGGCCCACCCTTTCGACTTGAAGACGTGCCAGATCGCCATGGCGTGGCCATGGCCCAGCTCGAAGTCGTCCTTGAGCCAGGCGACAAGGCGCCCGGCCGTGAGCCCCGGGCCGGCGAGGCCCTTCCTCTTCGCAAGGGCGAAGAAATCATCGGGCGTCTTGCCCGTCTTGCTGTGTATGTTGTCCAGGTAGGCTTGAAATGTCATGAGCTGCCTCCGCGTGCGTGATCTAATTAACTATAGTAAACTATATCCAATATGTCAACCCGGTCGAGCCGGCGATACGTTTCCAAGCTGCGCAGCCAGGCAGCCGACGCCACGAAGGGCCGCGTGCTGAACGCCGCCAAGGCGCTGTTCGTGCGTCACGGTTTCGACCGGGTCACCATCGCGCAGATTGCGCAAAAGGCCGATGTCTCGGTGCCTACCGTCTATGCGCTCTACAAGTCGAAGGAAGGCGTCCTGCGCGGGCTCATGAGCGCCGCCATCTTCGGCGAGCGCTTCAGGGCGGCGCGAGAAAAACTGCTGGGGGTGACGGACCCGGTCGAGCTGATTGCGCTCACTTCGCATGTCTCGCGGGCCATTTACGAGGGCGAGGCCTCGGACCTCGGCCTGCTGCGCGGCGCATCGGCCTTTTCCCCTTCCCTGCGCAAGCTCGAGCAGGAGTTCGAGAAGATGCGCCTGGAAATGCAGGAGGAGCGGGTAAAGGTGCTGTTTGCCCAATCCAGGCAGAAGAAGGGCCTCAAATTCGAGGAAGCGCAGCGGATCCTCTGGATGTATACCAGCCGCGACGTCTACCGCATGCTGGTGCACGAAAGCGGCTGGACGCCGGATCGGTATCAGGAGTGGCTATCGGACGCCCTGGTGAATGCTCTCGTCAGGAAGTGACGACCGACGATAGAGCGGCGGGGCCCGGGGTGTGCCCGACGGGCGCGGGGTGGTGGGAGTCGACCTGGCATGTAGCCTGCAGCTTGTACCTGACGGCTGACGGCTGGCGGCTGGCGGCTCTCTGTAAGGTTTTTCCTGACACGACTTGTCGGCTCCGCCTTACTTAAGCAGGGAAGCGGCAAGTGCAGAATAGAGGGATTGGTTACGTAGGGCCAAGGGAACGGTCATGTCCGTCATTGATACCGCAAGAAACATATCTCTACTGGTGAAGAAAGGCGTCACGGTGGAGCTGGTGGAGCTGCTCGTGAAGCTTCGACAGGAAGCGGAGGCGTTGCAGGCGGAGAACGCGAAGCTGAAGGCGCGCGTGGCGGAGCTGGAAGGCCGGGCGGCGGAGGTGCGCAATGACCTCAACTTCGATGGGACGGTTTACTGGGGGTCGAAGGATGGGCCCGGGCGTGACGAGTGACGGGGCGCGTCGAGGGGCGGAACAGGGGCCCCGAAACTGTTCGGGGATGTGACCCCCGGCGGCGCGCGGGGCAGCCGACACTACATTCCTGAAATGACTCCACCGCCCTATCGGAGGCTGCCGTCGACTGACGAGTCTCCCTCCTCCCTAGCGGAGGGCGCGGAGAAAGAGAAAAGCTTTACCGCGAAGAAAATAATAATAAGAACAAGAGCAAGACCCAGCCCGCGAAGGACTGCGCCAAGAGTGGCATACAGGGAGCGCCCGCGGTTATTTCGTCACTGCGCCACTTCGTCACGGCGTCACCGCAGCTCGCCTTCCGCCCTTCGTCTTTTTCCTTGCTTCCTCGTGACTTAGGTCACGAGCCCTCCGCCCCGGTTAATGCCCAGTTAATCTTCGCTGCCTAGCATCCCCGGCCATGACAACCGGGGCCCAACTCGTCCAGAGCACCTCGCGCGTGGCGTTGCCGCGT
>JBIOVQ010000123.1:0-10083 GCA_044867805.1 Burkholderiales bacterium | reverse complement strand
AGCCGCTTCTGGATCTCGATGAAGGTGTGGATATTCTTCTCGAGGTAGCTGCCCATCATCCCCTGCATGGCATTGCCGTAGAAGCGGATGATCTGCGACAGCATGTCGCTGGAGAACATCGGTGCGCCCGCCGTTTCCTCGTCCAGAATGATCTGCAGCAGGATGCTGCGCGTCAGGTCCTCGCGGGTCTTCGCGTCCTCGACTTTGAAGTCGACCTGATCCAGCACCAGCTTCTTGACATCCGTCAGCGTGATATAGCTGCTGGTCTCGGTGTCGTAGAGCCGGCGGTTCGGGTACTTCTTGATGATGCGCGACGACTGCGTCATGGTTGGCTGCCCTGCGGCAAGTTTGCCATTATATTCGCTACGATGACGGCATTGCAAGATAAAGGATTGAAAAATATCGGTAAAACGCCCGGGCTGGGAACTGCGCGTCACCCTGCAATGCGGCGGAAGGGCACGTGCCTGCCGCAGCGCATCACTGCATGTGCTGCCCCCCATTGATGGCGATATTGGCGCCGGTGACGAAGGCAGCATCGTCCGTGCACAGGTACGCGACCAGCGCGGCGATCTCCTCGGGCTTGCCGAGCCTGCCGACCGGGATCTGCGGAATGATCTTGCTGTCCAGTACTTCCTTGGGCACCGCCAGCACCATCTTGGTTGCCACGTACCCCGGCGAGATGGTGTTGACGGTCACGCCCTTGCGCGCGACTTCGAGCGCGAGCGCCTTGGTGAAGCCGTGCATGCCGGCCTTGGCGGCGGAGTAGTTGGTCTGGCCGAACGCGCCTTTCTGGCCGTTGATCGAGGAAATGTTGATGATGCGGCCCCAGCCGCGGTCCACCATGCCGTCGCACACGGGCTTGGTCATGTTGAAGACGCTGTCGAGGTTGGTGCGCAGGACGGCGTCCCAGTCGGGCTTTCCCATCTTCCTGAAGCTTGCGTCGCGCGTGATGCCCGCGTTGTTCACCAGGATATCGATGGCGCCGACCTCGGACTGTATTTTCGCCACCGCTTTCTGGCAGGCCTCGAAATCCGTGACGTCTACCTGCTCCGCCCGGAACTCATGGCCCTTGCCCTTCATTTCCTTCAGCCAGGCGTCCGCCTTCTTGTTCCCCGGGGAATAGGTGGTAACGACCTTGTGGCCGGCCCGGGCCAGCCGCTCGCAGATCGCCTCGCCGATACCGCCCATGCCGCCGGTCACGATCGCCACTCGCTGTGCCATCTGCCGCTCCTTGCTGGCGCCTAAATCACTAGCCAAGTGCGTGATTGGTGATTAGTGATTGGGCCTGGTGAACTGCGCGAAACACTAATCACTATTCACTAATCACTATTCACGCCCTTCGAATCACTAGCACTTTTCCTTGACGTAGCGGCCCGGAGCCGGCTCGATCTCGCGGCAGGTCGTGCCGCCGAGCTTGCTGCGGGCCTCGACTTCGGGGCCGCCGTGCTGGGCGAGCCAGTCCGCCCAGTGCTTCCACCAGCTGCCCGGCACCGGGGCCGCGGCGGCGAGCCAGCGGTCGGCATCCTGTTCGAGCCCGGCTTTGAGCCAGAAGTTGCGCCGGTTCTTCGAGGTCGGGTTGATGACGCCGGCGATATGCCCGCTCGCGGAGAGCACGAATTCGATTTTACCGCCAAGCAACTGGGTGCTGGCATACGCGGTTTGCCACGGCACGATATGGTCCTCGCGCGTCGCCAGCACGTAGGCCGGCATGTCCACCCGGCGCAGGTCCACCGGCGCGCCGCACATCGTGAGCCGGTCCGGCCGCTGCAGGTTGTTCTCGAGGTACATGTGCCGGATGTAGTACGCGTACATGACGCCGGGCAGGTTGGTGCTGTCGGCGTTCCAGTAGAGCAGGTCGAACGCTTCCGGCGCGCGCCCTTTCAGGTAATTGTTCACCACGTAGTGCCAGATGAGGTCGTTCGCGCGCAGGCTGGCGAAGGTCAGCGCCAGCTCACGGCCGTGGAGCAGCCCGCCTTGCGCGAAATCGCGCTCGCGCTTGGAGACATAGGCCTCATCGACGAATACCGACAACTCGCCGGTATCGCTGAAATCGAGCATGGTCGCGAGCAGCGTGAGGCTCGCAACGGCGTCGCGTCCCCTGGCGCGCAGCACGGCAAGCGCCGAGCCGAGCAGCGTGCCGCCCACGCAGAACCCAAGCGCGTTGACCTTGTCCGTTCCGCTGGCCTCGGCTGCCACCTGCAGCGCCCGCATCACACCCTGCTCGAGGTAGTCGTCCCAGCTCGCGCGGCCCATTTCGCGGGGCATGTTCCGCCACGAGACCATGAACACCGAGTGCCCGCGCTCGACCGCGTAGCGCACGAAGGAATTGTCCGGCTGCAGGTCGAGTATGTAGTACTTGTTGATGCACGGCGGCACCATTACCAACGGGCGCTCGAACACCGTTGGCGTCGCCGGGCGGTACTGGATCAGCTGCATGAAATCGTTCTCGAAGATCACCGCGCCCGGCGTGATGGCGAGGTTGCGGCCGACCTCGAAGGCCGAATCGTCGGTCATCGAAATCATCCCCTTGCCGATGTCGGCGGCCAGGTTGCGCATGCCCTGGGCGAGGCTGCTGCCGTCGGTTTCGGCGGCGAGCTTGAGCGCCTCCGGATTGCTCCACGGATAGTTGGCCGGCGACATCGCATCGACGAACTGCCGGGTGAAGAACTGGAGCTTGCGCTTGCTCTGCAGCTCGAGCTTGCTTGCGTCGACGGCCTCGCGCAGCCATTCGGCCGTCAGGAGATAGGAGCGCGCCAGATATTCGAAATAGGGGTGGCTGTGCCACTCTTGCGCGCGGAACCGGCGGTCGGGGGGGTCGGGTTCAACGGTCGCAGTGCCCGGTCGCGGATCCGCATAAGACGCCCACAGCTCCAGCTGGCGGCGATAGTAGAGGTTCTGCGCATCCAGCCAGTGGTCCGTGTCCTGGGCAAGCCCGGCCGTCAGCGACTTGAGAATTTCCGCGACATCCAATGTCGCGTCGAGATCGAGCGGCTTGACGATGCCGTCCACCAGCTTGCGGGCGAGGGCCTCCAATTCGCGCGTGGCATCGGTACTGCGTGAGGTATCGCTCATAGGGAACGGCGGGGATTCGTCTGTCGCTTGCGGTTCAAGCCGCGCGAATTGAAGGGATCCGGGTTCGTTCTCGAGTCCGTTTCCAGGCGAGCGGGCGCTGGCATACCGTCACCGTGAGCGCGGCTTCAGGCGTGGGAATGCGCGAGTTCGCCTACGAGCCAGATGGTGGCGACGCCGAGCGCAATGAGGACCACTTGCTGCAGCGTCGCCTGCAGTTCGGGGCGCTTGTGCAGGCCCGGAATCAGGTCGGCCACCGAGACGTAGAGCATGCTGGCGGCAGCGAGTCCCAGGAGCGGCGGGATCCAGTGCTCGACGATCTGCAGCGCGAAGTAGGCCGCTACCCCGCCTGCAATCATGGCCGCGCTGGAGAGCGCGTTGACCAGAAATGCCTGGCCCCTGCGGTATCCCGAGTGCAGCAGGATCAGGAAATCGCCCACTTCCTGCGGCACTTCGTGGGCGATGATCGCGATCGCGGTCACGATGCCCAGCTCGTGATTGGCGAGGAACGCCGCGGCGATCAGCACGCCGTCCACGAAATTGTGGAAGGTGTCGCCGATCATGATCATCATGCCGCTGCGGCCGTGATCGTGGTGCGCCGCGAGCGGGGGATCGTGCGCCTCGCACTGCTCGACATGGCAGTGGCGCCACAGCACCAGCTTTTCCAGCACGAAGAAGAGCAGCAGCCCGGCGAGGATGATCGCCGCCATCCCCTCCAGGCTGTCCGCCAGCCCGAAAGCCTGGGGCAGCAGTTCGAGGAACGCGGCGCCGAGCAACGCCCCGACGGCGTAGCTGATCAGGACCGGGATCCAGGCGCTGCGGGCCGTGACCGCCAGAACTCCCGCCGCCACCACCGACAGGAGCCCTCCCGCGATCGTTGCAACGAGAATCCAGGCGAGTGTCGTCATTTTCGGGGATGGTGCAGGCGCGCAGGAAGGGGCGGAATTATACGTGAGTCACCTATGGTGCGTGATAAGTGATAGGTGATAAGTGATAAGGGTTCAAAAAAGCATCCGCTGCGCGGGAGTCTAGTCACTTATCACTCGTCACGTATCACGCTTTTCCTATTCAGTGCGCCAGACGAGCGCGGCCATCCGCCCGGTCGTGCGCTCCCGGCGGTAGGAGAAAAAGCGCGCGGCATCGGAGTAGGTGCACAGGGCGCCGCCATGGATATCCTCGACCCCGGCGCGCTGCAGTGACTGGCGGGCGAGCAGGAACAGGTCGGCGAGCCACTTGCCGGCAGCGCGCGCTGCAAATGCGGCCTGCGAACGGGCGTCGCGCCCCACGAAGGCGTCGCGCACGTCGGGCCCGACTTCGAACGCGGTCGGACCTATGCCCGGGCCGAGATAGGCAATCAGCTCCCGCGGCTCGACCGCCATCCGTGCAACGGCGTTTTCGACCACGCCTGCGGCGAGGCCGCGCCAGCCGGCGTGGGCGATGGCCACGGTGGTGCCGGCACGGTCGGCGAGGAGCACGGGAATGCAGTCGGCCACCAGCACGCCGCAAACGGTTCCCGGTCGACGCGCGACGCCCGCATCGGCCTCGGGCACGTCCGCCAGCCCGTCTGCATCGACGACGGTGGCGCCGTGCACCTGCCGCAGCCACCCCGGGGGCCGCGGCAGCAGCGCTTCGAGTTGCGCGCGGTTGGCGGAGACCGACCGCGGATCGTCGCCCGTGCGCAATCCGAGATTGAGGCTTGCGTAAGGGCCCCGGCTGACGCCGCCGGCGCGCGTCGTGATCAGCGCCCGCACGTTGGCCGGCGCCGGCCAGCGGGGAATGATCCAGTCGGGGTGCGGCGATGCCATCTTCATCGGCTACAAGCTACAAGCTGCAAGCTACAAGTTGCAAGGCCAGCGAATCAACGCTTGGAGCTTGGAGCTTGAAGCCTGGAGCTCGAAGCTGACGACTGGCGGCTGACGGCTGGCGGCTGCTCGCCACGCAGTCGGGCGATGAGTTCCTGCATGTCCGGCGGCGGATCGACCTGCCAACTTACTGTCTCGCGGGTCACGGGGTGCACCAGCGCGAGACGCTCGGCGTGCAGCGCCTGCCGCGGGAACGGAATGCCGCTGTGGCGCCTGCCATAGGTGGGGTCTCCGACCAGCGGGTGCCCAAGCGAGCCCAGGTGCACGCGGATCTGATGCGTGCGCCCGGTTTCGAGGCGGCAGCGCAACAGCGCGGCGTTGGCGTATCTCTCGAGCACCTGGAAATGCGTCTCTGCCGGCCGGCCCCGGGCGCTGACCGCCATCCGGGTGCGGTTAACGGGATGGCGGCCGATGGGCGCTTCGACCTTGCCGTCATGGGACGGGCGGCCGTGGACCACGGCAAGATACTCGCGCTTCACGCTGCGCGCCTGCAACTGCCGCACCAGGTGGGCCTGGGCGGCGAGCGTCTTGGCGACAACGAGGAGGCCGCTGGTGTCCTTGTCGAGGCGGTGGACGATGCCGGCGCGCGGCACGTCGGCGAGCGCGGGAGCGCGGTGGAGCAGCGCGTTGAGGAGCGTGCCGCGCCAATTACCGCTGCCGGGATGCACGACGAGCCCCGCCGGCTTGTTCACGACCAGCAGCGCGTCGTCCTCGTGCACCGTGTCGAGCGGTATGTCCTCGCCACGATGCGCGAGGAGTTCCTCCGGCGGAACGGGGGCGAGCTCTATCGCCTCGCCGCCGCCGACCTTGTGGCGCGGAGCCAGCACGCGGCCGTCGATCCTGATCCGCCCGTCGCGCACCCAGCGGGCCAGGCGATTGCGCGAATAGCTCGGAAACAACCGCGCAAGCGCCTGGTCCAAGCGCAGGCCGGCGCAGTCCGCGGGAACCGTGAGCCGCGCGCGGTCCGCCGCGGTTGCGGTGGCGTTATAATTTTCGCGGGACTTTCCCATGCGTATAGTCCGCTATAGTTTAGCCCTAGTCTTCGGCGCGCTCCTCGGCGCGTGCGGCATTTTTCCCGACGCTGACGAGACCAAGGGCTGGTCCGCGGAGAAGCTCTACTCCGAAGCGAAAGACCGCCTCAACAACGGCCGATACGTAGACGCGATCAAGTACTACGAAAAGCTCGAGGCGCGCTATCCCTACGGCCGTTACGCGCAGCAGGCGCAGCTCGAGATCGCCTACGCCTACTTCAAGGACCAGGAGCCCGCGCAGGCGATTACCGCAGCCGAGCGCTTCATCAAGCTCCACCCGAACCACCCGAACGTGGACTATGCGTATTACCTGAAGGGCCTTGCCAACTTCAACGACAACCTGGGCATCCTGGGCCACATCGGCGCCCAGGACATGACCGAGCGGGATCCCAAGGCGACGCGCCAGGCGTTCGACGCGTTCAAGGAGCTGGCGACACGCTTCCCCGACAGTCGCTACACGCCCGACGCCATTGCCCGGATGAGCTACCTGGTCAACGCGCTCGCCGCCCACGAAATCCACGTCGCGCGCTACTACATGAAGCGCGGCGCCTACGTGGCGGCGGCCAGCCGGGCGCAGTTCACGCTCAAGACTTATCCGCGGGCGCCGGCCAACGAGGAAGGGCTCGTGATCCTGGTGCAGGCCTACGACGCGCTGGCCCTGAACGACCTGCGCAACGACGCCGAGCGCGTCATGAAAAAGAATTTTCCGGACAGCAAGTACCTGAAGGGCGGCGGGGGCAAGGATACCGCGTGGTGGCGCATCTGGAACTGGTGATCGCCAGCCTCCAATAGCGTGACGCGACAGGGCATGACACGATACTGCGTGACGCGGTGACGCGTGACGCGGTAGGTCGTGAGAGCAAGAACAACTGATCGTGACCGTATTCGCGCTAGCGCTGATACTCGCCGCCGCTTTCATCCACGCGAGCTGGAACTACTTCCTCAAGCGATCCGGAGGCGGGACGGCGTTCGTCTGGCTGTTCGCGGTGCTCTCCGCGGCGATCTACGCGCCGCTGGCCGCGGCCGTGATCTGGTGGGTCAAACCGCAGTTCGGGTGGGTGCACTACGGGCTGATGGCGGCGAGCGCCATCCTGCATACGGCCTACTACATGCTGCTCGACCGCGGCTACCGCAGCGGCGACTTGTCGGTGGTCTACCCCGTCGCCCGCGGCAGCGGGCCGCTCATTGCCATGCTGTGCGCCGTGCTGCTGCTCGACGAGCGACCAACATTCATAGCAGTGGCCGGGGCACTGCTGATCGGTGGCGGCGCCGTCGCGCTCACCGGCGACCCGCGCCAGCTCCGGCGCTCGGGCAACCTGCACGCCGTCGGGTTCGCCCTGCTTACCGGCTGCATGATCGCCAGCTACACCCTGGTGGACAAGATCGCTGTAGCGGCCTGGCTGATCCCGCCGCTGGTGCAGGACTGGGCCACCAACCTCGGGCGCGTCGTATTCATGGCGCCACTGGCGCTCCGGGCGAGAACCGAGCTCGTTCCGACCTGGCAGCGCGCGAAGAAGGAGATCTTCGCAGTCGCGCTCCTGTGCCCGCTGTCCTACATCCTGGTGCTCACGGCGATGGTGTTTACGCCGGTGAGCTACGTGGCGCCGGCGCGCGAGGTGAGCATACTGATAGCCGCGTTCATGGGGACCCGGTTGCTTGCCGAGGGCGACGTCGGACGCCGCCTCGCAGCGGCTGCGGCGATGGTCGCCGGAATCACTTGCTTGGCGTTGGGATAGACGTTGATTCGCGGGCCTTAAGTCTGGCGACGCTTTATCGTGTCACGCCGCATCGCGTCACGCCTCACCGTGTCACGCTGTATCGCGTCACGCGTCATCAGGATTGAAGCTCTATGCGGTCCTTGAAGTGCGCCAGCGCCTCGGGGTTCGCCAGCGCTTCCAGGTTTTTCACCGGCCGCCCGTGAACGATGTTGCGCACCGCGAGCTCCACGATCTTCCCGCTCTTGGTGCGCGGGATGTCCGGCACTTCCAGTATCCGCGCCGGCACGTGGCGCGGTGTCGCGTTGCTGCGTATGTGGCGCTTGATCTTGTCGGTGAGCGCATCGTCCAGGCGTAGCTCGTCGCGCAGCCGCACGAACAGCACGACGCGCACATCGACCGGCCTGTCGGGCGGCCAGTCCTGGCCGATGACGAGACTCTCGAGCACTTCGTCCAGGCTTTCCACCTGGCGGTAGATCTCGGCTGTGCCGATGCGCACCCCGCCCGGATTCAACACTGCGTCCGAGCGCCCGTAGATCACGTATCCGCCGCGCGGCGTCAGCTCGACGTAGTCGCCGTGGCACCACACGGCGGGAAATTTCTCGAAGTACGCGCCGCGGTACTTGGCGCCGCCGGGATCGTTCCAGAAGGCGACCGGCATGGACGGGAACGGCGCCGTGCACACCAGCTCGCCCTTTTGCGAGCGCACCGGCCGGCCTTCGTCGTCGAAGACCTCGACACCCATCCCGAGGCCGCGGCACTGGATCTCCCCGCGCCACACGGGCGCCGTCGGCTCGCCGAGGACGAAGCACGAGATGAGATCGGTGCCCCCCGAGATCGACGCGAGGTGAACGTCTTCCTTGACCTCGCGGTACACGTAATCGAAGCTCTCGGGCACCAGCGGCGAGCCGGTCGAGAGCAGGCATTTCATGGCGCCGAGCCGGTGCGTCACGCGCGGCTTGAGCCCCGCCTTGGCGATGCTGTCGATGAACTTGGCCGAGGTGCCGAACGCGGAGACGCGCGCGACGTCGGCGAGGTCGAACAGGATGCGGCCTCCGGCGATGAAGGGCGAGCCGTCGTAGAGGACGATGGTGGCGCGCGAGGCGAGGCCGCTGGCGAGCCAGTTCCACATCATCCAGCCGCAGGTCGTGAAGTAGAACAGCCGGTCGCGCGGCTTGAGATCGACGTGGAGCTGGTGCTCCTTCAGGTGCTGAAGCAGGGTGCCGCCGGCACCGTGCACCATGCATTTCGGCACGCCCGTGGTCCCCGAAGAATAGAGAATGTAGAGCGGGTGGTCGAAAGGAAAGCGCTCGAAGCTCATCTCGCGCGGGCGGTAGGGTGCCATCAAGTCGTGGACGTTGGCCGCTCGCGGAATATCGGCAATCGGCGGCCGCGGCTGCGTGTAGGGCACCACCACTACCTTCTCTACGGAAGGAAGATTCTCGGCTATTTCTTTCAGACGATCGACGACGTCGATCGTCTTGCCGTTGTAGAAATAACCATCGGCGGCGAACAGCGCCTTCGGCTCTATCTGGCCGAAGCGGTCGAGCACGCCCTGCACGCCGAAATCGGGAGAACACGAAGACCAGATGGCGCCGAGGCTCGCCGTCGCCAGCATCGCGATGACCGTGCCGGGCACGTTGGGCATGTAGCCGGCGACGCGGTCACCGGGCCGGATGCCCGCCTCGCGCAGCGCCTGCGACAGGCGCGACACCTCGGCGTAGAGCTCGGCGCACGTGACCACGCTCTTCAGCCGGTCCTCGCCCCAGAACACGATGGCGGGCGAGCGGTCGCGGCGGCGCAGCAGGTTCTCGGCGAAATTGAGGCGTGCCTCGGGGAACCAGCGTGCACCCGGCATCTTGTCCCCGTCCACCAGCGCCGGCCCGCTGCCGGGGTCTCCGATCACGCCGCAGAACGACCAGACCGACTGCCAGAACCGGGCGCGCTCGGCGACGGACCACCGGTGCAGCTCGGCGTAGTCGCGCGCGGTGACGCCCCAGCGCTCGCGCACGTGACGCCGGAACGCGGTCAGGTTCGCGGCGGCGACGCGCTCGGGGGAGGGTTGCCAGAGCGGCTTGTCCATGACGATGCCGAGGAACTTGAGAAGGCGTGATTAGTGATTAGTGAGTAGTGATTGGGCCTGTGCTTCCGCGTTTACGAATCACCAATCACCAATCACCAATCACTCGCTCTCTGGGCGGAGGAGGGGGAACAGGATGACGTCGCGGATCGAGGGGCTGTCGGTGAGCAGCATGACCAGGCGGTCGATGCCGATGCCAGCGCCGGAAGCGGGCGGCATGCCGTACTCGAGAGCGCGGATGTAGTCCGCATCGAAGTGCATGGCCTCCGCGTCGCCCGCTTCCTTCTGCTTGGCCTGCTGCTGAAAGCGCTCCGCCTGGTCCTCGG
>JBIOVQ010000122.1:0-18272 GCA_044867805.1 Burkholderiales bacterium | reverse complement strand
GCGGTCTGAGTCTGCGCGGCCGGGGCCGCCTTCTCCCCAGCGCCCACGGCCTTCATGGACAGGCGCAGCCGGCCCTTGTCGTCAGCTTCCAGCACCTTCACGCGCACCTGCTGGCCTTCCTTGAGGTGGTCCGACACGGCATTGACGCGCTCGTTGGCGATCTGCGAGATGTGCAGCAGGCCGTCCTTGCCAGGCAGCACGCTGACGATCGCCCCGAAATCGAGCAGCTTCAGCACGGTGCCGTCGTAGATGCGACCGACCTCGACGTCGGCGGTGATGTCCTCGATGCGCTTCTTCGCCAGTTCCCCGGCTTCGGGCGAGACGCACGCGATGGTGACCGTGCCGTCGTCCTGGATGTCGATGGTCGTGCCCGTCTCCTCCGTCAACGCGCGGATGACCGCTCCGCCCTTGCCGATCACATCGCGGATCTTCTCCGGCTTGATCTTGATGGTAATCATGCGCGGTGCCCACGCGGACAGCTCCGCGCGCGGCGCTTCGAGGGCCTGCTTCATCTTCTCCAGGATGTGCAGGCGGCCCTCGCGGGCCTGGATCAACGCCGCATGCATGATCTCCTTGGTGATGCCGGTAATCTTGATGTCCATCTGGAGCGCGGTCACCCCCGTTGCGGTGCCGGCCACCTTGAAATCCATGTCGCCGAGATGGTCCTCGTCGCCGAGGATGTCTGACAGGACGGCGAAGCGGTTGCTTTCCTTGATGAGTCCCATCGCGATGCCCGCGACGTGGGCCTTGAGCGGGACGCCTGCGTCCATCAGAGCGAGGCAACCGCCGCAGACGCTCGCCATCGAGCTCGAGCCGTTGGATTCGGTGATCTCGGATACCACCCGCAGCGAGTAGGCGAACGCCTCGGGTGCCGGCAGCATCGCCAGCAACGCCCGCTTGGCGAGCCGTCCGTGCCCGATCTCGCGGCGCTTGGGCGAGCCGATGCGCCCGGTCTCGCCGGTCGCATAGGAAGGCATGTTGTAATGCATCATGAAGCGGTCGCGGTACTCGCCCTGCAGCGCGTCGATGATCTGCTCGTCGCGCGTCGTGCCCAGCGTGGCGGTGACCATGGCCTGGGTCTCGCCCCGGGTGAACAGGGCGGAGCCGTGTGCGCGCGGCAGCAGGCCGGTGCGGATCGAGATAGGACGCACGGTGCGCGTATTGCGCCCGTCTATGCGCGGCTCGCCGGCCAGCACCTGGCCGCGCACGATCTTCGATTCCAGCGCAAAGCAGATTTCCTTCACCGTGTTGCTGTCCGGCCCACCTTCGGTCCCGACGCCGATCTCGGTGAATACGCGCTTCCAGATGTCGTCTATGGCTTCCGAGCGAGCGCCCTTTTGCTTCATCTGGAACGCCGCACGTAAATCCTGCTCCGAGAGCTGCGCGATGCGCTCGACCAGCGCTTCGTCCTTCGCGGGCGGCGTCCAGTCCCAGGCCGGCTTGCCAGCTTCGTCCACCAGTTCGTTAATGGCCTGTATGACCTGCTGCATCTGCTGGTGACCGAACACCACTGCCCCCAGCATCACATCCTCGGCCAGCTCCTTCGCCTCGGACTCCACCATCAGCACGGCCTGCTCGGTCCCGGCCACGACGAGGTCGAGCTGCGAAGTTTTAAGCTCGGTCGCGGTGGGGTTGAGCACGTAGTGCCCGTTGATATAGCCGACCCGCGCGCCGCCGATGGGCCCGCCGAACGGGATGCCGGAGAGCCCCAGCGCGGCCGAAGTGCCGATCATCGCGGGAATGTCGGAATCGATCTCATTGTTCGAGGACACGACTGTCGCAACGACCTGGACTTCGTTGTAGTAGCCGTCGGGAAACAGCGGACGGATCGGCCGGTCGATAAGGCGTGAGGTCAGGATTTCCTTTTCGGATGGCCGCCCTTCCCGGCGGAAGAAACCGCCCGGGATCTTGCCCGCGGCGTAGGTCCGCTCCTGGTAGTCCACGGTGAGCGGCAGGAAGTCCTTTCCCGCCTGCGGCTGCCTGGCGCCGACCACGGTCACCAGGACCACGGTGTCTTCCATGTTGACGAGCACCGCGCCTGTCGCCTGCCGCGCGATTTCCCCTGTCTCCAGCACCAGCCGGTGCCGGCCCCATATCAGTGATTTCTTGACGTGACTCAAAGGTATATCCTCGATGAAATAAAAAAGACCGCCCTACGCGGTCTTTGGTTGATGTCAAACCCCCGCCGGCCTTGCCGGGAGTTTCGCCGGCGCCTGCTTGACCTGCGCCAGGCCGCTCGCGAAGCGAGTCATGGAAGCAACTTACTTGCGCAAACCGAGGCGGTCTATTAGCTGACGGTATTTATCGGCGTCCGCCCGTTTGAGGTAATCCAGGAGCTTGCGCCGGCGGCTCACCATGCGCAGCAGGCCGCGCCGAGAATGGTGGTCCTTGACGTGAGTCTTGAAGTGTTCAGTGAGGTCCGTGATGCGCGCCGTCAGCAACGCAATCTGGACTTCCGGCGATCCCGTGTCGCCCTTGGCCCGCTGATAGTCCTTGACCAGCTGGGCTTTCTGGTTGTTGGTAACCGCCATCGCCATCCTTGTCCGCCTTTTCGATTCGCGCGGTATTTTACTCTCTAACCCACGATTTCTCAAGCAATTCAGGGACTAGGGATTAGGGTCCAGAAGCTACAAAAATTCGCAGCGCGGGGCATTTCGCTCTCAGCCTGCGTCCTGGCCCCCTAGCCCCGGGGCTCCAGCCTCTGGGTTGCTCGCAGCCGTCGCGGCAGGATACGGCCCGGGCCGGTGATCTCGACCACGCCCAGAAACGCCTGATCCGGCCCGTAGATACGCGCGAGACCGGTCTCTCCGGCGCGCTCGTGCTGCACCGCTTGACCTCGCAGGATGCGCCTGGTTTCCGTCGCGTCGAGATCGAGCCGCGGCAAGGTCGCCACAAGTGCGTCCGGGGGCAGCAGCAGCGCATCCCGCCGGGCCGGCGCGAGGTCCTCGAGCTGTCCGAGGGTCGTCGCTCCGGGAGACAACGTCATGCCTCCGACCGCTTCCCGCCGTAAGACAGCCAGGCAGGCGCCGCATCCCAGCGCCTTCCCGATATCTTCCGCGAGGACCCGTATGTAGGTGCCCTTGCTGCAGGTGACCGACAGCGTGATTTCGTCGCCCTTGACGCCCTCGAGCGCCAGCTTGTGTATGAAGATGTCGCGCGGCTCCCGCGTAACCTCGGTCCCCGCCCGTGCCAGGCGGTAGAGCCGCTGCCCGCCGTGCTTGACCGCGCTGTACATGGGGGGTGTTTGCCGAACCGGCCCGCGAAAGCGCGCAAGCGCCGTCTCGATTTCCTCGCGTGTGCGCCTGCCATCGCTGCGCGCCAGCACCTTGCCCTCGAGGTCACCGGTCTCTGTGGACAGGCCTAGACGGACCGCGGCGAGATAGCGCTTGTCGGCATCCAGCAGCAGGTGGGCAAACTTGGTCGCCTCGCCCAGGCAAACCGGCAGCAGGCCGGTCGCCTGGGGATCCAGCGTCCCGGTATGTCCCGCCTTGGCTGCGTTGAACAGGCGGCGTACCTGCTGCACGGCGGCACTAGAAGTAATGCCGGCCGGCTTGTCCAGGAGAAGCACGCCGTCGACCGCTCGCCTGGCCGGGCTGCGGGCGCTCATTTGCGGCGCTTCCTCCGCTTCGCGTCTTCGGCCACCGCCTGGTCGATCAGTTGCGACAGGCGCGCGCCGCGCTCGACCGAGGGGTCGTACTTGAATTGAAGTTGCGGAACGACCCGCACGTTGAGACGGCGTGCCAGCTGGCTTCTCAGGTAGCCGGCCGCGTGCTGCAGGCCTTCCGTCGCCTGGTCAATGCGCGACGGCTCGCCGAGGACCGTGAAAAACACCTTTGCATGCTCCCCGTCCGGCGTCACCTCGACGTCGGTAAGGGTGATCATGCCCACCCGCGGATCCTTCAGCTCCACCCGCACGATTTCCGAGAGCTCGCGCTGTATCTGTTCAGCGATGCGCCGGCTGCGGGGGAAGTCGCGTGGCATGGCCCCGCGAGTGTTTAGTGTTGAATGTTGAGTTTTGAGTTTCTCGTTGCCCGGCGTATCGGCAACGATACGCAACTCAGCACTAAGAACTCAACACTCAAAACTGCGCTCAGAGCGTGCGCGCAACTTCGACAACTTCGTAGACCTCGAGCTGGTCGCCCACCTTGACGTCGTCGAAGTTCTTGAGCGAAAGCCCGCATTCGAACCCGGCCTTCACTTCGCGCACGTCGTCCTTGAAGCGCTTGAGCGAATCGAGCTCGCCGTCGTGTACGACGACGTTGTCCCGGAGCAGGCGCACCTTGGCGTTGCTGCGCCGTACCAGGCCTTCAGTCACGTAGCAGCCGGCAACCGTGCCCACTCTGGAAATCCGGAAGATCTGGCGCACCTCGACCATTCCCAGCACGTTTTCCTTGCGCTCCGGCGCGAGCATCCCGGACAGCGCCGCCTTCACTTCGTCCACCGCGTCGTAGATCACGTTGTAGTAACGGATGTCGACGCCGTTATGTTCCGCGAGCTTGCGCGCGGTCGCGTCCGCCCGGGCATTGAAGCCGATGATGACCGCTTTCGATGCCAGCGCGAGGTTGACGTCGGACTCGGTAATGCCGCCGACGCCGGCGTGCACGATGTTGACCTTGACCTCGTTCGTGGAGAGCCCCGACAGCGCGTGCGCCAGGCCCTCGTAGGAACCCTGCACGTCGGCCTTGATGATGAGGGACAGGATCTTCGCCGCCCCTTCTCCCATCTGCTCGAAGATGTTCTCGAGCTTCGCCGCTTGCTGCTTCGCCAACTTGACGTCGCGGAACTTGCCCTGCCGGTAGAGCGCGATCTCGCGCGCCTTGCGCTCGTCGCCCAGCACGAGTACTTCGGAGCCGGCCGCCGGGACGTCGGACAACCCGAGGACCTCGACCGGGAGCGACGGCCCCGCGGTCTCGATGGCGTTGCCGGTTTCGTCCACCAGTGCGCGCACGCGACCGAACACGGCACCGGCGAGCACAATGTCACCGCGCTTCAGTGTCCCCGACTGGACCAGGACGGTGGCAATCGGGCCGCGGCCCTTGTCCAGCCGCGACTCGATGACGATGCCCTTGGCCGGCGCATCCACGGGAGCCTTCAGTTCCAGCACTTCGGCCTGCAGCAACACTCGCTCGAGTAGTGAATCGATGCCCTTGGTGGTCTTGGCGGAGACTTCCACGAACATCGTTTCGCCGCCCCACTCCTCCGGCACCACCTGCTGCGCGGCGAGGTCCTGCTTGACGCGGTCCGGATTGGAATCGGGCTTGTCTATCTTGTTGAGCGCGACGACCAGCGGCACTTTCGCAGCCTTCGCGTGGTGTATCGCTTCCACCGTCTGCGGCTTCACGCCATCGTCGGCGGCAACGACCAGAATCACGAGGTCCGTCACCTTGGCGCCGCGCGCGCGCATCGCCGTGAACGCCTCGTGGCCCGGCGTATCGAGGAAGGTGACCATGCCCTTGGGCGTGTTCACGTGATAGGCGCCAATATGCTGCGTGATGCCTCCCGCTTCGCCGCTCGCGACCTTGGTCCGGCGTATCGCGTCGAGCAGCGACGTCTTGCCGTGGTCGACGTGGCCCATGACAGTCACCACTGGCGCCCGCGGGGCGAGCTTGACCTCCGCCGGCGATGCCTGATGCTCCTCGGCGAGATAGGCATCGGGGTCGTCGAGCTTGGCGCGCTTGGCGACATGGCCCAGCTCCTCGACCAGGATCATCGCGGTTTCCTGGTCGAGCACCTGGTTGATCGTCGCCATCGTGCCCAGCTTCATCAGCGCCTTGATGACCTCCGCGGCCTTGACCGACATCTTGTGCGCGAGATCGCCGACGGTGATCGTCTCCGGCACGGTGATATCGCGCACGACCGGCTCGGTGGGCGCCGCGAAGGTACGCTGCCCTTCGCTCTCTTCCGCATGGGCGGGGGCATGGCCGTGCCGCGCCTTGCGCGCGCGCCAGCCCAGCCCCCCGCTGGCATCGCCTCGTGTCTTGATCGATCGGCGCTTGACCGTGTCGTCCTTCCAGACGACTTCCTTGACTGGCGGCTTCTTGGCCTTCTTTTCCGCCTTTTGCGCCTTCTCCTCCGGCTTGACGGTGGGCTTGTGCAGCGTGCCTTCTACCAGCGGCACCGCAGCCGCCTGCGCTTCACCAGCGGGTTTAGCCTCCGCCGCCTCTGCTTCCTGGGTCTTCTTGCGCTTCTTCTCCGCGTCCTCGGCCTGCCGGGCGGAGAGCTCCGCCTGCCGCCTGGCTTCCGCCTCGCGTAGCGCAATCTGCTCGGCGTCCACCACCGGCCGCGCCGCCTCGGCCGCCGCGTCGGGCTCGGGCGCGTCGCGCTTCACCAGGACGCGCTTCTTGCGCACCTCGATTTGTATCGTGCGATGCTTGCCGGTGCTGTCGGATTTCTTGATCTCGGTCGTCTGGCGGCGCGTAAGCGTGATCTTCTGCTTGGTCTCGCCCGCGCCGTGGGACTTGCGCAGGTGCTCCAGCAACTGGGTCTTGTCCCTTTCCGAGAGCGGCGAGTCCTCGGACAGCGCCCGGTTTACGCCGGCCGCCTGCAGCTGCTCGATGAGCAGGGTGGTCGGGAGCCCGAGCTGCTGGGCAAGCTGAGTGACGTTGATCTGTGCCATGGGGCTCGCTCAGGAATTGGCTTCCGCGAACCACGGCGCGCGCGCGGCCATGATGAGCTGCTTGGCGCGCTCCTGGCTCAGCGCCGTCAGTTCCACCAGGTCGTCCGTAGCGAAGTCCGCGAGCGCCTCCTGGGTCCCAATGCCCTTCGCCGCCAGCAGTCGCGCGGTCTCGTTGTCCATGCCTTCGACCTTCATCAGGTCCTCGATGTCGTGCTCGACCCGCTCTTCGCTGGCGATCGCCTGCGTCAGCAGCGCGTTGCGGGCGCGGCTGCGCAATTCATTGACCGTGGCCTCGTCGAACGATTCGATCTCCTGCATCTCGCTGATCGGGACGTAGGCGACCTCCTCCAGCGTGTTGAAGCCCTCCTGGACCAGGATATCGGCGACCTCCTCGTCGACGTCGAGCTTTTCCATGAACATGGTCTTGACGCGGGTCGCCTCCTCCTCGCTCTTTTTCTTGGATTCCTCCATGGTCATGATGTTGAGCTCCCAGCCGGTGAGCTCGCTCGCGAGCCGGACGTTCTGCCCGCTGCGGCCGATCGCCTGGGCGAGGTTCTCCTCGTCCACCACGATGTCCATGCTGTGCGCTTCCTCGTCCACCTTGATCTTGCTGACCTCGGCCGGGGCCAGCGCATTGACCACGAACTGCGCCGGGTCCTCCGCCCACAGGATGATGTCCACGCGCTCGCCCGCGAGCTCCGAGGTTACCGCCTGCACCCGCGAGCCGCGCATGCCCACGCAGGTCCCGATCGGGTCGATGCGCCGGTCCTTGGAATGCACCGCGATCTTCGCCCGGGAGCCGGGATCGCGCGCCGCCGCCTTGATCTCGAGCAGCCCGTCCTCCAGCTCCGGCACCTCCATCTCGAACAGCTTGACCAGGAACTCGGGCGCGGTGCGCGACAGGATGAGCTGCGGCCCGCGGTTGGCGCGGTCGGTCTTCCACACATAGGCCCGCGCCCGGTCGCCGACGCGCAGGTTTTCCTTGGGGATCATCTGGTCGCGCGGCAGGACCGCTTCGAGCCGTCCCGACTCGATGATCGCGTTGCCGCGCTCCATGCGCTTGATCACGCCGGTGACCAGCGGCTCCTTGCGCGACAGGAAATCATTGAGGATCTGCTCGCGCTCGGCATCGCGGATCTTCTGCAGGATCACCTGCTTGGCGGTTTGCGCGCCGATGCGGCCTACTTCCAGCCCGCCGAGTGGCTTCTCGATGAACTCTCCCACCTGGATCTCGGGATTCTGCTTTTTCGCCTCGCCCAGCGCGATCTGGCGCGCGGCTTCCTCGATCGGATCGCCGTCGTTCATCACCTGCCAGCGCCGGAAGAACGAAAAGGCGCCGGTGGTGCGGTCCACCGAGGCACGCACGTCGACGTCCTCCTTGAAGCGCTTCTTGGTGGCGGACGCCAGCGCCAGCTCGAGCGCGCCGAAGACCGTCTCCTTGTCGACGTTCTTCTCGCGGCTCAGCGCATCCACCAGCAGCAATATTTCCCGGCTCATTCCGCTCTCCTGCTATAGGTTCGGCACCAGGCGCGCCGTCTCCACGTTGCCGAGCTCGAGCGACAGCACCCTGCCGTCCACCTCGAGCTGCACGCGGCCCGCGCCCGCTTCACGCACGACGCCCACGAAGTTGCGCTGCCCGTCCACCGGCGCGCGCATGCGCACGCGCGCCCTCTGGCCCGCAAACCGGACGAAATCGCGCTCGCCTCTCAACAACCGGTCCAGCCCGGGCGAGGACACCTCGAGCCGCTCGTAACCCACGTTTTCCACCGTCAGCACCCGGCTCACCTGGTGGCTCACCGCGGCGCAGTCGTCCACGGTCACCCCGCCGGGCTTGTCGATGTAAATGCGCAGCAGCCCGCCCCTGGCGGGCCGATCCACGCCCGCCAGCTCATAGCCCATGCCGGTTACGGTGGTTTCCAATAACCCGTTCAAATCCATGTCAATTTACGCTCTACAAACAAAAAATGGGCCGGCCAGCCCATCTTCTGTTCCCCCGGAATTGGGGGGTGAGAAGTGTAACAAAAATCACGCCGGAATCCAATAGATATGGCGGTCTTTGCGGAGTCAGGAGCGGCGCAAATCCGTTTTGAATCAGCGCGGTTCACGGCGCGCAACCCGCCGCGCTTGCCCTTCGTCGAATACTGTATATACTTACAGCTAACCCCTGGACGCTGCGCGCTGGTTTGGCTGCACGCTGGAGGGAGGAGCAGGGGCCCCGTTTACGGGGATGCGACCCCGGAAGCGCGCAGGGCGGCCGACGCGATGTATCAGGATACTTGCAGATAGAGATTCAGAGGCCGCGGGCGTTCGAACGAACAGGCTAATTTGCCGTTCAACGCGCCGGCAGGAGCCAGCCGGGTGAAAGGAACCCAATGGACGAGTTGACCCCCCGCCAGCAGGAAATCCTGAAGCTGATCCGCGAGCAGGTCGCGAGCGCCGGCCTGCCGCCGACGCGCGCCGAGATCTGCCGTGCCATGGGCTTCCGCTCCCCCAACGCCGCGGAGGAGCACCTGCGGGCGCTCGCCCGCAAAGGCGCGATCGAGATGCTGGCCGGCGCCTCGCGCGGCATCGTTCTCAAGCAGTTGCCGGGCATTCCCGTGATCGGGCGGGTGGCCGCCGGCCGGCCCATCCTCGCCGAGAGCCATATCGAAAGCCGCTACCAGCTCGATCCGGCCCTGTTCAAGCCGCGCGCCGATTACCTGCTCCGGGTCCGCGGAGCAAGCATGCGGGACGCGGGCATACTCGACGGCGATCTCCTGGCGGTGCACCGGTCACAGCACTTCCGGGCGGGACAGATCGTGGTCGCGCGCCTGGACGACGAGGTCACGGTCAAGCGCATCCGCCAGAACCGCCAGCGCGTCGAGCTCGCGCCGGAGAATCCTGATTTCAAGACCATCGTGGTGGATCTGCGCCACCAGGCGCTGGCCATCGAGGGAATCGCCGTCGGCGTGATCCGCAACGGCAAGCTGCCATGAGCCCGGGCTTATGGCCACGCAGCCGCTCGAGGAGGTTCTCAATCACCCCGCCATCTGGCGCGGAACCGAATGCGCGCGGGTGGCGGCGGCAAGCGTTCCGACCGGGTTTGCCGAGCTCGATGCGGTGTTCCCGGGCGGCGGCTGGCCGGCGGGGGCGCTGACCGAGATCCATTGCGAGCGCCCGGGCGCGGGCGAGCTGCAGCTCGTGATGCCGGCCGCTGCGCGCCTCACGCAGTCCGGGCGCTGGCTCGCGCTGATCGCCCCGCCCTATATCCCCTACGCTCCCGCGCTCGTCTCCCACGGCGTGCGCCTGTCGCGCGTGATGCTGGTGCGGACCCCCGCCGCCGAGGAAAGCCTGTGGGCCTGTGGGCAGGCTTTGCGCTCGCACGGCTGCGGCGCGGTGCTGGCCTGGCTCGAGCGCGCGCCCGAGCGCTCGTTCAGGCGTCTGCAGCTGGCTGCCGAAAACAACGATGCCCTGGCGCTGCTGTTCCGTCCGGGGCGCGCGCTCCCCGCCTCTCCCGCCGCGCTGCGGCTGCACGTGAGCAAATCCCGGAGCCGGACGCTGGTGCGCGTGCTCAAGCGCCGCGGCAGCGGCGTCCCGGCGCCGATCGCGCTCGATTTGCACGGAAGGCTGCCTGGACGCAATGCAACCGCCGATGAACGCCGATGGACGCCGATCCAGGCATCTTCTTCCAAGGGCAACAACGTGCAGAAGGAAACGCTTCGAACTGAACCCTAAACCTGAATATCTCTCCTGGCTTTTTCGGTTGACCCTACATCTGCGTTTATCGGCGTTTATCGGCGACGCTTTTCATTCATGCTGTGGCTGGCATTGCATTTCCCTTCCCTGGCGCTCGACGTCCGAGCGCGCGGCGCGGCCGAGCCCGGGCTGCTTGCCATCGCTTCCTCGGCCGAAGCCAATGCCGTGCTCGTGGCCTGCAGCCCCGCCGCGCGCCGCCGCGGCGTGCAGCCCGGCATGGCGCTTGCTGCGGCCTGCGCCCTCGATTCCAGCCTGAAAATTCTCCCCCGGGACACTGCCGCCGAGCAGGCGGCGCTCGAGCGTGTCGCCGCCTGGGCCATCCAATACACGCCGGCGGCCAGCATCGTGCCGCCCGCGGACGTGCTGCTCGAAGTCGCCGGCTCTCTCAATCTGTTCGGCGGATTGACCCGCCTCTGCGGCTTGATCGAGCGCGGGATCGCGGAGCTCGGCTACGGTGCCTGCGTCGCCTGCGCGCCGACGCCGCTCGCCGCGCAATGGTTTGCGCGCGCGGGTCTCGTGGTAAAAATCCGGCACCACGACGCCCTGTGCCACGCGTTGGAGCGGCTCCCGGCGGCGGTGCTGGGCCAGCCTCCGCAGGCCGCGACGCTGCTCGAGGATATCGGGGTCCGCACCGTCGGTGATTTCCTGCGGTTGCCGCGCGACGGCGCGGCGCGGCGCTTCGGCCAGCGGCTCATCGACGAGCTCGACCGCGCCCTCGGCCTGCTTCCGGATGCGCGCGCGCCCTACACCCCGTCCCCGCGTTTCGCAGCTGCGCTCCCGCTGCCGGCGCCGGTGCACGAAGCCGGAGCGCTGCTGTTCGCCGCCCGGCGCCTGATCGCCGAGTTGTGCGGCCTGCTCGCCGCCGGCAGCAATGGCGTGCAGCAGCTGCGCTTCACGCTCTCGCACGAGGATCACGAGGACACGCAGATCGTCCTGAACCTGGTTGCCGCCAGCCGCGATCCGGAGCATCTCATGAATGTCCTGCGTGAGCGTCTGGCGCGCCTGCAGCTTGTCGGCCCGGCTATCGCGATCGCTCTCGCCAGCGAATCGCTCGTGCCGATGCCCGCTCGCAACCTGTCGTTCCTGCCGGCTCCCGGGGACCACTCCGAAACGGTTTCCCGCCTGATCGAGCGCCTGCGCGGACGCCTGGGAGACGCGGCGGTGCAAGGCCTCGGTCTGGCCGCCGATCATCGCCCGGAGCGGGCGTGGCGGAAGAGCGAGCCGGGGCGCGACGCGGGTGCAAGCGACCCCGCGCGTCAGGTGCCGCGCCCGCTGTGGCTGCTCGCGGTTCCGCTGCGGCTCGACGCCAGCGTCGATACGCCCTGCTATGAGGGCCCGCTCACCCTGCTCGCCGGTCCCGAGCGCATCGAGTCGGGCTGGTGGGACGGCGCCGACGTCACGCGCGATTACTTCGTCGCCCGCACCGCAGCTCAGTCCCTGCTCTGGATCTACCGCGAGCGCCGGGAAATCGGCGCCTGGTACCTGCATGGTTTCTTCGCCTGATAGGAAGTTTGAAGTTTGCAGTGGGCGGTTTGCAGTGGCTGCCAACTGACGACTTCAAGGTCGAATCACGAATCACAATTCACAAATCACGCTTTTGTGCCTTCGCTGCCCGAATACGCCGAGCTGCACTGCCTCTCGAACTTCACTTTCCTGCGCGGGGCGTCCCACCCGGAAGAGCTGGTCGAGCGCGCGCAGGATCTCGGCTACGAGGCGCTCGCCATTACCGACGAATGCTCCGTGGCTGGCGTAGTGCGCGCGCACGTCGCCGCCCGGCAATCCGGCCTGAAGCTGATCGTCGGGTCGGAATTCCGCCTCGACGACGGGCTCAAGCTGGTGCTGCTCGCGGCCGACCGCGAGGGTTACGGTCATCTCTCCACCCTCATTACCCGCGGCCGGATGCGGGCCGCCAAGGGCAGCTACCGGCTCGGGCGCTCCGATCTCGAGCAAAACCTCGACGGCTGCCTTGCGCTACTGGTTCCTCCGGACCCGCCGGACGCCGGGCAGGCGCGCTTCGTCACGGAGCGTTTTCCCGGGCGCGCCTGGATCGCGGCGGAGCTCCTGTCCGGGCCGAACGACCGCGCGCGGCTCGCCGCGTTGCGCGAGCTGGGAGCTGCAGCGGGGTTGCCGCTGGTCGCAGCAGGTGACGTGCACATGCACCTGCGCTCCCGCCGTTTCCTGCAGGACGCTGTCACCGCAATCCGGCTCGGCCTGCCCGTGCACGAAGCCGGCCATGCCCTCCATCCCAACGGCGAGCGCCACCTGCGCCTGCGCGTCCGCCTCGCCCAGGTCTATCCCCCCGAGCTGCTCGCCGAGACCGTTCGCATCGCGGAGTGCTGCCAGCTTTTTCTCGAGAAACTGCGCTACGAGTACCCCGACGAGGTCATTCCCGCCGGGCGCACGGCCCCGAGTTACCTGCGCGAGTTGACCGAACAGGGGCTGCTCCAACGCTTCCCGCGCGGCGCGACCCCGAAGGTGCGCGAGCTCGTCGAGCGTGAATTGCAGCTCATCGGCGAGCTCGGCTACGAGCACTTCTTTCTCACCGTGCACGACGTCGTGCAGTTCGCGCGCTCGGAGAACATCCTCTGCCAGGGGCGCGGTTCGGCCGCGAACTCCGCCGTGTGCTATTGCCTGGGCATCACGGAAGTCGATCCGGCGCGCATGGAGGTGCTGTTCGAGCGCTTCATCTCGCGCGAGCGCAACGAGCCGCCCGACATCGACGTGGATTTCGAGCACCAGCGGCGCGAGGAGGTGATTCAGCACATTTACCGCAAATACGGCCGCGACCGGGCCGCGCTCGCCGCCACCGTCATCACCTACCGGGCGCGCAGCGCGCTGCGCGACGCGGGCAAGGCCCTGGGGCTCAATCCCGCGCAGGTGGACCGGCTCGCCAGGTCGCTGTCGTGGTGGGACGGCCGGCGGGTGCTGCGAGAGCGTCTGCGCGAAGCGGGCGCCGATCCCGACAGCCCGGTGATCCGGCGGCTTATCGCCGTCATCAACGTCCTGGTCGGTTTTCCCCGACACTTCTCGCAGCATGTCGGCGGCTTCGTGATATCGCGCGGCCCGCTGTCGCGCCTGGCGCCGGTCGAGAACGCGGCCATGGCGGAACGCAGCGTCATCCAGTGGGACAAGGACGATCTCGAGGCGCTGGGCCTGCTAAAGGTCGACGTGCTGGGACTCGGCATGCTTTCCGCGATCCGCCGCGCGCTCGAGCTCGCGAACCGCTACCGCGGCGGAACCCTCGTCATGCAGGACGTCCTGGACCGCGGCGACGACCCGGCGGTCTACGAAATGATCCGGCGCGCCGACACTATCGGCGTCTTCCAGATCGAGTCGCGGGCGCAGATGTCCATGCTGCCGCGGCTCGAGCCGAGAGAGTTCTACGACCTCGTGATCGAGGTCGCGATCGTGCGCCCCGGGCCTATCCAGGGCGGCATGGTGCATCCCTTCCTCCAGCGGCGGCGCGACCCTTCTCTCATCGTGTATCCGAGCAAGGCGGTCGAAGAGGTGCTCAGGCGCACGCTGGGTGTTCCGATCTTCCAGGAGCAGGTCATGCAGCTCGCCGTGGTCGCAGCCGGCTTCACGCCAGGCGAGGCCGACGAGCTGCGGCGCTCGATGGCCGCGTGGCGGCGGAAAGGAGGGCTGGAGAAATTCCAGCAGAAGCTGCGTGATGGCATGGAGCGGAACGGCTATTCCAAGGAGTTCGCTGAGCAGATCTACAGGCAGATCTGCGGCTTTGGGGAGTACGGGTTTCCGGAATCGCACGCGGCGAGCTTCGCGCTGCTCGCCTACGTCTCCTCCTGGCTCAAGCACTACGAGCCAGCGGCCTTTCTCGCCGGCCTGCTCAACAGCCAGCCGATGGGCTTTTACTCCGCTTCGGCGCTGGTGCAGGACGCGCGCCGGCACGGCGTCGAGGTACGGCCGGTGGATGTCACCGTGAGCAAATGGGAATGCACGCTGGAGCCGTCAGTCGTCAGCCGTCAGTTGTCAGCCCTGTCGCAGCCGGCAGTCCGTCTCGGACTGCTGATGGTAAAGGGCCTGTCCCAGGCCGGCGCCGAGCGTATCGCTGCCGCCCGCGCCGCGGCGCGGTTCGCCGATGTCGAGGACCTGGCCCGCCGCGCCGAGCTCGATCGGCGCGACCTGCGCAACCTCGCCGCTGCCGGCGCGCTTGCCGCGCTGGCCGGGCATCGCCGCGCGGCGCACTGGGAGGCCGCCGGCGCGCAGGCGCGGCCGCTCCTCCTGCGCGACGCTGCCATCCGCGACCGGCAGCCCGCCCTGCCCGCTCCCACCGAGGGCGAGGACATCGTGGCCGACTACCAGAGCCTGGGACTGACCCTCGGGCGCCACCCCCTGGCGCTGCTGCGCGACCGATTGCGCCGCCTGCGGCTTGCCTCTGCCGCGGAATTGCGCGCGCTGCCTCACGGGCGGCCTGCGCGCGCCGCAGGCATCGTCACTGGCCGCCAGCGCCCGTCGACAGCCAAGGGCGTCGTATTCGTCACGCTGGAGGACGAGACCGGCTATATCAACGTGGTGGTCTGGAACGATCTCGTGGAGCGGCAGCGGCGCGAGCTGCTCGGCTCGAGCCTGCTCGGGGTGGACGGCGTCCTGCAGAAGGAAGGCGAGGTCGTGCACCTGGTCGCGTGGCGGCTCACCGATTACACGGCGCTGCTCGGCAGGCTGAAAGTCGAGTCGCGGGACTTCCATTGAGGGCTCGTCCCGAAAATCCGCTAGAGTGAAAGCATGTGCGGACGCTATGTCACCAAGGCGGCAGCCGAGCTCGAGCGCTTCTGGAACATCACCCGCGGCGGCATCGACTTTGGGGGCGCCTTCAACGCCGCACCGACGCAGACGCTTCCGGTCATCCGCGTACGCAATCGAGAGCGCTCGCTCGACCTCATGCGCTGGGGGCTGATTCCCTCTTCGGCAAAAGACGCCTGGACAGGCGGGAACCTGATCAACGCGCGCGGCGAAACCGTTGCCATCAGGCCCGCGTTCCGGGCGGCATTCATGCGCCGGCGCTGCCTCGTTCCGATGGCGGGTTACTACGAGTGGCAGAAGACGCCCGGCGGCAAAGTGCCGCACTTCATATACCTGCTCAACACAGAGCAGTTTGCGGTTGCCGGGCTTTACGAGTACCGGCCTGACCAGGATAGGAAGGATCCCGTCTTGAGCTTCACGGTCATCACGACCGGTCCGAATGAGATGACCGGAAAGATCCACGACCGCATGCCGGTGATCCTCCCGGAGCAAGCGCACGCGGAGTGGCTAGATCCTACGAATGAGCGCATCGACGCACTGCAAGGGCTGCTCACAGCATATCCTGCGGAAGAAATGCGGGCCTATCCCGTAAGGACACTGGTAAACAGCGCGAAGAACGAAGGGCCGGAGCTGGTCGAGCCGGTGTAGCAGCTTGCCGCCAACGGGACGGCCGGCGTATGCTGAAAATGGCACTTCGTTCCTAGAGGGGGGGCTGTGAGGTGGCTATTCCCGATCGCCGTGCTCGCGAGCGTATCCGGTTGTGCGGCAGTCGCGCCGCTCGATGAACCCGAGCGCGCGCGCATCCGCGTGGTCGCGCCCGTCGCAGCGCGATTCACTCCAAAAGTAGAGTTCAATGTTCCTCCCGGAAAAGCCGAGGGTGCCGCGACGTGGGCAGCAGGCGGGGTGGTAGGCTCGGCGGCAGTTGGCGCTCTACATTGCGGACCATTCGTCGGCGCGTGCTTCGCACTTGTGGTGCCTATTACCGTTGTCAGCAGTGCGGTCGTTGGCGCGGCTGGCACTCCTTCTAGCGAGGGGCTCGAGGTCCTTGTCGGGCGCGCGCATAGCCACCTCGGAGCTACCGATGTCCAGCAACTACTGGTGCAGCGCTTTGCCGTGCGTGCGGCCCGGCTCACCCCATACCGGATTGTCCCCGGCACGAACGAATTCGGTCCCCAATCGTTCACCGATGAGCCTAGTTATTCCAGCATGTCCGTGCCCGAAGGCGCTGTCGTCGCCGAGGTCGCAGTGGGGTTCGTAGGCGCCACGCTCATTGAGCCGTTCGAGCTGTTTGGCGCCGATTATGCCAGCCGGCCGTTGCGTATCCGGGTGGTCGGGCGCATGCGCCTGGTTCGCCCGTCGGACAACACCGCGATCCTGACCCAGGTTTACGTGGTGGAGCGATACGCCCGCCGCATTCAGGAATACCAGAATGACGGCACGCTGCTGCTCAAGGCGGTCGCCGGCGCGATTGACGAAGTCGCGACGCTGATGGTGGACGATGCGTTCCTGTTGAGGCTCGAGAGCGCGGGTGGTGGCGGCTACACGTATCGTCCTTCGGAAGTCGCCCTGGAACCCCTACCCGCGCGCCCGTGCCTTCAGCCGGGGTTCGATTGCTGGCTTCTTTTTCGCGTGCCAACTCTCAGTACCGCATCGCCGAGGTTTCGCTGGAAGCCTATCCCCGAGCCTGGGCATCTCGAGACAGACCCGTGGCTTCGAGCTGCCCGCAATCCAGTCTATGACCTGTGGATTTTCGGGGGTGATGACGACCGCGTCGTGGAGGGGCTCAAGACGACCGAGTACGTCCCTGAGCGTCCGCTTGCCGAGTGCATGCGTTTCTCGTGGGCCGTTCGGGCGCGCTTCGACACCGACGCCGGGCCGCGAGCCCTCGAATGGAGCAGCGCGTCGTCCATCCCCAGGCGGGCGTTTATGCCCGGCCACCAAAGGCCGACCTTCGGAGCGCCGTTCATTACCCCGTGCCCCGTCAAGGCGGATGCAAGCCAGCCGCCCCCCAAGCCGTGAAGCGGGTTTCCCTAGTGCCTCACGATGTCTCGGCTTGGCTCCCGCCCGGCGCTCCGTTCGTGGTGCCTGACGATGTCCTACTTTGGCTCCGGTCGCCGCTACGCGCCTTAACATTGGCCGCATCAAAGGGATGCGGACAGGTTAGCCTCCGCCGCAACGAGCCGACCGATTGGAATGCGCTTCGGCGCACCGGAGAGGACGTCGGCTCGTTGTCGTACCGAAAATAGGACATGTGTCAGGCAGCTGACGATGTCCTACTTTGGTTCCGGCCGCCGCAGCCTTCACCGCAATGAGCCGGAGAACAGGGAACGCTCCGTTTCCCTTCGCGATTGAAATCAGCCGGCTCATTGTCGCTGCGCTCAAGTAGGGTATCGTCAGGCACTACAAAAAGAAATGCCCCAACCCGACTGGGCTGGGGCATTTCTTTTTGTGGGTGCCTGACGATGTCCTACTTTCGCACGGAATACACCGTACTATCATCGGCGCTGAGGCGTTTCACGGCCCTGTTCGGAATGGGAAGGGGTGGGACCACCTCGCTATGGTCGTCAGACGTAGCTTGTTGAGCTTTCAGCCGATGGCTCGCGGCCGCCGGCGAAGGCTCTTGATCGAAAGAAGTAAAGGAATCTGGGCGATTGCATCCGCAGACCCGAGCCATAACCGACTCACGGTTATAGGATCAAGCCGCACGGGCAATTAGTACCGGTTAGCTCAAAGGATTGCTCCTCTTACACATCCGGCCTATTAACGCGGTAGTCTTCCGCGACCCTTCAGGGGGATCAAGTCCCCGGGAAGTCTCATCTTGAGGCGAGTTTCCCGCTTAGATGCTTTCAGCGGTTATCTCTTCCGCACTTAGCTACCCGGCGATGCCACTGGCGTGACAACCGGTACACCAGAGGTGCGTCCACTCCGGTCCTCTCGTACTAGGAGCAGCCCCCCTCAAACTTCCAACGCCCACTGCAGATAGGGACCAAACTGTCTCACGACGTTTTGAACCCAGCTCACGTACCACTTTAAATGGCGAACAGCCATACCCTTGGGACCGGCTTCAGCCCCAGGATGTGATGAGCCGACATCGAGGTGCCAAACACCGCCGTCGATATGAACTCTTGGGCGGTATCAGCCTGTTATCCCCGGCGTACCTTTT
>JBIOVQ010000121.1:0-2244 GCA_044867805.1 Burkholderiales bacterium | reverse complement strand
AGATGATGACGATGTTGGGGTGGTTGAGCCCGCCGGCGGCCTTGGCTTCCTGGTAGAAGCGCGCCTCGTACTCGGCCATCTCGTCCTGCGCGAGCTCCATGTTGACGGTCTTGATCGCGACCGTGCGATCGAGCAGGGGATCGCGCGCGCAGTAGACGACGCCCATCGCCCCCTTGCCGAGCTCGCCGACGATTTCGTAGCGGCCGAGTTTCCTGGTTTCCGCTGCCATGGATTTCGCGTCCCGCGCTACCCGCCGCGCCGGGCCTTTTCCTTGGCGAATACCGGTCCCCATAGCGGGTGGCCGGCCTCGGCGGGGGTCAAATCGAAGGCGGGATCGATGGTGAGCGCCTTGCGGAACTCGTTGCGGCACGGGCCTTGGCGGCCGGAAGCGCAGTGAATGAACGCGAGGTGCTTGTGGGCCTGGAGCTGGCCCGACCTGGTCAGGCCCTGGTCGAGCGCGCTTTGCAGCTGCTTCATCGACTCGTTGTAGTTGCCGTTTTCGTAGGAGCGGAGGCCGGTGTTGAGGTCCCCCTCGCCCTTGCTCCCCTGGAACATGTCCCTGAACGCCTGCTGGATGTCCTTCATGGGCGCCGTTTCGCAACCGGCCAGCAGCATGGCGACCGCCAGCAGAACGGTGGTCTTGCGCATCGGTTCCCCCTCCATTATTGGAATCGGTGCCGTATTCTAATCCGTTCGCCCGATTTGACCTCCACGATCCGCACGTGTGGGGTGAAGCTGGTGTTGCGCACTTCGATCCGGTGCCGTCCAGGGGACAGTCTCAGTTCCCGCAAAGGTGGGCTGACCCCCATGCTCTTCCCGTCGACGATGACCTCGCCCCACGGCGTAACGGCGAACGCGACGACGCCTGGCAGGGCCGATGCCGCCGGGGCCTGGGCGGTCTCCGTGCGCTTGGAGACTTTCTCGCGCGCTTTCTCTTTGGGCGCGGAGGGCGCAGCCTTGTCTTCCGCTGCCTTGATCTCGGCCTTCGGCCCGCTCGGCACCGGCGCGGCGGGCGCGGCTTTCTCAGGCTTTGGCGGCGCGACGCTCTTCACGGCCGGCGGCGGCGCGGGCGCCTGCGCGATCTGCACCGGCGGCCTGTCGCGCGCCGCGCGCACCGTGATGGCGAGCGCGAGTATCGCCACGACGGCGAGAGCGGTGCTGAGTCTGGGGCGCACGTGCAGCCCGTCGCGCACGCGACGGGTCGTCTGCGTCAGGCGGTCGCGCACGTGGAGGGATGTCTGCGCCAGTCGGTCGACGATGGAACGGGTCAGCCCGTGGCCGAATACGTGCGGGGACGTGGTCTGCGCCGCCTCGATCGACTGCCGGAGCTCGCCGGCGCTGTCGCCCACCGCGTAGACCTCGTGCTCGCGCACGTGCTTGTCGGTGCGCGACCCTTCGTAATGGAACATCTTGCCGTAGGCATCCGACAGGCACGAGACGACCTCGTAGTAGGAGCGCGACACCAGGATCTGGTTGGGCTCGGCGAAGCTCATGATGCGCTGCGCGACGTTGATGCCGTCGCCGACGATGTTGGCCTGGCCGTTGAGGTCCTTGATGAGCTTTACCGGCCCGAGATTGATGCCGATGCGCACGTTGAGGTCGTCGGTCACGCCGGGCTTGCGCTGCTCGACCGCGTTGCGCAGCATCAGGCTCACGAACAGCGCCTGTTCCGGGTCGCCCACGAAGCTGATCGCCGCGCCGTCCCCGGTGTCGAGGATGATGCGGTCGCCGGCGGCGACTCCCTTCAGCGCCTCGCCGAGCACCCGGTTGAGCTGCTCCTTGAGCGCGATCTGCGAGGTGACGCCCTTCTTCGAGTACTCGATGATGTCGAGGAAGGCCACGCTGCAGATGAACGTGCGATTGCCTCTGGCTTGCATCGCGTGTGCTCAGGTGGCCTGGCTTGTAAGGCGAGCTGGAAGGTGGGGCGTGGCCGGTGGAATATGGCAGGTCGTGCGCAACGCAGAAACTCCCTCTTGCCGGTCCCCTGTGCGCCCACCGGCTATGACCGGCGGTGCGGATGATACATCCATTATTTCATTACTTTACCTTCATTCCCGGCTGCGCGCCGGTATCGGGCGACAGTAAGTATATGCCGGGGCCTTCGCCGGACGCCGCAAGAACCATGCCCTCGGACACGCCGAACTTCATTTTCCTGGGCGCGAGGTTGGCCACCACCACGGTGAGCCGCCCCTCCAGCTGTGCGGGGTCGTAGGCTGTCTTGATCCCGGCAAGCACCGTCTTCGA
>JBIOVQ010000120.1:0-5282 GCA_044867805.1 Burkholderiales bacterium | reverse complement strand
AGTTTGCAGTGGGCAGTTTGCGGTTACTGCCAACTGACCGCTGCCAACTGCCAACTTTTCGGTCGAATCACGCCTTTCTGACGGCGGTGGGCGGGAAGCCCACGCTGTCCGCCGTGATCCGCTGATTGAGCAGTCCGGCGCAGGCCGCGACGATTTCCAGGTTGGGCGTCGGCGTTCGGGTCAGGCGGCCGACGTCGATCACGGCGTTGGTGAGCGCATCGAGCTCGAGCGTGCGGCCGGCGCGCACGTCCTGCAGCGTCGAGGACGGGATGCCCACCCTTTTCGCCACATCCCCCATCATCTCGTCCGGGTTGATGCCTACCGTGACGCCGACCGATGCCGCGACCGCGATGATCTCGTCCATCATCATGCGGGCAAAGCGGCGGGTACCCGGGAACTCCGCAATCTGCCGGTGCGTAGCCTGCGAGATGGCGGCGAGCGGGTTGAGCACGGCGTTGGAGACCTGCTTGCGCCACTTCAGCAGGCGGATGTCGTCCGACACCGTGACCGGCCATCCGGCCGACTCGATAACGGCTGCGATCTCCTTCAGCCGCGGCGTGATGCGGTTGTCGAGCTCGCCGATGGCCAGGCGGTCGCTCGCCTGGTCGGCCAGGCGAATGCGGCCGGGCTCGACGAGGTCGGCCGGCTTGAAGATGACCCCGCCGATCACGGAATCTATCGGTATCGTTTTCGCGAGCGTGCCGTCGGGGTCGACGGAGGTGAGACGCGAGCCGCGCAGCGGCGAGTCGAGCTTCTCGAAGTACCAGTACGGCAGCCCGTTCTGGCCCAGGATGATGGAGCCGCCCGGCGCGAGCAGGCCGACCACGTGGGCGGCGGCGGCGGCGAGCTGCTGGGACTTGAGCCCGACGAAGATGACGTCGTAGGGCGGCTTCTCCTCCCCCGGCCGGCAGACCTTCACGCGGATCGGATCGGGGCGCCCGCTCTTCGGGCCTTCCAGTATGAGACCCTTTGTGGAAAGCGCATCGTACTGCGCGCCGCGCGCCACCAGCGTGACGTCCGCCCCCGCGGCCGTGAGGATCCCGCCGACGAACCCGCCGACCGCGCCGGCGCCGAACACCAGTATGCGCATGCTTCGTCTCCCTAACCCGAATGGAACCGCAGATAAACGCAGATGAACGCAGATCAAGACCGGAAATTAGCCGCCAAGGCGCCAAGAACGCCAAGGAATACGAAAATGGGCTCGCTAATACAGACATCGCAGGTTGCGACGCTACCAAGCGATTCAGGGAGCGGTTTGGTTCTCATTCTTGTATTGAATTTCTTGGCGGCCTTGGCGTCTTGGCGGCTATTTTTGAGTTTTATCGGCGCGTATCGGCGTTCATCGGCGGTTGCTTGGACTCTTTGGCCGCTCTCTAGCCGCGCGAGCGCCGGCCAACCATTTCACGGCTTCGACCATCGCCGCCGGCGAGGCGCGGTTCTTCCCCGCGATATCCAGCGCCGAGCCGTGCGCCACCGACGAGAACAGCACCGGCGTTCCGATCGTCAACGCCGCGGCGGCATTCGGCGCCAGGAGCTTCGCGGCGACGTGCCCCTGGTCGTGCAGCATGACGATATACGCGTCGCAGTCCTTGCGGTGGAACAAGGTGTCGGCGCCGAACGGGCCTTGCGCCCTGACGCCGGCGGCAACGGCATCCTCGACCGCCGGCCCGATGATCTCGATCTCCTCGCGGCCGAACAGGCCGCCTTCACCCGCGTGCGGATTGAGGCCGCCGACACAGATCCTCGGTGATCGCACGCCGAGCCGCTGCAGCGCGCCGTCGGTGGCGCGTATCGCCCGGGCTACCCGGTCACGGGTGATCATCTCGACCGCCTGCTTCACCCCGACGTGCAGCGTGCAATGCACGATCCGGACGGCGCCGGAACACAGCATCAGGTAAACGTCGCTTTCATCGGTACCGGTCTGGCGCGCGACGAACGACGGGTAACCGTCGAACCGGATGCCGGCGAGCGCGATCGAGGTCTCGTTCTGCGGCGCGGCCACCACGGCGTCCACTTCCCCCGCCAGCGCGGCCTTGATCGCCGCGGCGGCGAAGGCGAGCGAAGCGCGCCCGCTTGCGGCGCTGGCGCCGCCGAAGCCGAGGTTCGCGACCTCCGGCTGCGGGCAGGCCAGCACTCTGATCCGTCTCGTGGACGCGCTCGCATCGCCGGCGCGCTCCACTACGCGCAACTCGGCCTTGATGCCGCATGCCTTCGCGTGGCGCGCGAGCACGGCAGGATCGCCCACCACCACCGGGCTGCAGACCCCGCGCACCGCCGGATCGAGCGCCGCCTTGAGGCTGACCTCCGGGCCGATGCCCGCCGGATCACCGGTGGCGATGGCGATCGTCGGTTTCATGCGTTTTCCAGTCCATCCGTCGCGCGAAATGCCGAAGCCTATCAGGCCTCGCCCGCCGACGGTATCCTGTACCATGCCGCATCCGCGGCGTGTTTCCCGGCGGCCATTTCGAAGAGGCGTCCCATGACCATCAGCGAGCCGATCCCGGGCCTGTCCAACCCGCTCGGAATGGACGGCATCGAGTTCATCGAGTACGCGACGTCGGAGCCGCAGGCCTTCGGCGCGCTGCTCCAGAAGATGGGCTTCGCGGCGGTCGCGCGCCACCGCTCGCGCGAAGTGATGCTCTACCGCCAGGGCTCCATGAACCTGATCGTCAACGCCCATCCCGACGCCCTGCCCGGCATGACGGCGCCGGGAGCCACGCCGGCCATTGCGGCGATCGCGCTGCGCGTGCGCGACGCGGCCGCCGCGTACCGCCGCGCGCTCGACCTCGGCGCCTGGGAAATGCCCACGCGGGCCTCGGCGATGGAGCTGAACATACCCGGCATCCACGGCGTGGGCGACAGCCTGATCTACTTCGTCGACCGCTACCGGGACTTTTCGATCTACGACGTGGATTTCGTGCCGCTGGCGTCCACCGACCCGCGTCCGCCGGCGCTGGCGGGGCTGCATTACTTCGGCGTCGTGCAGTCCGTCCAGGAAGAGCGCACGCCTGACTGGGTGGACTTCTATCGCACGCTGTTCGGCTTCTCGCCGCTGCCGACCGGGAAGTACTTCGGCGTGCTGCCCAAGGGGATGCTCCTCGAGAGCCCCTGCCGCAAGTTCTACCTGCAGCTGATCGAGCCGCCGCCGGGCGCCGAGGACATACGCTGGGAGGAAGGCCTGATACGCATCGGGCTCGGCGCGCCCGACGCGGTCGCCGCTGCGCGCGCGCTGCAGCAGCGCGGCATCGTCTTCATAGACCGCGGCCCGGTGCAGCCCAGCGAAAAGGGCGCGCTGACGCAGGTCTACTTCGGCGCCGTGACCTTCGAGCTCGTGGTGAGCCACCTGCGGCCCGGCGCCTGAGCGCGGCGAGACTTGAAGCTCAAAAAGATCCAAAACACGATTAGCCGCAGATAAACGCAGATGAACGCGGATGAAATCCCCTGCTAATCAGAGCATTGGGTTTCGTTATCTGTGTGTATCTGCGTGTATCTGCGGTTCCATTTGATTTTTGAGACAGGTTCTCCATGAACCTCGACCACTTCGGCCCCGACACCATCACCTTCGCCGGCTCGCTCGAGGCGAAGCTGAAGGCCGTGCGCGCGGCCGGCTTCACCCAGATCATGCTGTCCGCCGGCGACATCGTGGGCCATCCGGACGGCGAGCGCGCCGCGATCGCGGCGGTGCGCGCGAGCGGCCTGCGCGTGACCGGCCTCCAGGTGCTGCGCGACTTCGAGGGGCTCTCGGGCCATCTGCACGCCTACAAGGTCGACGTCGCGCGGGCCATGCTCGAGATGTGCCACGCGCTCGGGGCGCAGGTCCTGCTCGCCTGCTCGTCCACGTCGCGGCACGCCACCGGCGATCCCGGGCAACTGGCGCGCGACCTGAGCAAGCTCGCGCTGCTCGCCGTGCCGCTGGGGATACGGATCGCCTACGAGGCGTTGTCCTGGGGCCGGCACGTGAACGAGTTTCCGCAGGCCTGGAACATCGTCCAGTCGGCCGACCGGGCCAACCTCGGCCTGGCGCTGGATTCGTTTCACATTTTCGCCACCAGCACCGGCCTGGGCGCGCTGCGGGACATCGACGCGCGCAAGGTCTACCTGGTGCAGCTGTCGGATTTCATGTGGCAGGAGACGCGCTCGCCCGAGGACCGCATCGACACCGCCCGCCACTTCCGCGTGTTCCCGGGCGAGGGCGTGCACAGCGAGCAGGTCGCCGAGTTCGTGCGCGCGCTCGACGGGATGGGCTACCGCGGCGACTACAGCTTCGAGGTGTTCAACGACGACTACAGGCAGCTGCCGCTGCCGATGGTGGCCGAGCGCGCCCGGCGCTCGGTGAAGTGGCTGACGGGCCTCGTCTCACGCCGCAGCCTCCCGGCGCGCCGGCCGGGAGCGTCCGCCGGAAAGTAACTGGAAGCGGTCTCAAAAACCCAAACATAGCCGCCGATGCACGCCGATGAACGCCGATAACATCAAGAAAAAAATGGACAGGATTAACAGGATTAACAAGATTCGAACAAAGGGATGTTTTGGTTTTTCTTGCTGTAATCCTGTAAATCTTGTAAATCCTGTCTATTTCTTGTCTTTCATCTGCGTTTATCGGCGTTTATCTGCGGCTGATTCTTGGTTTTGATTATTGCCAGGGCATCAGAGAGGCGTGGATCACGTCGGGCACGCCCTGCCCGCCGACCGAGCGGATGGCGAGGTCCACGTCCTTCAGGCCGAACCGGTGGGTCGTGACTTTCTCCAGCGGGAAGCGCTTCGACGCGAGCTGGGCGAGCGCCAGCTCGCACGCCTTGTAGCTGTGACCGCGCGCGCTCTTGATGGTGATGTACTTCACCGTCACCTTGCCGATGGGGAAATTCGGAAATTCCGCCATCTCGCCCTGGACGACGATCGTCCCGCCCTTGCGCTTCAGCGCATCCACGCCCAGCAGCACCGGGGCGGTTCCCGCCCCCGCCGTGCAATCGAGAACGACGTCCACGCCGCGCCCGCCCGTGATCTCCATGATGCGCGAGAGCGGCTTCTCCTTCTCCACGTCGATCACGTGGTCGGCGCCCAGTGCCCTGGCGACTTCCAGCCGCGCGCGGTCCTTCGACGTACCGGTGACGATGACGAGCGCGGCCCCCGCCTGCTTGCAAACCACCGTCTGCGACAACCCCTGCTGGCCGGGCCCCTGGATCAGCACTGTCGAGTCATAGCCCACGCCGCCATCCATCAGGGACCATTCGACGCCGTTCGCCATGGGAGTGACGAGCCCCGCCAGCTCGGGCGTGACGCCCTTC
>JBIOVQ010000119.1:0-5804 GCA_044867805.1 Burkholderiales bacterium | reverse complement strand
GACCCGAGCACTGCTTCACACGATTTTCCGGCCCACCCGCATGAGCCAGTCCCTCCTCGCCGGCGTCGCGATGGCGCCGCGCGATCCCATACTCGGCGTCACCGAGATCTTCAACGCCGACACCAACTCCCGCAAGATCAACCTGGGGGTCGGGGTGTACTACGATGACAACGGCAAGGTGCCGGTCCTCGAGTGCGTGCGCCGCGCCGAGCAGAAACTGGCCGAAACACCTCTTCCGCGCAACTACCTGCCGATCGACGGCTTGCAGGCCTACGACCGGGGCGTGCAGGAGCTGTTGTTCGGCGCGGACAGCGCGGCCCTGCGCGAGCAGCGCATCGTCACCGTCCAGACGCTGGGCGGGACCGGCGGCCTCAAGGTCGGCGCCGACCTGCTGCGGCGGCTGAACGGTAACGATGCGCTGCTCGCGCAAGGCGGCGCTGTCCACGCCGAACAGAAGCTCCTGCACGCCCCGGTCATACGCCTGCAGGCCGTCGATCGGCAGGTAATTGCGGGGCAGGGGGCTTTCGGCCAGTTTCTGCTCGGCGCGGCGCACGCACTCGAGCACCGGCACCTTGCCATTGTCGTCGTAGTACACCCCGACCCCCAGGTTCACCTTGCGGGGGTTGGTGTCGGCGTTGAAGGTCTCGGTGACGCCGAGTATGGGATCGCGCGGCGCCATCTCGACGCCGGCGAGGAGGGACTGGCTCATGCGGGTGGGCGGGAAATGGTGTGAAGCAGTGCTCGTGTCAGCACGCATTTTACCGTAACCACGCTTCTCCACGCTCGTTGCCCGCGGAAAAGCTGGCGACCCGGCCGGTCGCTATGGGAAAATGACCGGTTTTAGCAGCGCGCCAAGGTCCATGATCCCATCCAAGCCACGAACCGAGCCCGCGGGCAGCGCGAGCCCGCCGGTGGCCCGCTTCCCGGAAAGTCCCTACCGCCTGCACCAGCTGTTCCAGACCGCGGGGGACCAGCCCGAGGCGATCGAAAAGCTGGCCGCCGGCGTGCGCGACGGGCTCGCTTTCCAGACTCTCCTCGGCGTCACCGGCTCCGGCAAGACCTACACGATGGCGAACGTCATCGCCCGGCTGGGTTGTCCGGCGCTCATCATGGCGCCCAACAAGACGCTCGCCGCCCAGCTCTATTCCGAGATGCGCGAATTCTTTCCCGAGAACGCGGTGGAGTACTTCGTTTCCTACTACGACTACTACCAGCCCGAAGCGTACGTGCCGTCGAAGGACCTGTTCATCGAGAAGGACTCCAGCATCAACGAGCACATCGAGCAGATGCGGCTGTCCGCCACCAAGTCGCTGCTCGAGCGCCGCGACACCGTCATCGTGTGCACGGTCTCGGCGATCTACGGCATCGGCGACCCGGTGGATTACCACAGCATGATCCTGCACCTGCGGGAGCGCGAGAAGCTCGCGCAGCGCGACGCGATCCGGCGCCTGGCCGACATGCAGTACGAAAGAAACGACCTCGAATTCCGCCGCGGCGTCTTCCGGGTGCGCGGCGAGGTCCTCGATATCTTCCCGGCGGAGCATTCCGAGACCGCCGTGCGGCTGACGCTCTTCGACGACGAGGTGGAGTCCATCCACCTGTTCGACCCGCTTACCGGGCAGGTCCTGCAGCGCGTGCCGCGCTTCACCGTCTATCCGTCCAGCCACTACGTCACGCCGCGCGCGACCACGCTGCGCGCGATCGAGGCGATCAAGGAGGAGCTGCGCGAGCGCTCCGCCTGGTTCCAGAAAGAGGGCAAGCTGGTGGAGGCCCAGCGCGTCGAGCAGCGCACGCGCTTCGACCTCGAGATGCTCGCCGAACTCGGCTTCTGCAAGGGCATCGAGAACTACTCGCGCCACCTCTCGGGACGGCAGCCGGGCGAGCCTCCGCCGACGCTGATCGACTACCTGCCGCACGATGCCTTGATGATCATCGACGAGAGCCACGTGACGGTGCCGCAGCTGGGCGGCATGTATCGCGGCGACCGCGCCCGCAAGGAAAACCTGGTGGACTACGGCTTTCGCCTGCCTTCGGCGCTGGACAACCGCCCGCTGCGCTTCGACGAGTTCGAGGAGAGAATGCGACGCACGATTTTCGTGTCCGCGACGCCGGCGGAATACGAGGCGACGCACCAGGCGCAGGTCGTCGAGCAGGTCGTGCGTCCGACCGGCCTGGTCGACCCTGCGGTAGAGGTGCGGCCCGCCGCGAGCCAGGTGGACGATCTGTTGTCCGAGATCAACCAGCGAGCACAGCAGGGCGAGCGCGTGCTGGTCACGACCCTGACCAAGCGCATGGCGGAGGACCTGACCGAATACTACGGCGAGCATGGCGTGAAGGTGCGTTACCTGCACTCCGATATCGACACCGTCGAGCGGGTCGAGATCATCCGCGACCTGCGCCTCGGGCAATTCGACGTGCTGGTCGGAATCAACCTGCTGCGCGAGGGGCTGGATATCCCGGAGGTGTCGCTGGTGGCCATCCTGGACGCCGACAAGGAAGGCTTCCTGCGCTCCGAGCGCTCGCTGATCCAGACCATGGGACGGGCGGCGCGGCACATCAACGGCACGGCCATCCTCTATGCGGATACCGTCACGGATTCGATGCGCCGCGCGCTCGCGGAAACCGAGCGCCGCCGCGGCAAGCAGCTTTCCTACAACCTGGCGCGCGGCATCACGCCGCGGGGTGTATCCAAGCGCATCAAGGACATCATCGAGGGCGTGTACGACCACGAAGAGGCGCGCTCACAGCTGAAGGTCGCCCAGGCCGAGGCCCGCTACGCGGCGATGGACGAGAAGGCGCTCACCCGCGAGGTCAAGCAGCTGGAAAAAGCGATGCTCGAGGCGGCGCGCAATCTCGAGTTCGAGCGCGCGGCGCAGTTACGGGATCAGCTCAAGGCGCTTAAGGAGCGGCTGTTCCTGCCCGTCTGAAGGCCTGCCCGGATGGATTCCGTCAGCGAATGATGTCGTAGCCGACGGTTACCATTGCACCCGCGGTGCCCAGGGTAACGAGCTGCACGTTCCATCGATCCCGCTTGTATCCCAGCGCCGGAAAGAGGCCGGGCGAGTAGCCATTGTGGTTGAAGGGAACCTTGTCCTCATAGGGTTCTACGTACCCGTACAGCAATCCCCCGGACAGCTTGAAGTACCAGTTGGGGTAGTTCTCGCTCAACTTCCAGGCATACCCGGCGTAGTAGAACTGGCATTTCTGCCCGAACGAGTTGTTGAAGTAGGAGAACCCGAAATGCCAGCGCGAAGCGGGGCGCTGCCATTCGATGCCGACCAGCCACGACCAGTCTACGTGCTCCGGGTCCGGATCGAAGTGGAGTACCTTGGGCGATCCCAGGATGGTCACGGTGCCCTGGGGGGAGGGCGCTTTCGAGATTCCCTCCTCGGCGGCGAAAGCCGGAGGGAAGGACAGGAAAACCAGGCAGGCAAACACTCGGGCAAGGCGCGCGGCCGCGCAAGCGCATCGTCGAATCGGCAGCGGCATGCTGAAGTCTCCCCTGGGCCCCCGTCGGCATCGGCGCCTGGTTCGCGCCCAGGGCCACCTCAACATTGGAAATCGGAAAGCGGCGCGCTATTGTAGCAGCAGCGGTTTTCACCATGAGCGAGCCCGGCAAAGTCAGCGTACTGTTCGTTTGCACCGGAAATATCTGCCGTTCGCCGACGGCTGAGGCCGTCTTCAAGCATTACGTCGAGAAGGCGAACCTCGCCGGCCACATCACGAGCGATTCTGCCGGAACGCATGACTACCACGTCGGAGAGCCCCCGGATCCACGCACGCAGGCAGCTGCGAAACGGCGCGGTTACGAGCTAGGGGAATTGCGCGCGCGGCGCGTGCGCCGGGACGACTTCGAGCGGTTCGATTACGTGCTGGCGATGGATGAAGCGAACCTGCGGCAGCTCGAGCGCCTGTGCCCGCGAGAGCACGCGCACAAGGTCAAGCTGTTGCTGGATTTCAGCGGCGGATCGCCGCGCGAAGTGCCGGACCCCTACTACGGGGGCCCGGAAGGCTTCGAGCGCGTGCTCGACCTGGTGGAGGAGGCGGCGCGGGGCCTGCTGCGCCACCTCGATCGCACCGACTAGTGCCGTCCCAACTATCTATTGCCAGGCGCAAGGGTCCTAACGATGATTGACCTGCTACCACCAGAATCCGTCACGGTTAGGCGCGAGTTGGAACGGCACTAGCTCGGGGACGCCGGCGTCTTCTGGTCGGGGGCGCTGGCCGCCGTGTCCGCGCCGTCGGTCTCGATCTGCACCAGCGGCCCCTCGTCGACCATTTGCGGCGCCTGGCGCACGCGCTTCGGGCGGGGCGTGGCCGGCTGACTATCCATCTCCCGTTCCGCCGAATTGACCTTGACCGGGTCCGATTCGACCTGCTGCAGATCGGCGGGCCATTCGATCTGGACCGGGGCCGCGACGGCGACTCCCGGCCCCGACGGAACCGGCTCGCTTACCAGCGCAGCGGGCGGCTCGTATTCGCGCACCCGCTCGTTTTCGTACGACGCCTCGTTGTTGCCGATGGAGTCCCTGGGCTCTGCAACGCTGGCCGCTGCAGGCGCGACGATCGGCGCCGCGACCGGTGCGAAGCTCGATTCCTGGGACGGCGCTGCAGACTCTCTTGCCGGTTGCTGTCCGCGCGCGCCGCCGGCATGGCCCGAATCCTGCTGCCGTTGCTCGCCCCGATCACGGTCCCGGCCGCCGCGCCGCCGCCGCCGGCCACGCCCCTCGCGCTGCTCACCGGGCTCGCGGCCATGGGGTTGATTCTGGGCGGGCGCTGGCCTTCCGCCATCCGTCTGCGAATGGCCACGGTTCTGCTGCTGTTGCTGTTGCTGCTGCTGGCGCTGGCCTTGTTCGTGGCGCCGCGGTTCGTGCCTCTGGCGCTCTTGGCGCTCCTGGTCGGGCCGTGGACGGCCGCCGTGGCGATGCTGCTCTCCGGCGTCTGGGCGCGAACGCTGTCCGCCCTGATGCGCAGGCCGCTCCCCTCCACGATCGCGCCGTCCGCCCTCACGCTGGTCCCGGCCGTGCCAGTTTCGGCGCTGCCCGCGATCCTGGGAAGCAGGCGTTGTCGTGGCCGCAACCTCGGCAGGCCCTGATGCGACGGGCTTGCTTTTGAACAGCCCGAAAAACTTCGAAATGAAGGACGGTTCCGCCGCGTGCTCCGGGGCGACGGGCCGCGACCGCTCGGGCCTCGACTCGCGTGCAACGGGGATGGGCGCCGGTTGCTGCGGCGTGATGCCTTTGACGATGGCTTCCTGGCGCGGCGCAGCCGCCTCCGGCGGCCTGGCTTCCGCCTTCTGCTCCTCCTCCGGGGCCGCCACCAGGTTGTAGCTGGCGGGCAGGGGCTCGGTCTTGTTGAGATCATCGTGACGCATGCGCGTGACCGTGTAATTGGGCGTCTCGAGGCGCACGTTCGGGATCAGCATGATCGACGCCCGGTGCCGCGCCTCGATGAGCTGGAGATCCACGCGCTTCTCGTTCAGCAGGAAAGTCGCGACATCCACGGGCACCTGGGCGTTGATCGCGCCGGTATTCTCTTTCATCGCTTCTTCCTGGATGATGCGCAGGATGTGAAGGGCGGTGGATTCCGTGCCGCGGATATGGCCGGTGCCGTGGCAGCGCGGGCAGGGGTTGTGGGCGGTTTCGCCGAGAGAAGGCCGCAGCCGTTGGCGGGACAGTTCCATCAGGCCGAAACGCGAGATCTTTCCCATCTGCACGCGGGCGCGATCGTAGCGGAGGGAATCGCGCAGCTGGTTTTCCACGTCGCGCTGGTTGCGGCCGTTCTCCATGTCGATGAAGTCGATC
>JBIOVQ010000118.1:0-19846 GCA_044867805.1 Burkholderiales bacterium | reverse complement strand
GCCGGCATGCCGGTTTACCGGCTACTGGGGGCGGAGAAGCGGCCGATCTTCACCTACGCCACCGGCGGCTATTACCAGCTGGGCGAGCCGGACCGGGTTTATGCCGACGAGCTCGCCGGCTTCGTCGAGGCGGGGTTCCGCGCGGTCAAGCTCAAGACCGGCGGGGGTTCGGTCACCGACGAAGCGAAGCGGGTGCGCGCGGTGCGCGAGGCCATCGGCAAGGATGTCTCGCTCATGCTGGACATGAACGCCCCCTACGACCTGGACGGCTGCGTGGCCTTCGCCCGCGCAGTCGAACCCTGTCAAATTTTCTGGCTGGAAGAGCCGCTGCACTGGTATCTCCAGCCCGCGGACTTTGTCCGGCTGGCCGCGGCGACGCCGATCCCGCTCGCCCACGGCGAGCGCGAGCTGACCCGCTTCACGGTGCGCGACTTCATCGCGTCGGGCGCCATCCGCTACGTGCAGTTCGACTCAACGCGCTTTGCGGGCTTTACCGAGGCGCTGCGCGTCGCCCAGCTCGCGGAGCAGCACGGCGTGATGATCGCGCCTCATACGGTGCCGGAGCTGCACGGGCACCTCGTGCTGGCGTTTCCACGCTGCGGATTCGCCGTGGAATCGCACGGCGACGCGCGGCGCGACCCGGTTTCGCACCACTTGTACAAGGAGCCGGTGGAAACGCGCGATAGCCATGTCCATCTGAACGACAAGCCCGGCTTCGGCGTCGAGATCGACTGGAGCTTCGTGGAGAAGCACCGGAGTTGAGAGGCCGCCCGCCGGCGACCAACAAAAATCACGCAGCCGGGTTTATGATTGCCGGCAACGCAATGTAAGCTAGCCCGATGCTCATCAACTGCGCCGCCTACCAGGACGGCAAGAAGCTCGGCGACATCCGCAAGGAGGAGATCCACGACTACCTCAAGCGGCCCGACTGCTTTGTCTGGGTGGCGCTCAAGGACGCAACCTCGGACGAGCTGCTGGAGATGCAGAAGGAGTTCGGCCTGCACGAGCTCGCGGTGGAGGACGCGCGCCACGGCCACCAGCGGCCGAAGCTGGAGGAGTACGGCGACTCGCTGTACGCGGTGGTCCACACCGTGGAGAAAGTGGGAGAGGAGCTGAACGTCGGGGAGCTGAGCATATTCGTCGGCTGCAACTACGTATTGTCGGTGCGCAGTCACACCGAGCAGGGATTCGTCAGCGTGCGCCAGCGCACCGAGCGCGAGCCGCACCTGCTCAAGCACGGTTCGGGGTTCGTGCTTTACGCCCTGATCGATACCGTGGTCGACCGCTATTTCCCGGTAATGGAGGACCTGGAAGACGAGCTCGAGCGGCTGGAAGAGCGGATATTCGCCGGCACGCCCGCTCCCGAGAACATCGAGGCGCTTTATGGGCTCAAGCAGAAGCTGATGACCCTCAAGCACGCGGCGGGCCCGTTGCAGGAAACCACGGGCAAGCTGTATGGCGGGCGCGTGCCGGAAATGTGCTCAGGCACGCAGGAATACTTCCGCGACGTCTACGACCACCTGGTCCGCATCAACCAGTCCATAGACAGCCTGCGCGAAATGGTGACAACCGCCATCTCGGTCAACCTGTCCCTGATCACGGTGCAGGAGAACGAGACCGTCAAGCGGCTCGCCGCCTATGCGGCGCTGGTCGCCGTTCCGACCATGGTTGCGGGCGTCTACGGCATGAATTTTGAGCACATGCCGGAGTTGAAGTGGACGTGGGGCTACCCCTTTGCGCTGGGCCTGATGGTGGTGATAGACGCCTATCTGTTCTACCGCTTCCGGAAAGCCAAATGGCTTTAGGATTCGGCCATCGCATCTTGATCCTGGCTTGGTCAGGCTGACGGTATCGTTTCTGCATATACCTGAGGCCGAATCCTGAATATCAGGAATACAGAGCGGGCGCTTCCTCGAGCGCCCAGCGGATCTTGCTCGAAAGACACTTGCCTATTCCGTCGACTGATCGCAGATCCTCGCGCCGGGCATTGACGACGGACTCTATATTCCCGAATCGGTCGAGAAGCCTACGAGCACGTTCAGGACCGATACCTGGGAATCCCTGGAGTATGTAGAGTTGGCGAGCACGCTTGCCGCGCGGACGCCAACTGTGCCTGGGAAGCGTCCGAGTGGTAAGCGCGCGCGCTTGCCGTGCGGCGAAAAGCATCGTGCTCACGGTTTCTTCGGGAGTTCGCGACCTCAGGAGCGGAATGCCGAAGAATAGCGATACGGTTACCAGGGCACCTTGAACTCGTTCCCACCGCATTCCGCTTCTCTGAAGATCCCGGCTGGTTCCCTCAAGAACTATTGCCGGTCGTAACGCCGTCCCCGCAAGCCTGAGTGCTTGCTGGAATAGTCGACCATCCTCGATCGCCATTGCCAGGTCCACTAGGTTCTTGCGCTCCCAGAGGAAGCGTCCATCAACCAGGTAGTCGCCCAGCTTCAGCCGCGTTATTTCCAGATGGATATCAGGAGATTCGCGCAGCAACGCGACGACCGGGCCCTGGATCTCCCGATCGTCTGCCTGAATCTGAATTGGTCTCATTGGGCACTCATCGTCCCTGCCAGGAACGCATCGGTGCCGATTACGTTGACGCGAGGATCCGGTGATCGGAACTAAAACTGGGCGGAGAGCGGAGCCGGGCACTGGCCGCTGGAGATTTCTGTGTGCCGGACCCTGAAGTGATCCGTTCAGAAAGTGCGGGAGGAAGAGTGAAGGGGCCGCTCGACCGATCGGCTGTCGTTTCAGTCGCCCCCTATTGTGCGAAGAACTCCCGCACTTTCTCCATCCAGGACTTGGCGCGCGGATTGTGGCGGCCGTTGTCTTTCAGGTTGATGGCCTCCAGCTCCTGGAGCAGCTCCCGCTGGCGCGGGGTGAGGTTGACCGGCGTCTCGACCGAGACGTGGCAGATGAGGTCGCCGTGGCCGGACGAGCGCACGCCCTTGATGCCCTTGCCGCGCAGCCGGAACATCTGCCCCGTCTGCGTGCCCCCTGGCACCTTGATCTTGGCGTAGCCGTCGAGCGTGGGAATCTCGATGTCGCCGCCGAGCGCCGCAGTGGTGATGCTGATCGGCATCTCGCAGTGGAGATCGTTGTGGTCGCGCGTGAACACGGCGTGCGGCTTCAGGTGGATCACGACGTATAGATCGCCCGAGGGGCCGCCGTTCATGCCCGCCTCGCCCTCGCCCGAAAGCCGTATGCGATCGCCCTCGTCCACGCCGGCCGGGATCTTCACCGCCAGCGTCTTGTGCTGCTTCACGCGCCCGGCGCCGCCGCAGGTCTGGCACGGCGATGCCACGATCTTGCCCGTGCCGTGGCAGCGCGGGCAGGTCTGCTGGATCGAGAAGAATCCCTGCTGCATCCGCACCTGCCCATGGCCCTGGCAGGTAGGGCAGCTCGTGGGCGAGGTGCCGGGCTTGGCGCCGCTGCCCTTGCAGGTGGCGCATTCCTCCATCGCCGGTATGCGGATGCGGGTCTCGGTGCCGCGCGCGGCGTCCTCCAGCGAGATTTCCAGGTTGTAGCGCAGGTCCGCGCCGCGGTAGACGCTGGAGCGCCCGCGCCCGCCGCCGAAGATGTCGCTGAAAATATCGCCGAAGGCGTCCGCGAAGTTGCCGAAACCGGCGCCGCCCGCGCCGAACCCGGCCGCGCCGGCCGTGGCGGGATCCACACCGGCGTGCCCGAACTGGTCATAGATGGGCCGCTTCTGGGCGTCGGTGAGGATCTCGTAGGCTTCCTTGGCTTCCTTGAAGCGCTCCTCGGCCTTGGGGTTGTCCGGGTTGCGGTCCGGGTGCCACTTCATGGCGAGCTTGCGGTACGCCTTCTTGATGTCCTCGTCGGAGGCGTCCCGGTTCACGCCGAGCACTTCGTAGTAGTCGCGCTTCGCCATTTCGGATACTCAGTCCCTTCCCACGCGAAACGGCCGAGTTGAACGGCGACGCTGCATCGTCCGTTCCAACTCGGCCAGCTAAACCGGCGCGTTTCGTGCGCCGGATTTAGCCTTTCTTGTCTTTTACTTCGGTGTACTCCGCATCCACCACGTTGCCGTCGTCCTTCTTCGCGCCCTCGGCGGCTTTCTCCGCGCCGGCCGCTTCGCCCGCAGGCTGCTGCTTGGCCTGCTCTTCCTTGTACATCTGCTCGGCGAGCTTGTGCGCGGCCTGGGCGAGGGCCTGGGTCTTGGCCTGGATCGCGGCCTTGTCGTCGCTCTTGAGCGATTCCTCGGCTTCCTTCAGCGCCTTCTCGATATTGGCCTTCTCGTCGGCGCCGATCTTGTCGCCGTGATCCTTGAGCGATTTCCTGACCGAGTGCACCATGTGGTCGCACTGGTTGCGCGCTTCGACCAGCTCGTGCGCCTTGCGGTCCTCCTCGGCGTTCTCCTCGGCGTCCTTCACCATGCGCTGGATTTCCTGCTCGGTGAGACCCGAGCTCGCCTGGATCTTGATCTTGCTCTCCTTGCCGGTCGCCTTGTCCTTCGCCGAGACGTGCAGGATGCCGTTGGCGTCGATGTCGAACGTGACCTCGATCTGCGGCATGCCGCGCGGCGCCGTCGGGATGTCGGCCAGGTTGAACTGGCCGAGGCTCTTGTTGCCGCGCGCCATCTCGCGCTCGCCCTGCAGCACGTGGATCGTTACCGCGGTCTGGTTGTCCTCGGCGGTCGAGAACACCTGCTGCGCCTTGGTCGGGATGGTGGTGTTCTTCTGGATGAGCTTGGTCATCACTCCGCCGAGGGTCTCGATGCCGAGCGACAGCGGCGTCACGTCGAGCAGCAGCACGTCCTTGACGTCGCCCTTCAGCACGCCCGCCTGGATCGCGGCGCCGACCGCGACCGCCTCGTCCGGGTTGACGTCCTTGCGCGGCTCCTTCCCGAAGAACGCCTTCACCTTGTCCTGCACCTTGGGCATGCGCGTCTGGCCGCCCACCAGGATCACGTCGGAGATGTCTCCGGCCTTGACCTTGGCGTCCTGGAGCGCGATGCGGCAGGGCTCGATCGTCTTGTCGATCAGGTCCTCGACCAGGCTCTCGAACTTGGCGCGCGTCACCTTGATCGCCAGGTGCTTGGGCCCGGACTGGTCGGCCGTGATGTAGGGCAGGTTGATCTCGGTCTGCGTGCTCGAGGAGAGCTCGATCTTGGCCTTTTCGGCGGCGTCCTTCAGCCGCTGCAGCGCGAGCATGTCCTTGCGCAGGTCGACGCCGTTGTCCTTCTTGAACTCGTCGCACAGGTACTCGATCAGCCGCTGGTCGAAGTCCTCGCCGCCGAGAAAGGTGTCGCCGTTGGTGGAGAGCACCTCGAACGACTTCTCGCCCGAGACGTCGGCGATCTCGATGATCGAGATATCGAAAGTCCCGCCGCCGAGGTCGTAGACCGCGATCTTGCGGTCCTTCTTCTCCTGCTTGTCGAGGCCGAAGGCCAGCGCGGCCGCGGTCGGCTCGTTGATGATGCGCTTGACCTCGAGGCCCGCGATGCGGCCGGCGTCCTTGGTCGCCTGGCGCTGCGAGTCGTTGAAGTACGCGGGCACGGTGATGACCGCCTCGGTCACGGGTTCGCCGAGGTAGTCCTCGGCGGTCTTCTTCATCTTGATCAGGACCTGCGCGGAGATCTCGGGGGGCGCCATCTTCTTGCCGCGCACCTCGACCCACGCGTCCTTGTTGGGGGCTTCGGCGATCTTGTACGGCACCACCTTGAGTGCCTTCTGCACTTCGGCGTCGGCGAACCGGCGGCCGATCAGCCGCTTCACCGCGTAGAGCGTGTTCTTGGGGTTGGTGACCGCCTGGCGCTTCGCCGGCGCGCCCGTCAGGATCTCGCCGTCCTCCATGTACGCAACGATGGACGGGGTGGTGCGGGCCCCCTCGGAGTTTTCGATCACCTTGGGCTGGCCGTTCTCCATGACGGCCACGCACGAATTGGTCGTCCCCAGGTCGATGCCGATGATCTTCGCCATGTTCTACCTCGTTGGTTTCTCAGCAAATTCCTCTAACTGTCCATATGGGGGCCGGCGCCCGTTTTTCAACGCGCCCTGGCCTTGGCGACAGTCACCAGGGCCGGGCGTATGACCCGCTCGTGCAGCAGGTAGCCCTTCTGCAGGACCTGCACCACGGTATTGGGCTCGGCGTCGGACTCGACGGTACTGATCGCCTGGTGGCGGTGCGGGTCGAATTTCTGCCCGAGGGGGTTGATCTCGGCGAGGTTGTAGCGCTCGAACACGCCGGCCAGCTGCTTGAGGGTCAGCTCGATGCCGCTGCGCATGCTCTCGACCGACGCGTTCTCGGAGGCGATCGCCGCTTCCAGGCTGTCCTTGACCGCCAGCAGGTCGGAGGCGAATCCCTCGAGCGCGAACTTGTGCGCGCTCGCGATTTCGCCCTGCGCGCGCTTGCGGATGTTGTCGGCCTCGGCCTTGGCCCGCAGCCACGCGTCGTGATGCTCCGCGGCAGCCAGCTCGGCCTTTCTCAACCTCTCCTCGAGGCCGGGCTCCGCGGGGGTGGCGGGCTGCTGGCCGGCGGCCGCTGCCGCCGGCCTCTGGGAGGGTTGCGGCTGGGGCGGCGCCAGCTCGCCCGCCGGGGTCTGGCCATCCGGATTGGTGGCCTCGGGGGTCTCCTGCATCTCGTTGTTCTCCGGGGTTAGCCTATGGGACATAGTGGCGGGCGGCAGGATTTCAAGGGCGAGGCCTCACTCCCAACGCGTTGTTCTATAAGCTGCTTTGAAGTCATGCCAGGCTTGCAGGCTAAACGCCGGCATGGCCGGCGTTTCAGGCCTTCGCGCCGAGGGAGAGCGCGCGCAGACGTGACATCTGGAGCGTCTCGTGCGTATGCGCGATGTCGGTCCAGCCGAGCAGGTTAGTCGCCGCGACATCGGTCAGCGCATGGATCCAGTCGGTGCGCTCGTTGAGGCACGGAACGGCGTGGAACTCGCGCCCTCCCGCGTTGAGGAAGATGGTCTTGGCCTCGATCGCGATTTCCTCGAGGGTCTCCAGGCAATCGGCCACGAAACCGGGACAGATCACGTCCACGCGACGCACGCGCTGCTTGCCCAGCTCGGCGAGCGTATCCGCGGTGTAGGGCTTCAGCCATTCGGCGCGCCCGAAACGCGACTGGAACGCCACGCGGTAGCGCTCCGCTTTCAGCCCCAGCGCTTCCGCCAGCAGGCGGCCGGTCTTGTGACACTCGCAGTGGTAAGGATCGCCCTTGTCGAGGGTCGCGCGCGGCACGCCGTGGAAGCTCATGACCAGCACGTCCGGGCGGTCGTTCCTTGCCCAGTAGTCGCGCAGGGACTGCGCCAGCGCGGCGATGTAGCCGTGATGATCGTGAAAGCTCCTCACCGCGCGCAGCGCCGGCTGATTGCGCATCTCCCGGAGGCAGCGGTACGCGGCGTCGAGCGCGCTGGCGGTGGTGCTCGCCGCGTACTGGGGATAAAGCGGCAGCAGCAGTATGCGGTCGCAATGCTGCGCTTTCATCGCCTGCAGCTTGTCCGGGATCGAGGGCTTGCCGTAGCGCATCGCGTAGTCCACGACGAGGGGCAGCTGCTGGGCGCGCTCCTCCAGGTAGTTGCGCAGCAGCGTTGTCTGGCGCTCCGTGTGGACCCGCAGCGGCGACCCCTCGCTCATCCACACCTGCGCGTAGCGCTGGGCCGAGGTCTTGGGGCGCCGGGCGAGCACGAAGAGATGCAGGATCGGCCGCCAGACGAGGCGCGGTATCTCGATGACGCGCGGGTCGGACAGGAACTCCCTCAGGTACGTACGCACCGCCTCCACGGTCGGCGCTTCGGGCGTGCCGAGACTGATCAGCAGGACGCCGATGCGGGGCTGGGTGCCGTGCGAGTAGGGGGGCTCTGGAGCGTAGCCGGACATGCGCTACGCTCCGGGTGAGGCGTTAGGAGTAAGGAGTGAGGAGAAAATGCCGCGGCCTGCAACCTGACACCCCTCACGCCTCACGCCTCACTCCTCTCGCGCGCTCAACGCTGCGTGAGCATGGTGGACAGCAGCCGGGCGGTGATGTCCACGATCGGGATCACGCGATCATAGGACATGCGCGTGGGGCCGATCACGCCCACCGTGCCGACGACCTGACCGTCCACCTTGTAGGGGGCGGTGACCACGCTGCACTCGTCGAGGGGCGCGACACCGGCCTCGCCACCGATGAAGATCTGCACGCCGTGCGCTCGGCTCGAGAGGTCTAGTAACTGCATCAGGCCGGTCTTGCGGTCGAACAACTCGAACAGCTTGCGCAGGTTGCTCATGTTCGAGGACAGGTCCTGCGAATCGAGCAGGTTGCTCTCCCCCGAGATCACGACCTCGTCGGCCGAATCGGTTGCCGCCTGGCTGCCGGCTTCCAGCGCGGCGGTCATGAGCCGCGTCATGTCCGCGGTGAGCTGCTTGAGCTCTTCCCGTATGCGCCGCCGGATGTCCTCGAAAGTCAGCCCGGCGTAGTTCTGGTTGAGGATGTTCGCTGCCTCGGTCAGCTCCGAGGGCGTATACGGCTTGTCGGTGAGCAGGATGCGGTTCTGCACGTCGCCTTCGGCGGTCACCAGGATGAGCAGGATGCGCGAGCTGGAGAGCCGCAGGAACTCGATGTGGCGGAAGCCGACGCTGCGCCGCGGGGTCATCACGACGCCCGCGAAATGCGTGAGGTCCGAGAGAAGTTGCGAGGCCGACGCCACCAGCCTTTGGCGGTTGTCCGCCTGGAGCTGCCCCTCGAGCTGGTTGATCTCGACGGAATCGAGCGGCTTGATCGTGAGCAGCGTGTCCACGAAGAACCGGTAGCCGCGCGCCGTGGGCACCCGGCCGGCCGACGTATGCGGGCTCGCGATGAAGCCCATCTCCTCGAGGTCGGCCATCACGTTGCGGATGCTGGCGGGACTGAGGTCGATGCCGGTGTACTTGGACAGTGCGCGCGAGCCGACCGGCTGGCCGTCGGCGATATACCGCTCGACCAGCGTCTTCAAGAGGAGCTGCGCCCGCTCGTTCAGGGCCGGTGCGTCTGAGGGCATGCCTCTATTGTACTAAAAGCCGTGAATGGTGAATGGTGAATAGTGAATGGCAAAAGCCGCTTTCGGCCGCGGTCTTCAGGGGTCTTCGATTCGCGATTCACGAATCACGAATCACGGCCTTTGCGGTTAGAATGCGCCCATGAAAACGCCGTTCAAGACCGTCGCGCTGGCCGGCAAGTACCAGAGCGAGGAAGTTGCCGCGCCCCTGCTCGAGCTCGCCGGCTACCTCGAGCGCCGCAAGGTGAAGGTGCTGATCGACCAGCAGACCGCCGCGGTGGTGAAAGGGGCGAAGTACCCGGCCCTGGGGCTCGACGAGCTGGGCAGGAAGGCGGACCTCGCCGTCGTCATCGGCGGCGACGGCACCATGCTCAATATCGCGCGGGCGCTCGCCCCCAATGACGTGGCGCTGGTGGGCGTCAACCAGGGCCGCCTCGGCTTCCTCACCGACATCTCGGTGGACAACATGATCGCCACCATCGGCGCGATCCTCGACGGCCGCTTCGTGGCCGAACAGCGCATGTTGCTGGAGGGCAAGGTGCACCGCGGCGGGAAGCAGGTGTTCGAGGCGCTCGCCTTCAACGACGTCGTGATCAGCAAGGGCGTCGCGGGCAGCATGCTCGCGCTGGAGGCGCGCGTGGACGGCCAGTTCATCTACAACCAGCGCGCGGACGGCCTGATCGTGGCGACGCCCACCGGCTCCACCGCGTACGCGCTGTCTTCGGGCGGCCCGATCATTCACCCGTCGCTGTCGGTGATCGCGCTGGTGCCGGTGTCCCCGCACACGCTGTCCAACCGCCCCATCGTGATCAGCAGCGACTGCACGGTCGAAATCATCGTGCGCGACAACCCCGAGCCGCGCGTGCATTTCGACAGCCATTCGCGCTGCGAGCTGCGCGCGGACGACCGCATCGTCGTGCGGCGCTATCCGCGCCCGTTGAGCCTGCTCCACCCCGAGGGGCACAGCTACTACAACATGCTGCGGCTGAAGCTCAACTGGAACAGAGAGTAGAAGTGCGTGATTGGTGATTGGTGAATAGTGATTAGGTTGTTTCTCGTGGAAGAGCGCTTTTCCAATCACTAATCACCATTCACTAATCACGCTGTCTATGCTCCGCTCGCTTTCGATTCGTGACTTCGTGATCGTGGACCGCCTGGAGCTGGAGTTCGCGCCGGGCTACACGGTGCTGACGGGAGAGACCGGGGCCGGCAAATCGATCCTGATCGACGCGCTCGCGCTGGTGCTCGGTGCGCGCGCCGAGGCCATCGTGGTGCGCGGGGGCGCCGAGCGCGCGGAAGTGAGCGCCGAATTCGACCTTGGCGGCCGCGCCGACATCGGCCGCTGGCTCAAGGAAAGCGATCTCGCGGGCGACGACGAAGCGTTCCTGGTGCGGCGCGTGATCGACGCGTCGGGGCGCTCGCGGGGCTTCATCAACGGCCGGGCCGCGACCGCCGCGCAGCTGAGGGAGGCGGGCGAATTCCTGGTGGATATCCACGGCCAGCACGAGCACCAGTCGCTGCTGCGCGCGGCGGCCCAGCGCGAGCTGCTCGACGGCTACGGCGGGCTCCTCGACGGGGCGGCCAGGGTGGCGGCACTCTATCGCGCGTGGCAGCAGAAGCACGAGAACCGGGTCGCATTCGAGACCAACGCGGCCGCCTTCGCCGCGGAGCGCGAGCAGCTCGAGTGGCAGGTGAAGGAGCTGGAAACGCTCAAGTTCAGCGCCGAGGAATGGCCGGAGCTGACGGTCGAGCACTCCCGGCTTGCGCACGCGGCGAGCCTGATGGAGGCGGCCCAGGGCGCGGTGGATGCCCTCGCGGAGGGCGACGGCGCCAGCCTGGCGCAGGTGAACGCCGTCGTCGCCAGCCTCGAAAACCTCGTCGAGCACGATCCGAAGCTGCGCGAGATCCTGGATGCGCTCGAGTCGGCGCGAATCCAGCTACAGGACGCAGCGCAGGTCCTGCGGCGCTACGGCGAGCGCCTCGAACTCGATCCGCAGCGCCTGCGCGAGGTCGAAGGCCGGCTGGACGCCATCCATACCGCGGCGCGCAAGCACCGTGTCCAGCCGGAAGCGCTGCCGGCGAAGCTGGAAGCCGCGCAAGCGCGCCTGCAGGAGCTGGGCGAGGGCGGCGACGTGGAAGCGCTGCGCAAGCTGGAAGATGAAGCGCACGCAGCGTGCGTCGCGGAGGCCAGGAAGCTCTCGAGCGCGCGCAAGAAGGCTGCGCGCAAGCTGTCGGACCAGGTGACGGAGGCGATGCAGCAGCTGGCCATGCAGGGCGGCACGTTCGAGGTCGCGCTCGCCGCGGCGCCTGAAGTCACGGCGCATGGCCTGGAGAGCGTGGAATTCCTGGTCGCGGCCCACAAGGGCATGGCGCCGCAGCCGCTCGCCAAGGTCGCGTCGGGCGGCGAACTGTCGCGGCTGTCCCTGGCCGTGCAGACAGTGGCCAGCCAGGTGGCGCAGGTGCCGACGCTGATCTTCGACGAGGTGGACGCGGGCATCGGCGGGCGCGTGGCGGAGATCGTGGGGAAAATGCTGAAGCAGCTCGGCGCCAGGCACCAGGTGATGTGCATCACGCATCTGCCGCAGGTCGCCGCCTCGGCGGACCAGCAGTGGCAGGTGACGAAGGGCACCGCGAACGGCAAGGTGCTGAGCCGGGTGACGGTGCTGAACAGGGAGCAGCGCGTGGAGGAAATCGCCCGCATGCTGGGGGGCGTGAAGATCACGGAGACGACGCGGAAGCACGCGGCGGAAATGCTTGGGGTCAAGAACTAGCCGCCGATGAACGCCGATACACGCCGATAGCATCAAAGGAAACAATCGAGTCACAATTCACGATTTTCCGATAGCAAGGGGATGGCGATGCTTGATCGAAACAGATTGTCGGTTCGTTGGATCGCATTCGTCGCGGCGATGCATGTTTTCGCCGCGATGGCGCAGGAGTATCCGGCGAAGCCGGTTACGTTCTATGTTCCGTTCGCGGCGGGCAGCGCGACCGACACGCTGGCGCGCTCGCTCGGCCAGGGCGTCACGGCCGAGACGATGCAGAACGTCGTCATCGACAACCGGCCGGGCGCGAACGGGATCATCGCCACGCAGGCCTTCATCCGGACGGCGGCGGACGGTTACAGCGTGATCATCGGGACCAACACCACGCACGCCGCCAACGAGCATCTGTACAAGAAGATTCCGTACGATCCCGTGCGGGATTTCACGCCCGTCACCACGATCGCGCGCGGCGGGCAGGTCATGGTCGTGCACCCGCGGGTGCCGGTGAAGACCGTGAAGGAATTCATCGCGCTGGCGAAGCGCCAGCCGGGCAAGCTCACGTTCGGCAGCGGCAGCTCCTCGAGCCGCGTCGCGAGCGAGCTGTTCCAGCAGATGGCGGGACTCAAGCTCGTGCACGTTCCCTACAAGAGCAACCCGATGGCGGTCACCGACCTCGTCGGCGGCCATATCGACATGATGATCACCGACGTCGTCACCGGCCTGCCCCAGGTGCGGGCTGGCAAGCTGCGCGCCCTCGGCGCGAGCAGCCCGAAGCGCCTGCCGAACGTGCCCGACCTGCCGACGATAGACGAAGCCGGCGTGAAGGGCTACGAGCTGACCTTCTGGTTCGCGGCCTACACGCCGGCGAAGACGTCGCCCGCCGTCGTGGCGCGGCTGCGCGAGCTGTTCATCCACGCCACCAGGAGCCCGTCCGCGCAGTCTTTCTTCCAGACCACCGGTATCGAGCCCTGGACCGGCACCTCGGCCGAGCTGGCGAAGTTCCAGGCGTCCGAATCGTCCAAGTGGGCGAGGGTCATCAAGGCCGCTGGGATCGAGCCCGAGTAGGAAATTAGCCGCCAAGACGCCAAGGCGCCAAGAAGAACAATAATGGAACCGCAGATAAACGCGGATGAACGCAGATATAAGATCAAACAACAGCATATTTTTGCCTTCATTCCGTTTTTCATCTGTGTTTATCTGCGTGTATCTGCGGTTAATCTTGTTTTGGGTTTGATCGCATGAACGGGCCGCTCGGCGGCGTTCGCATCATCGATCTCACGACGGTCGTGATGGGGCCGTTCGCGACCCAGATCCTCGCTGACCTGGGCGCGGACGTCGTCAAGGTCGAGCCGCCCGAAGGCGACGTGCTGCGCCATATCGCGCCCATGCGGCATCCCGGAATGGGACACATATTTCTTCATCACAACCGCAACAAGCGCTCCATCGTCCTCGACCTCAAGCAGCCGCAAGGCCGCGAGGCGCTGCTGCGGCTGGCGCGGGCCGGCGATGTCCTCGTCTACAACGTGCGGCCGCAGGCGATGCGCAGGCTGCGTCTTTCGTACGAGGAGGTCGCCGCGACCAATCCGCGCATCATTTATGTCGGCGCCTACGGCTACGGCGAGGCGGGGCGCTACGCCGGGCAGCCCGCTTACGACGACCTGATACAGGGACGATCGGGCCTCCCGCACCTGCTGCTGGAGGCGGGCGCGGACCGGCCGCGCTACGTTCCGACCGCGATATCGGACCGCATCACCGGGCTCGCCGCGGTCAACGCGGTGACCGCGGCCCTTTATTGCCGCGAGCGCACCGGCAAGGGCCAGGCGGTGGAGGTGCCGATGTTCGAGACGCTCGCCCACATGGTGATGGGTGACCACATGGGCGGGCGCACCTTCGACCCGCCGATGGAGCCGTACCGCTACGAGCGCATGCTGGCGCCCCACCGGCAGCCGTATGCGACGAAGGACGGCTACGTGTGCGTGCTGGTCTACAACGACAAGCACTGGCGCAGCTTCTTCCGCCTGATAGGCCGCGAGGACATGTTCGAGGGCGACCAACGCTTTTCCAGCCAGGAAGCGCGGTCCCGGAATATCGCGGAAGTCTACGAATTCGTCGCCGGAGAGATGGCGCGGCGCACGAGCGCGGAGTGGCTCCGCCTTCTGATGGAAGCCGACATCCCGGTCACGCCGCTCAACTCGGTGGACGACATCATCGAAGATCCGCATCTCGCGGAAAGCGGGTTTTACGTCACGACCGAGCATCCGACGGAAGGGAGGCTGCGGACGATGACGACGCCGGGCCGGTGGTCGCGGACGCCGCCGGGCAAGCTGCGGCCGGCGCCGCGCCTGGGCGAGCACAGCATGGAGATTCTCGGCGAGGCGGGCTATACGCGCGCCGAGATCGACGCCCTGATGGCGGCGGGCGTCACCTCCGTGCCAAAGGCGTGATAAGTGATAGGTGATAAGTGATATGGTACCCGCGCGTTCGCGCGGAACTGAGCCCTATCACCTATCACCCATCACTTATCACGCTTCATGAGAAAAATGGATTTCTCGTTCTCCGAAGAGCAGCTCGCCATCCGCGCCGCGATCGAGAAGATCTGCGCCCGGTTCGACGCCGCCTACTGGCTGAAGAAGGACACGGAAGGCGGCTTCCCCGACGACTTCCACCAGGCGCTGGCGCGCGACGGCTGGCTCGGCATCGCCATGCCGGAAGAGTTCGGTGGCGCGGGCCTGGGCATCACCGAGGCCGCGCTCATGATGCAAACGATCGCGGAGTCCGGCGCCTGCATGTCGGGCGCCTCCGCCGTGCACCTCAACATCTTCGGCCTCAACCCGGTAGTGGTGTTCGGCACCGAAGACCAGAAGAAGCGCTGGCTGCCGCCGCTCATCGCCGGCCGCGACAAGGCGTGCTTCTGCGTCACGGAGCCCGACGCCGGCCTCGACACCACGAAGCTGAAGACCAAAGCGGTGAAGAAAGGCGACCGTTACGTCATATCGGGACGGAAGATCTGGATCTCGACCGCGCAGGTCGCCAACAAGATGCTGTTGATCGCGCGCACCACGCCGCTCGAGGAAGTCGGCAAGAAACGCTCCCGGGGACTGAGCCTGTTCTACACCGATGTCGATCGCAAGTTCGTGGAGGCGCGCGAGATCCCCAAGATGGGCCGCAAGCCGGTCGATTCCAATCAGGTATTCATCGACGGCCTCGAGGTGCCGGTCACCGATCGCATCGGGGACGAGGGCAAGGGTTTCGAGTACCTGCTGCACGGCCTGAATCCCGAGCGCATCATGATCGCGGCCGAGGGGGTCGGCATCGGCCGCGCCGCCCTGAAGCGCGCCGCGGACTACGCGAAGGAGCGCATCGTCTTCGACCGTCCGATCGGGCAGAACCAGGCGATCCAGCACCCCCTGGCGCAGCGCTGGATCGAGCTCGAAGCGGCAAACCTTCTGGTGTTCAGGGCGGCGACGCTCTACGACGCGGGCCAGCCGTGCGGCGCCGAGGCGAACGCGGCCAAGTACCTGGCCGGCGAGGCGGGGTTCAGGGCCTGCGAAACGGCGGTCATGACCCACGGCGGCATGGGCTACGCGCGGGAATTCCACGTCGAGCGCTACCTGCGCGAGTCGCTGATCCCGCGCATCACCCCGGTCAGCCCGCAGCTGATCCTGTGCTACATCGCGGAGCGGGTGCTCGGCCTGCCGAAGTCCTATTGAAGAGCATCCCGCCGCGAGCCAAGGCGACCCGCCAATGAAGATGCCTGCTGCCGTGGTGCTGGCGATCCTGTCCGCCGCACTGTTCGGGGCGGCAACGCCGGCGAGCAAGGTATTGCTGGACGGCCTCACGCCGTTTCAGCTTGCGGGCCTGCTCTATCTGGGTGCGGCACTCGGTGTCGTTCCCTCTGCAGGGGGCGCAGGAGGGCTGCGCCTGCCGGCGCGCGGCGACCGCAGCAACCGCCTGCGCTTGCTCGGCGCGATCATGGCCGGTGGCATTGCCGGGCCGGTGCTCCTGCTCCTCGCGCTTCGTTCCTCGGAGGCCGCGTCCGTCTCGTTGTGGCTGAACTTCGAGGTGGCGGCAACGGCCCTTCTGGGTGTCCTGGTCTTTCGCGAACACCTCGGCATCAACGGATGGGGCGGGGTAGCGGCGGCCTTTGCGGGCGGAGCGATCCTGTCCCTGCCGCATGGCATGGCCGGCGTGGAGGCCGCGTTTCTCGTGCTGCTCGCGTGCGTATGCTGGGGGCTCGACAACCACTTCACTGCGCTCATCGACGGCATCACTCCGGGCCAAAGCACCTTCTGGAAGGGCTTGGTCTCCGGTATCGCGAATCTGGCGGTCGGCATCGCGCTCGATCCCTTCTCAGCGGGGCCGGTCGCCGTGCTTTGCGCGCTGTTTGTAGGCGTGTGGGCCTACGGCGCAAGCATCGTGCTCTACATTCGCTCCGCGCAGCTGCTCGGTGCGACCCGTGCGCAAATCGCATTCGCCTGCGCGCCGTTCTTTGGAGTCCTCATCTCGGTGCTGGCGCTGGGAGAGTCGCTGACCGGCGCCCATCTCGCTGCGGGCGCGCTGTTCATCGCCGGAATTGCGCTTTTCGCGCTCGAGCGCCACGCGCACGTCCATGCGCATGAAGAGATGGACCACGAGCATCCCCATCGCCACGACGACGGGCACCATCTGCACGCGCATCCGGGCCTACCGCGCGGGACGCTGCATACGCATCGCCATCGGCATGAACCGATGACGCACGCGCATCCGCATTGGCCGGATCTGCATCACCGGCACGACCATGGGCACGGGCACTGAGACTGCTTACGCAGGGGTTGTTTGCACGTAAGCCGAGTAGAAGTGATCGAAGACCTTGCTCGCTTCCCGAGACAGCTGATCATCGCTCCGCGCCGTTCCCTTGATTCCGCGGAGCAGGGTTTCGAGGCCCCTGGCGTCTGCAACCGGTATGCCGCCTACGTCGAGAAAGTGAACCGCCCGGCCGATAGCCGCAAGCGCTTCGTCTCGGTCGAGCCCAAAACTCGTCAGGAGTGCCTCGAACGTCACGCGGCTTTCAACGTGCGTGAACTCGGCGCCATCGAAATCGAATCCGACGGATCCCTTGGGACGGTCGCGCGGGCGGTCGATCCACGCGAATTTCGCGCCTCTGTCTATGAATCGCTTGATGAGCCAGACACTGGCCAGCCGGTCCACCCAGAGATCCTTGCGCGTGGCCCATAACCGATTGCGGTACTTTGCCGGGTCGAGCCGGCGCACTTTCCCCTTCGAGGAATGCGGCTCGCCCTCGGAGGACAGCCCTTGCACCTCGCGCTCGAAGGCTGACAACGCGTCCCTGGCCTGCAAACGGGCCTGGCCGGGATAAAAATCGATCTCGACCAGCTCTTCGAGCGCGCGGCGCAAGCGCTGGCCCAGCGTGTCCGCCTTACGCTTTCCGAGCCGCGGCAGTGAAGCCTTGGCGGCGTTGAGTCGCTTGACGAGTGCTCCGTATTCTTCGCTTCGGTCAAACAGCTTGCGAACGTGTTCGAGCTGAGCGGGATTCTTCAGATTCATTTCCACGGTCATGGCAAACCCGCCGGCGGCTCTGACCTCCGACTCGGCTTCGGCCAGGGCGGCCGCCTGTGGAGCCTCGACCGGCAGAACGTAGACGCCGTCGCGCAGGACCCCGCACCCGGTACTCTTCAGCGCCCTCCATACCCGCATGCGCAGGGTCGAGTTTCCGGTCGGCAGGCTGGTCAGTAGTGCCAGGAATGCAGCCATAAAGGTATATCCATCAGAGAGTTAGGCGACGAACCCCAGGGCCGGGACCCACTTCATGCAGCCCGAGGGGAGGGCGTTCTATGGATGTGTTGACATTATCACATATATGTTATAAAGTGTACAACACTTTGTAGACGTTCGCAGGCAGTCGAACTCTAGCCGGGTCTTACGCAGGCACCCGGTCCAAAAAGACGATTCGTCTCAAGCGCTGCTCCATTCCCCTCGGGGAAGGAGTTGTCACATGGACGAATCGACTCGCACAAGTTCTCACCCGGACCGCCGCTCCTTCTGGGAGGTGGCGAGCGTGTTCCTCAAGATCGGTGCCGTGGGCTATGGCGCCGCGGCGATCTGGGGGCTGATTCAATCCGAAGTCCAGGAGCGGCGCGCCTGGATCACGAAAGAGCGCTTCCTTGAGGGCCTCGCCTTCGTCAACGTGCTTCCGGGAGCGCCGGCCATGCAGATGTGCATCTTCGTAGGCCATCAGCGCGTTGGCTTCTGGGGTGGCGTGCTCGCCGGCCTCGCGTTCATGGCGCCGGCGTTCGTAATCGTGCTGGTCCTCAGCGTCGTGGCCGCCCAGTATGGCGCGCTGCCCTTCATCCGCGACGCGTTCTACGGCTTGAGCCCCGTCGTGCTCGGCATCTTCGTGGTCGCGGCTTTCCGGCTCGGGAAGACGGCGATCAAGGACGCTTTTTCCGGGGTCATGGCTGCGGCCGCGGCGGCTGCCCTGGCTTTCTCCATTCTCGGTGTAGCGGGCACCCTGATCCTGGCTGGTTGCGCAGGGGTGGCAATGCACTACTCGCGCAAGGCTGGGTTGATCGCGGCTGCCGTGGCGCTGCTGCTGATCGGCGTCGAGCGCGCGGCCGAATCCGTGCTCGCGGGATCCGGTGCCGGCGCTGCGGGTCACCCGAATCTGTGGGATCTCGGCTTGTTCTTCTTCAAGGTCGGCGCCGTGACTTTCGGCGGCGGCATGACGATCATCGCCTTCGTGCAGGATCAGGTGGTGAACCAGCTCAACTGGATCACGTCGCAGGAATTTCTCGAATGCCTGACGCTGAGCCAGCTCACGCCGGGGCCGATTATCATGGTCGCCGCCTACGTGGGCTACAAGGTGGCCGGAATCGCCGGCGCCACGGTGGCGGCGTGCGCCATCTTCCTGCCGTCTTTCATCCTGGCGCTTTCAATCCTGCCATTCCTGGACCGTGTGCGGGAACTGGCATGGATGAAGGCCGCGATGCGGGGAATTGCGCCGGCGGTGGTGGGCACCATTGCTGTCACGGTGTTCCAGCTCGTGCCGCACGCCGCGCCGGACGCTTTCTCTGCCGTCCTGCTGGCGGCCACGGTTGCCGTGCTCCTTGCCTGGCGCCTGCCGGTGATCTCGCTGATTCTCGCCGGCGGCCTGATCGGAATCCTCGCGCGCTCGAAGTTCATTCAACGTTTGACATAGAAGGAGGTGTCATGAAGTACCAACTCAAGCCCATCCACTGCCGTCCCTGGACCCTGGCCTATCTGTCGATCAGGCTGATCGAGAGTCATTATGAAAACAACTATGGCGGCGCGATGCGGCGCCTGAATGCCATCACGGAGCAACTCGAGTCGCTCGACTTCGCGAAGACACCCGGCTACGTCATCAACGGATTGAAGCGAGAGCAGCTGGTTGCGCTCAACTCCACGCTGCTACACGAGCTCTATTTCGCATGCCTGGGCGGCGAGGGCGGCAAGCCCCCCGAGGCGATGGCCTCGGTTCTCGCGCGTGACTTCGGCTCGGAGCAGCGCTGGCGCGACGAGTTCGTCGCGATGGGCAACGCCCTTTCCGGCGGCTCGGGGTGGGTGCTGTTGACCTACGTTCCGCGCGACCGGCGGTTGATCAACCAGTATGCGTCCGAGCACAGCCAGGCCGTCGCAAGCGGCATCCCGATACTCGCCCTGGACATGTACGAGCATGCCTACCATATGGATTACGGCGCCAATGCGAAAGCCTACGTGGCTGCATTCATGCGTAACCTGGACTGGAACGCGGCGCTGACCCGCTACGAGGACGCCGCGAAGATCGGTCCGCCGCGTCCCCTCGAGCAGCCTGAGTTCGGCGACATCCCCGGCATCGGCGTCGATGAGGTCAAGGCGATGCTGGACGCGGGCAAGCCGGTGCAGGTCATCGATGCGCGTCCGCCGGTCTCGAAGTCCACGTCGCCCGATGTGATGCAGGACGCCACTTGGCGCGACCCGGAGCGCGTCCGGGAATGGGCCGGCGAGCTCTCGAAATCGGAGCCGGTGGTCGTTTACTGCGCCTACGGATTCCACGTCGGATGCAAAACGGCGATCGTGCTTCGTGACCTGGGCTTCGACGCGAAATTCATGG
>JBIOVQ010000117.1:0-8107 GCA_044867805.1 Burkholderiales bacterium | reverse complement strand
CTCCGGCGACGACCGCCTGATCACGATACAGCCGCGGGTCGCCGCCGACGGCGCCTTCGAACTCACGCAACCGGTGCTGTTTCTCATTGCGCTCGCCTTTCTGTTCGCGCTGCCGCTCGCGTTCATGGTGACCGGCGCGGTGATCTGGTGGCGCCGCCGCCGCATATGAACGGCAGGTCGTGGCGCACGGTGCTGCTTGCGGCGGCGGTCGCGGTTCTCGCCATCTATATCTACTTCAAGCCGGCGCGGGGTCCAGCCCAGTATCCCGTCTCCACTCTAAAGGCGCAGGAAATCCGGTCGATCCGGGTCGAGCGCCCCGGCGACGCCGCCCCGCTGCTGCTCGAGCGGCGGCAGGACGGCTGGTACGTCGCCTCGCCGTTCGCCGCGCGCGCGGATGCGCTGCGCGCGCACCAGGTGCTCGCCATCGCGGAAGCGAAATCCTCCCACCGCCTGCCCGCGGCCGAGCTTGCGCGCTTCGAGCTGGACCGGCCCGTTGCCTGGGTCACGCTCGCCGGGCAGACCTTCGTCTTCGGGCTGGTGAACGCCGTTACGCGGGAGCAGTACGTGCTCTCCGGCGACTACGTCTACACGCTGCATCCGCGCTACGGGGCGGCGCTGCCGGCGCGGCCGGCCGATGCCGCCAACCGGCAGTTGTTCGCCGCCGACGAGGCGCCGGCGCGCATCGAGCTCAGGGACTTCACCGTGGAACAGCGCGGCGGCAGGTGGACGCTGACGCCGGGCGCGAGCACGGTGAGCCAGGAGGAGTTCATGCGCTGGCTGGACGAATGGCACCTGGCGAGCGCGCTGCGCGTCGAGCCGTGGACCCGGGGCAAGCCGTTTGCGGAGATCCGGGTGCGATTGAAGAACGGCCGCAACGTCACCCTCGGCGTGCTCGCGCGCCAGCCGGAGCTCGTGCTGGTGCGCACCGACGAGAAGATGCAGTACCACCTGCGCGCGGAGGCCGCGAAGCGGCTGTTCTCCCCGCCGAGGCCGGAGGTACGCAGCGAGCCGACGCAGAAGAAATGACTCGTCAATCGTCACCCGCGGCCTCCGAAATGCCACCGCCGATCGGGCGTCATCTAGTCGGCCGCACGCGCGCCACCGGGGGTCAGATCCCCCGAGAATCATCGGGGCCCCTCTTCCGCCCCTCGGCGCGCACTCGTCACCGGGTCGGGCATGCCTGAGTTACCCGAAGTAGAAACGACCCGGCGGGGGCTGGAACCCGTCTTGGTCGGCCAGCGCATCAAGGCGGCGGTAGTGCGCAACCGGCAGCTGCGGCTGCCGGTGCCGCGGCGGCTGCCGCAGCTCCTGGCCGGCGCCACGGTGCGGTCGCTTTCCCGGCGCGGCAAGTACCTGCTCGTGGACTGCGGGACGGGCACTCTGATCGTGCATCTCGGCATGTCGGGCCGGCTGTGGGTGGTCAACGGGACGACGCTTCCCACCGCGCACGATCACTTCGACCTGGTGCTGGAGAGCGGCGCCGTGGTGCGGCTGCGCGATCCCCGCCGCTTCGGGTTGGTGCTGTGGCAGGCAGGAGATCCGCTGTCCCATGCCCTGCTCGCCACCATCGGCCCGGAGCCGCTCTCCCCCGAATTCGGCGGCGCAGCGCTGCACGCGGCCATGCGCAAACGGAATACGGCGATCAAGCTCGCGCTAATGGACAGCCATGTGGTTGCGGGCGTGGGCAACATCTACGCCAACGAAGCGCTGTTCCGCGCCGGCATATCGCCGCGCGTCGCGGCGCGGCGCCTGACCCGTGAGCGCTGCGAGCGGCTCGCGCAAGCGATCCGTGAAACTCTCGAGCTCGCGATCGTCGCCGGCGGCAGCAGCCTGCGCGACTACGTCCGCAGCGACGGCATGGCGGGCAATTACCAGAGCCAGTTCATGGTCTACGACCGCGCCGGCGAGGCGTGTCGGCGCTGCGGCAGACCGATCCGGGAAATACGGCAAGGTCAGCGCTCGACCTACTACTGCCCCAAGTGCCAAAAAGCGTGAATCGTGATTTGTGGGTCGTGATTCGACCCGCTGGCATCTTACCGATTCACGAATCACCAATCACGAATCACGCCTTTTCGGAAGTGAGCTTGAGATATTTCGCGTAGAGCTGCTCCTTCGTCTCTACGTTGCCGGGGTCGAGCGGTATGCAGTCCACCGGGCAGACCTTCACGCACTGCGGCTCGTCGAAGTGACCGACGCATTCCGTGCAGCGGCGCGGGTCGATGACGTAGATTTCCTCGCCCTGGGAGATCGCCTGGTTCGGGCACTCGGGCTCGCACACGTCGCAGTTGATGCACTCGTCGGTGATCTTCAGCGCCATCTGCGTCCGCTCAGAATCTGGACGCAAAGACGCGAAGGCGCAAAGAAACCATGAGGCACCGGAAAACCCTGGAATCCTTTGCGGCTTTGCGCCTTTGCGTCGAGCATTTCGGCATCACTTGCCGCCGGGCGTCTTGATCTTGGCCTTGAGCTGCTTTGCGACGTGGGCCGGCACGAACTTGCTCACGTCGCCGCCCATCACCGAGATCTCGCGCACGATGGTGGCGGAGACGAACATGTACTGCTCGCCCGGCGTCAGGAACAGCGTCTCGACATCGGGATACAGTCCGCGGTTCATGCCGGCGAGCTGAAATTCGTACTCGAAATCGGACACCGCCCGCAGCCCCCGGATCACGACCCGCGCCTTGTTCTGCTGGACGAACTCCATCAGCAGCCCGGAAAACCCCTTGACCTCGACGTTCTTCAGGTCCTTGATCACCTCGCGCGTCATTGCCACGCGCTCGTCGCGCGTGAAGAAGGGCCTTTTTGCGCTGCTGTCGGCCACGGCCACGATCACCGAGTCGAACAGCCGCGCGGCGCGCCGGATCAGGTCCTCGTGGCCGAGCGTGATCGGGTCGAAAGTCCCCGGGTAGACCGCCTTGTGGTTCACGATGACCTCGCCTTCAGCAATTGATACCTGACCTGTCCCGCCTTGCCTTGCCGGTGCACTTCCCATTCCGGCGCCGGCTCGCGCTCCGGCGCGCTCTCGTAGTAGACCAGCGCCCCCGGTCCCAGGCGCGCCCGCAGCAGCGGCGCAACCCGCCGCCAGTAGTCGGACCTGAAAGGCGGATCGAGAAACACGACGTCATACCGCCCCGTGTCCGAGCGCAGAAATTCTAGCGCATCCGCTCTTGCCAGTTCCACTGCGCCGGCCTTCAGCAGCTCGCGGCTCGCCTGCAGGGCGCGGAAGGTCTCCGCGTCGCTTTCGACCATCACTACGCGCCGCGCGCCGCGCGAAGCGGCCTCGAATCCCAGCGCCCCGCTGCCGGCAAAGAGATCGAGGCAGGTTTTTCCGGCCAGGTCCTGGCCGAGCCAGTTGAACAGCGTTTCGCGCACCCGGTCGGGAGTCGGGCGGAGGTCCCGGCGAGGAGGAAAGGCGATCAGCCGGCTGCGCCAGGCGCCGCCGATGATCCGCACCCGGTTCGCTCTCATGCCAAACCCGGAACCAGCTCAGCCACAGAGAGCACAGAGAGCACAGAGGGAACTACAAGAAGCCGGAAAAACCTCCCGCTCTGCTTGTTCTCTGTGTTCTCTGTGTTCTCGGTGGCTAAGGTTTTCCTTCTCCGCCGCCCACTACGACCGTCACCATGCGGTCGGGCCGGATGCGGCGCTGGAAGGCGTCACGGATGTCCGCCGCGGTGACGCGCTCGACGTTTTTGACGAAGTCCTCGAGATAGGTAAGCGGCAGGCGATAGAAGCCGATCAGCGCGAGGTACTCGTGGATCTTGCGGTTGCTGTCGATACGCAGCGGGAAGCCGTTGACGATGTTGCGCTTGGCCGCAGCAAGCTCCTCCTCGGTCGGCCCGGACTTGACGAATTCCGCGAGCGTGGCTTGCGCCACATCGAGCGCCTGCGTCGCCTGGTCGCGGCGCGTCTGCATGCTGATGACGAACGGCCCCTCCCGCTGGAGCGGATAGAAGTAGCTCGACGCCGAGTAGGCGAGCCCGCGCTTCGACCTCACCTCCTCCATGATCCGGGAAACGAAGCCGCCGCCGCCGAGCACGAAATTGCCGACGAAAAGCGCGATGTAGTCGGGGTCGGTGCGGGAGATGCCGGGGGCACCGATCACGATGTGCGCCTGCGCCGCGTGGTGCGGGATGTTGCGCGCGGCGCCGCTCGCCAGCCCCTTGACCGGCGGCAGCACCGGCTCCTCCGCGCCGCCCCGCGGCAGCCCGCGCGTGATCTGCTCGGCAATCGCCTCCGCTTCGGCGCGCGTCACATCGCCGATCATCGCCACCACCGCGTAGCGGGCTGCGTAGTGGCGGCGGTGGAACCGGACCAGGTCGTCACGCACCAGGGTCTGCACGGTCTCCACTTCGCCGGTGTCGCGCAGCGCGTACGGGTGGTCGCCGTAGGCCATGCGATAGAAGGTGCGCGTGACGATGGTATCGGGCTTGATGTCGGCTTCCTTGAGCGAGCCGATCAGGCGCACCTTCTCGCGTTCCAGCACGGCACGGGGAAAATCCGGAGCGCGCAGCGCGCGCGCGAAAACTTCAAGGGCCTGCTGCCGCTCCCGCGCGCTCGACAGCGTGCGCAGCGACAGTCCCGCGCGGTCGTTGTCGAAGCGACCGCCGAGCTGCGCGCCGACGTCGGCGAGCCGCCGTTCGACCTCGTCCTCGCTCATCTTGTCGGCCCCCGCGCGCAGCAGCCGCTGCGTCATGCTGGCGGCGCCGGCCTTGGCCGGCCGGTCGTAGCCGGCGCCCGCCGGAAAGTCCACGCTCAGGTCGAGCATGGGCAAGCCGTGGTTCTCCACGAAATAGACGCGCGCGCCGTTGGCGGTCTGCCAGTGCTGGATCGGCAGGATCGCCGACGCCGGTCCCGCCGCGGTCAAGAGCAGTACAGCAACCGCAGATAGACGCAGATACACGCCGATAGGAAATGAAACCCCTGGACGCAAAGCCGCAAAGCCGCAAAGAAAAGATACTGATCTCATGATGGCGCTTTGCGTCTTTCCTTCTTCTTCGTAAAGCCCGTTTCGGGTCTCTTCGGAGGATCGACTCTATCTGCGTTCATCGGCGGTTCCAGTAGCTTTTCTATTGGGCATGCTTCAATCCCGGCGGCGGCGGTTTCCGCTTCACGCCCGTGAGCGGTTGCGGATCGAGCGTCGCGACAGTCAGGGCATCGTCCCGGAAGTACTTGCGCGCAACCTCGCGCACCTGTTCGGGCGTGACCTCGCGCAGCTTCCTGAGCTGCAGGTCCAGGGTGCGGTGAGAAATATCGGCGGCTTCCAGGGAAGCGATCTGGCGCGCCTGGGACAGCATCGAGTCGCGCTGATAGACGTGCGCGGCGACCGCCTGCGCCTTGGCCCGCTCCAGCTCCTCCCGGGTCACGCCGTGCTCGATGATTTTGGCCATCTCGCGCCGCAGGCCCGCTTCCACTTCAGCCGCGGTCTTCCCCGGCGTCGGGACCGCGCTGAGGTAGAAGAACCCGGGGCCGCGCGCGATGCCGTCGTAGCCGGCGTCCGCCGAGCTGGCAATCCGTTCCTTGCGCACCAGCGTGCGATTGAGCCGCGCCGCCTGGCTGCCGTCGAGCACGGCCGCGAGCATTTCCAGCGCATACGGCTCCGTGTCGCGCTCGGCATCGCGCAACGGCGGCGCGCGGAAGGTCATCAACACGTACGGCAGCTCCGCGGGCGCCTTGACCGTGACGCGCTTCACGCCGAGCTGGGGCGGCTCCTCCTGCGGCTTGCGCGCGGGCAGGCTGCGCGCCGGGATTCCCCCGAAGTACTTGCCGGCGAGCGCCAGTACCTGCGCCGGCTCGACGTCTCCCACCACGACCAGCGTCGCGTTGCCGGGCGTGTACCAGCGCTGGTAGAACTCGCGCGCGTCCTCGACCCGCATGCTCTCCAGGTCGCTCATCCAGCCGATGATCGGATTGCGGTAAGGATGCGCGATCAGGGCGGTCGCCATCAGTTGCTCGTAGACCAGCGAGCGCGGCTGGTCATCCGTGCGCAGCCGGCGCTCCTCCATCACCACCTTGATCTCCTTCGCGAACTCCTCGGGCGACAGCGTCAGGTTCGCCATGCGGTCGGCTTCCAGCTTCAAGGCGAGCTCGAGCTGCGACTTTTGCAGCGCGGCGAAATAGCCGGTGAGGTCGTTGCTCGTGTAGGCATTGTCGCGCCCGCCGGCCGCGGCGATGAGCCGGGAGTACTCTCCGGCGGGAACACTCGGCGTGCCCTTGAACATCATGTGCTCGAGCACGTGCGCCACGCCCGTCACGCCGTTCACCTCGTCCACGCTGCCGACCTTGTAGAGCAGCAGCATCACCGCGACCGGCGCGCGCCGGTCCGGCTTGACGATCACGCGCAGGCCGTTCGCGAGCCTGTCTTCGGTGGCATCGCTCGCCGCGGGGCACGGCGCCGCCGCGAGCGCGAGCAGCGCGCATGCCAGCTGTAATCCGCGTTTGAGGGAAACCATCCGCTACCTGTCCGGGGCGTGGGCTGGAGCCGGTCTCAATCGTCGCAGGATTCGAGGCATAAGGTTCGTATTTTCGCCGCCAGCAATGCAAAGCGGTGCGTGCTGTCTCATAATTGAGACCGGTTCTAGTAGAATTGTAACCAAATCGGCAGGCCGACGACCTCATCTGGAAACGGTGGCGGCCTCTCCTGATCCTGTCCCACCCGATCTCCGACCGCGCGACGCATGCTGAGTTTCCGCAGGATTTCGTCGAGTGACGCCGGCTGGCTCGCCCGGCTGCGCGACGGACTCGCCAGGACCCGCGAGCAATTCGGCCAACGCATGGCCGCTCTCTTCGGCGCGGGGCGGCCGCTCGACGATGCTTTTTACGGCGAGCTGGAAGCGGCCCTGGTCGGCGCTGACGTCGGCGTCGCGGCGAGCGCTCATCTGCTCGCCGGGCTGCGGCAGCGCGCGCGGCGCGCAGCCATCGCCGATGCCGGCATGCTCAAGCAGGCGCTGCAGGAAGCGCTGCTCGAGCTGCTGAAGCCGGTATCCGCGCCACTGGAGACCGGTCCCCAACGACCGTTCGTGATCATGCTCGCGGGCGTCAACGGCAGCGGCAAGACCACCTCCATCGGCAAGCTGGCGCATTACTACCAGGCGCAGGGCAAGTCGGTACTGCTGGCCGCCGGGGACACCTTTCGCGCCGCGGCGCGCGAGCAGCTGGCGTCGTGGGGCGAGCGCAACAAAGTTGCGGTCATCGCGCAGAAGTCGGGCGACTCCGCGGCGGTCATCTACGATGCGACCCAGGCCGCCGTTGCGCGCGGCACGGATATCGTGCTCGCGGACACGGCCGGGCGCCTGCCGACCCAGCTGCATCTCATGGAAGAGATCAAGAAGGTGAAGCGAGTCGTCGCCAAGGCGCTGCCTGGCGCGCCGCACGAGGTGCTGCTCGTGCTCGATGCGAACATCGGCCAGAACGCGCTCGCGCAGGTGCGGGCGTTCGACGCGGCTCTCGGCGTCACCGGCCTCGTCCTGACCAAGCTCGACGGCACCGCCAAGGGGGGCGTCGTCGTCGCCATCGCGCACGAGCGCGGCGGGGAGCGCCCCATCCCGATCCGCTTCGTCGGCGTCGGCGAGGGGCTGGAAGACCTGCGGCCGTTCCGCGCGGAAGAGTTCGTCGGCGCGCTGTTCGACTAGCCAGGGATGCCGCAAACCCCCGCCCCGGTGAGCGCTCACTAACCTCCGCGCCCGTGCTAACTGCATGATTTCATTCAGCCAGGTCAGCAAGCGTTACCCGGGGGGCCTGGAGGCGCTGCGGGGCGTCACGCTGACGATCGAGCGCAGCGAGATGGTATTCATCACCGGTCCTTCGGGCGCCGGCAAGAGCACGGTGCTCAAGCTCATGGCGGCCCTGGAGCGGCCCACCAGCGGCAGCGTCCTCGTCAACAACCAGAACATCGGCAGGCTGCGCCCGCGGGCGGTGCCGTTCCTGCGCCGCAATTTCGGGCTCATTTTTCAGGACCACAAGCTGCTGTTCGACCGCACGGCTTTCGACAACGTGATGCTGCCGCTCGCGATCACCGGTTTCGAGCGGCGCGAGGCGGCGCGGCGGGTGCGCGCGGCGCTCGACAAGGTCGGCCTGCTGCCCAAGGAGAAGGCCTACCCGGTGCGGC
>JBIOVQ010000116.1:0-19338 GCA_044867805.1 Burkholderiales bacterium | reverse complement strand
GCGGGCACGTGGAAGGACCTGACCGACAACGTGAACTCGATGGCGGCGAACCTGACCGGTCAGGTGCGCAACATCGCGGAGGTGACCACCGCGGTGGCGAAGGGCGACCTCTCGAAGAAGATCACGGTGGACGTGAAGGGCGAGATTCTGGAGCTGAAGAGCACGATCAACACGATGGTGGACCAGTTGAACGCCTTTGCCTCCGAAGTGTCGCGGGTGGCGCGCGAGGTGGGCACGGAGGGCAAGCTCGGCGGCCAGGCGCAGGTAGTGGGCGTCGCCGGCACGTGGAAGGACCTGACCGACAACGTGAACGCAATGGCGGCCAACCTGACGGGCCAGGTGCGCGGCATCGCGCAGACCGTGACCGCTGTCGCGAAAGGCGACCTCAAGCGCAAGGTCGTGTTCGAAGCCAAGGGCGAGATCGCGGCGCTGGCGGACACGATCAACGGCATGATCGACACCCTGGCGACGTTCGGCGACCAGGTCACCAACGTGGCGCGCGAGGTGGGCATCGAGGGCAAGCTCGGCGGCCAGGCCAAGGTTCCCGGGGCCGCGGGGTTGTGGCGCGACCTCACCGACAACGTGAACCAGCTGGCGGCGAACCTGACCGGCCAGGTGCGGGCGATCGCGGAGGTGGCGACGGCCGTGACCAAGGGCGACCTGACGCGGTCGATCGCGGTCGAGGCGCAGGGAGAGGTGGCGGCCCTGAAGGACAACATCAACGAGATGATTCACAACCTCGCCGATACCACGCGCAAGAACACCGACCAGGACTGGCTCAAGACCAACCTGGCGAATTTCAGCCGCATGCTGCAGGGGCAGCGCGACCTGGTCACCGTATCCAAGCTCATCCTGTCCGAGCTCGCCCCGCTGGTGAGCGCGCAGCAGGGCGTGATCTACGCCCAGCCCGCCCGCGGCGACGAGCTGCGCCTCGACCTGATCGCGGCCTACGCGCCGATGCCGGGCAAGAGCCTGCCGAAGTCGCTGCGCATCGGCGAGGGCCTTATCGGGCAGTGCGCGTACGAGAAGAAGCGCATCGTGCTCACCAACGTTCCTCACGACTATCTCCAGGTAGGCTCGGTGCTCGGTTCCACGGCGCCGTCAACCATCATCATGCTGCCGGTGCTGTTCGAGGACGAGGTCAAGGCGGTGATCGAGCTGGCGTCTCTCGGGACGTTCAGCGAGACGCACCTCTCCTTCCTCGACCAGCTCACGGAAAGCATCGGCATCGTGTTCAACACGATCGAGTCCAGCATGAGGACCGAGGACCTGCTCCAGCAGTCGCAGACCCTGACCCGGGAGCTGCAAAGCCAGCAGGAGGAGCTGAAGACCACCAACGACCGGCTCGAGCAGCAGGCCGTCAACCTCCAGAACTCGGAGGCGCTGCTCAAGAAGCAGCAGGAAGAGCTGCAGCAAACCAACGAGCAGCTCCAGGAAAAAGCGCGGCAGCTCTCGGACCAGATGAGGCAGGTGGAGTACAAGAACCGGGAGATCGAGCAGGCCAAGGCGGCGCTGGAGGAGAAGGCGGAGCAGCTCGCGCTCTCCTCGCGCTACAAGTCCGAGTTCCTGGCCAACATGTCGCACGAGCTGCGCACGCCCTTGAACAGCCTGCTGATCCTGGCGCGGATGCTGGCCGACAATCCGGACAGCAACCTGACGCCGAAGCAGATCGAGTATGCGCAGACCATCCACGGGTCCGGCACGGACCTGCTCTCGATCATCAACGACATCCTCGATCTCGCCAAGATCGAATCGGGCACCGTCACGCTCAACATCGAGCCCGAGCGCTTCTCCGAGCTCAACGACTACGTCGAGCGCACCTTCCGGCAGGTGGCGAACGGCAAGGGGCTGGCGTTCGACGTGAAGGTCGCGCCCGGGCTCCCCGCGGCCATGCAGACCGACGAGAAGCGGCTGCAGCAGATCCTCAAGAACCTCCTGTCCAACGCGTTCAAGTTCACCGACCAGGGCAACGTATCGCTGCAGGTGGCGCAGGCCAAGTCCGGCTGGACGCCGGGGCATCCCCAGCTCGACGGGGCGGAAACGGTGGTGGCGTTTTCCGTGACCGACACCGGCGTCGGGATTCCCGCGAACAAGCAGCAGAGCATTTTCGAGCCCTTCCAGCAGGCCGACGGAACCACCAGCCGCCAATACGGGGGCACGGGGCTGGGGCTTTCCATCAGCCGGGAGCTGGCGCGCCTGCTTGGCGGCGAGATCCACGTTGCCAGCGCTCCCGCCAAGGGCAGCACGTTCACGCTCTACCTTCCGCTCACTTACCGGGCGGGCGGGGAAAAGGCCGCCCCGGCCGCCGCCGCGCCCCAGTTCGTCCCCGCCCAGGCCGAGCGCGGCCCCAGGATATTCAAGAGCGAGGTGGCGCCGAGCGTGCAGCCGACGATGCGCGACGACCGCGACGACATCGGCCCCGACGATCGCGTGGCCCTCATCGTGGAGGACGACCTCAAGTTTGCGGCCACGCTGATGGATGTCGTGCGCGAGAGCGGCTTCAAGGCCGTGGTCGCCCTCAACGGCGGGGCGGCGCTGGCGCTGGTGAAGGAGCTGCCGCCGGACACGATTACCCTCGACCTGCGGCTGCCCGACATGGATGGCTGGGCCCTGCTGGACCAGCTCAAGCATGATCCGGGCACCCGGCATATCCCGGTCAACGTGATCTCGGTGACCGATCGCCTGCACCGGTGCTTCCACATGGGGGCGCTCGGCGTGGTGCAGAAGCCGGCGGCGAAAGAGGTGCTGCAGGAAGCCCTGTCGAGGACGCGCAAATTCGTCGAGCGCGACGTCAGGACGTTGCTCGTCGCCAATGCCGACGGCGCGCTGCGGGAAGCTCTCGCCGACGGGCTGCGTGAGAACGGCGTCAAGATCACCGAGGTCGACAGCGGGAAGAAGGCGCTCGAGAACCTGCAGCGCGGCAGCTTCGACTGCGTCGTGCTGGGCCCGACCCTCGCCGACATGAGCGCGATCGATCTGCTCAGGAAGTTCGCCCGGGTCCAGCGCGCGAGCGAGATTCCCATCGTCATGTACGCGGCGGATGGTCTGAGCCGGGGCGAGCAGGACAACCTGCGCAAGCTGGCGGAGATCGTGGTCGTCAAGAGGGCCAGCACTCCGGAAGCCGTCCTCGAGCAGACCACGCTGTTCCTGCACCAGGCGGTGAACAACCTCCCCCCGAAGTCGCGCCGGCTGCTGGCGCAGCACGCGAAGTCCGCGCCCGAGCTGGCCGGCAAGAAGGCGCTGATCGTGGACGACGACGTGCGCAACATCTTCGCCCTCACCAGCGTGCTGGAACAGCAGGGCATGGTCGTCTACAACGCCGAGAACGGCAAGGACGGGATCGAGGTGCTCACCAACACGCCCGGCATCGATGCCGTGCTGATGGACATCATGATGCCCGAGCTCGACGGCTACGACACGATACGCATCATGCGCAAGCTCGACGCCTACAAGAGCCTGCCCATCATCGCGATCACCGCGAAGGCGATGAAGGGCGACCGCGAGAAATGCATCGAGGCCGGCGCCTCGGACTACCTGTCCAAGCCCGTGAACACGGAGCAGCTGCTGTCGCTGCTGAGGGTGTGGACGACCCAGTGATGCCGGGCGGACGGTTTTGACGGATACTGTCTACAGGAGGACCGCCAGTTTGGACATGGGCAATCCGCCCTCGAGGGAGATGAGGCCGGTCGCGTCGGTTGCCAGCATCCTGATCGTCGATGACGACCAGGGCAACCTCATGGCGCTGCAGGAGCTGCTGCAGGGCCTGGGGCAGAATCTGGTGCTGGCGAATTCCGGGGAGGAGGCCCTGCGCCGCGTGCTCAAGGAGGACTTCGCGGTGATCCTGCTCGATGCGCGCATGCCGGGCGTCGACGGCTTCGAAACGGCGAAGCTGATACGGGAGCGCCAGCGCTCGCGGCATACCCCGATCATCTTCATCACCGGCGCCTACGAAGACGTGGGGTCGGTGTTCCGCGGCTACGAGGTGGGAGCGGTAGACTATATCGTCAAGCCGCTCGATCCGCGGGTCCTGAAATCCAAGGTTTCGGTATTCGTCGAGCTCCATGCCAAGAACGCCGCCCTGCACAGGGAAATCGCGGAGCACAAGCTGACCGAGCAGCGCCTGCGGGAGTCGGAGGAGAACCTGCGGGCGCTTGCCGCGCGCCTGCAGTCGGTGCGCGAAGAGGAGCAGATCCGGATCGCCCGCGAGGTCCACGACGGCCTCGGCCAGCAATTGACGGGGCTGAAGATGGACCTGACGTGGCTCGTGGGCAAGCTGCAGACCGACCAGGAACCGCTGGTGAAGAAGATCGGCTCGATGTTCCTGCTGATCGACGAAACCATACACTCGGTGCGCAAGATCGCCTCGGGACTGCGGCCGGAACTGCTGGACGAGGCCGGCCTCGCGGCTGCGATCGGGTGGCACGCCAAGGATTTCCAGCAGCGCACGGGGATCCGGTGCCTGGTCGAAGTGCCGCCCGACAGCGACGGGCTCGATCCGGAGCGATCGACCGCGCTGTTCCGGATCTTCCAGGAAGTGCTGACGAACGTGGCGCGCCACGCCAACGCGACCCGGGTCGATGTCTCGATGCGACGCGACGAGGAGAGATTCACGCTCGAGGTGCGGGACAACGGCAAGGGCATAGCGCCCGCCACCGTCCACGATCCCCGGTCGCTGGGGCTGCTGGGCATGCGCGAGCGCGTGCTGCCGTTCGCCGGCCATATCGAGATCAGCGGCAGCCGGGGCAAAGGCACGCTGGTGGTCGTGTCGCTGCCGAGCGCAAGGCCGTGAAGGGGCGTCATTCCTGACCTAGCCGGAGGATTTCCATGAAAGTGCTGATTGCCGACGATCATCCCGTGGTGCGCCACGGTCTGAAGCAGATCCTGGCCACCGACGCCGATATGACGGTCGTCGGCGAGGCGAAGAACGGCAACGAGGCCATGGAGCTCGCGCGCAAGCTCGAGTGGGACGTGGCCGTGCTGGATTACTCGATGCCGGGGCGCAGCGGGCTGGAACTGCTCGCCGAGATCAAGCGCGAGTTCCCGCAGCGCCCGGTGCTGGTGCTGAGCATGCATCCGGAGGAACTGCACGCCCGGCGGGTGCTGAAGGCGGGCGGCGCCGGCTACATGAACAAGGAGAGCGCGGGCGAGGAGCTGGCCGCCGCCATCCGCAAGGTCGTGACCGGCGGCAAGTACGTGAGCGCCGCGCTGGCCGAAAGGCTCGCCGTGGAGCTCGCGCCGGAGGCCCAGAAGCCGCCGCACGAGACGCTGTCCGATCGCGAGTACCGGGTGATGTGGATGCTCGCCTCGGGCAAGCCGATCAACCGGATCGCGAAGGAAATGTTCCTCTCCCCGAGCACGGTCAGCACCTACCGGGTGCGCATCCTGCGCAAGCTGGGGCTGTCTTCGAATGCCGAGCTGGTGCAGTACGCGGTCAAACACCAGCTGATCGAATAACCACCCCCTCGCATTCGCTCTTCCCCCTCCTAGACTAGGAGGGGGATTTAGGGGGTGGTTCGCGCCACCCCTCCTTGTCAAGGAGGGGTCGAGCGTACGCGAGGGGGTGGTCAGGGCTGCGAGGAAATACCCAGGAACCGATTGAGCAGATTCGCCGTGGTCCGCTGGATGCGCGGGTCCACGACGCCCGCGCGGTCCAGTCCCCAGCTCCAGCTGATGGTCCCCGCGCCGAAGACCCACGCGCCGCTCGGCGCCTGGTAGATCGACGAGTTCCCGATCAACTGCGGACCAGCGACATCGGTATACGGGGATTGCGACAGCACCTGGTAGGTGCCGGGGACCGAGGTCGGCAGCGGGACGTCCGGCATCGAAGTGTCGGCTTCGTAGCCGACGATCCCCGGAATGCTGTCGCCGTCGACCAGTCCCGTGCCTTCGTACACCCAGCTCGAGCTGTTCGCGACGACATACGGCGCGTTGGTAGCGAGCTGTCCCGAGAATTGCACCCCGATGAGCCGCTGCTCGGGCCGGTTGAGGAACGGATCGCGCCACAGGACGGTAGTCAACTGATCATTGGCCGGGTCCTGGTCGTTCGCCACCGGGTCGACCGAGCGGTTCTTGTAGCCGACCATCACCCGGTCGGCGGCGCCGCTTAGCGGCGACGGCTCGAGCCGAACCTGCCAGAACACCGCGTCCGCGCCGAAGAACCCGAGACTGACGCCGGCGTCGCGTGCCGCTTCGACTCCGTCGTACATCGCCTTCGACCAGTACTCGTCATGACCGACCGACAGGAACGCCTTGTAGTCGAGCAATCGCGCGCTGTTCCGATGGGTGTCGAGATTGGTCGAATAGGCCACGTCGTAGCCGGACCGCTCCAGCCAGCGGACGAAGTAGTACTCCCAGTCGAAGAACTGGCCGGCGCCTTCACCGGTGTAGGGCCTGTCCCACGACACTTTCGCCGCGCGGGGACTGCCCGTGACGGTGGGCGCCCCGCGGCTGTTGAAATCGTAGAGGCTCTTGCCGGTCGCGCCGTCGTCCGGGTAGTTGTTGTACGCCTGGTAGGTCGTGACGGACTGCTGGTACAGGATGTCCGCGGGTCGCGCGTCGTCGCGCACGACGAAGGTGATGTAGGTCTGGTATGGCGCGCTCGTCAGGTGCACGACGTACACTCCGCTGGTCCAGGTCAGCGGCACCTCCAGCGTGTGGCTCGGCGTCCAGGCACACTCGGTGAGCCCGGTCGCCGCGTCGGTCGGACACGCCGGCTGCAGCACGCCGGGCAGCGACTCGACGTGCTGCAGCAATCGGCCACCCCGGCCCTGGTACCAACCCATTCGATACACGTCCATCGTGTATTGCTGGGCGAGAGTGCTTACATGGAAGGTGATCGACTCACCCTTGTTCACGCTGGTGGCGGACGCGTAACCCTTGATCTGCTTGCCGACGTCGTCCGCGGGCTGGAACTGGACACCGCCGGGGCCGGTGCGCCGCATCTGCCAGTTCTCCGAGCCCGGGAACATGTTCTCGACCGCGATCACCGACGCTGACGGCCCCGCAACGTCGAACGCATCGACGATGATGTGGTTGCCGCCTGACGCGCTGGCGCCGGTTACCGTGATCACCAGGGTGTGAGTGCCGGCTGCGAGACCGGAGGTCGCAAACAGGGTTTCGGACTTGAGGCCCGGGCCAGGGGCGGCGGGGCCGGCCGTGTCCACCGGGACCGGCGGACCGCCGTCGATGGACACGGTGGCAATTCCGCAGACGCTGCATTTGAGGCCGATCCAGCTCACCGCCTTGCCCGTGAAGGTGAACCTCGCGGCGGCCCCGGCCACATCCGAGCTCGAGGCGGCGGCGGGATCGCCGCTGAAGGCGGCGACTTCCTCGCGGCGTTGCACCCAGTTGCTGTCGAAGATGACCGCGGGACTGCTCTCCTCGAAGCGTGTTACGGCTGCGCTGTCATTGGCGACGGTCACCGTCACGCCGGCCGAGGTTGTCGTGTTCCCGGCCGCATCGCGCGCGACCGCGGTCAGGGTGTGCGGGCCATTGGCTGCGCCCGTCGTGTTCCAGGACAGCGAATAGGGTGCGCTGGTGTCGGTCGTAATGAGCGCGCCGTCGAGGAAGAACTGGACGCTGACGACGCCGACGTTGTCGGAAGCGGAGGCGGCCACGGTGATCGTCCCGGACACGGTGGCGCCATTGGCTGGCGAGGTGATCGACGCCGACGGCGGCGCCGTGTCGGGCGGCGGGCCGTTGCTGACGGTGACGGTGACCGCGTCGGATGTGCGTGTGTTGCCGGCCGCATCGCGGGCGACCGCGGTCAGGGTGTACGAGCCGTCGGCCACCGTGGTCGTGTTCCACGAGGCCTGGTAGGGCGCTGCCGAGTCCTCGACCCCGATCTCCATGGCGCCAACGAAGAAGCGCACGCCGGCCACGCCGGTCTCGTCCGCGGCGCTTGCTGTCACCGTCACCGCCGTGCCCGAGACCGTCGCGCCGCTCGCCGGTGACGTGATCGAGACCGTAGGCGCGGTGGTGTCGGGGAGGTTGAACTGCACGGTGTTGTCGGTGCTGGTGGAGGCGGTGTTGGTGTTGCCGGCGGCGTCCTGCGCGACACCGGCGGCGATGGTGGCGATCACCGTGCCGCTGCTGGTCATGCCGGAGACCGCCACGTTGTAGGCGTTGGGGCCGCCGCTCACCGTCGCCGTCTTGGTGCCGCCGGCGGTGCCGCTGATGGAGACGTCGCTCGCGGTGAAGCCGCTCACCTGCTCGCTGAACACGACCGTGAAATTGATGGGGGAGGCGCTGCTCGGATCGGCCTGGCTGGCGGCCTGGTTGATCGTCACGGTCGGTCGGATGGTGTCATTGGATACTGTCACCGTGACCGCTGCGGATGTGCGCGTATTGCCAGCTGCATCGCGGGCGACCGCGGTCAGGGTGTGCGAGCCGTTGGCCGCGCCGGTCGTGTTCCACGACACCGAGTAGGGGCTGGCGGTGTCTTCTGCGCCGAGGTTGACGCCGTCGAGCAGGATGCGGACTCCGGCAACGCCGACGTTATCGGACGCATTGGCGCTGACCGTGATCGTGCCGGAGACCGTGGCGCCGTTGGCGGGCGAGGCGATCGACACCGTCGGCGGGGTCGTGTCGTTGCTGACGGTGACGGTGACCGGGCTGGAATTCCACCGTACCCCGAGGATGTCCACCCCCACCGCGACCAGGGTGTGCGAGCCATTGCCAACGGTCGTCGTGTTCCAGGAAACCGAGTACGGCGCCGAGGAGTCGCTGCCGATGAAATTGCCGTCGCGGAAAAACTCGACGCGCGAGACAGTGAGAGTCCCTACGATGCCGACGCTTGCGTTGACCGGGATCGTGCCGCTGACGGTGGCGCCGGAAGACGGGGACGTCACCGTGACGATCAGGCTTCCGCCAGGCAGCGGCGGCAGGAGCTGCGCCGATGCCCGCTGCGGTGCGAGCAACACCCCGACGAGTATCGCGAGCAGAGCCCCTGCGTAAGCGAGCTTTTTCATCATTCCGTCCCCAACTCTCCTCAGGCCAGGACCGCGGCCGAACCGGCCTCGAGATCCGCGAAACGCGCTCGGGCGAGTCGTTGAACCCTAGCGAGCGCATATTTCGCATTCAAGTGCGCTGGGCCGACCAGCTTGGTCCATTCGGAGTGCCCCGGCTGGATCATGAACGGGCACAGGCGCAATACCGCCGGTTTCGACCCCGCCCTGCGCACAGTGGCGCGCCCTGCGGGGGTGTCACGCGTGGATGGCCTGTTGGAGCTTCAGCAGCCGATGGTCCGTTTGGAGCACGGATACGCCGGGCATTCCGTTCACTAGGGACATTGATTGATCCTGGGCCGACGGCATGGACCAGCAGCCGGTAGGGCGAGGCGGAACGTTACCGCCCCGCCAAGCCCCCCCGGGAACCCTCCCCGGGGGGGCCGCCTCCCCTCCCAAAGAAAACCGCCTTCGAGCCGCGGCTCTACCGAGTTTTCCGAGGGCGCGTGATCAACGGAGATCGCGCGCTGCCGCCGTTCGTCACGGTGTCAGTTCCCATGCTCACGGCAGCGAGATCTGGCCGATATAGGTCAGGTCAATGGGGTCGAGACCAAAGTTGGGGCCCCGGGCGCCGCCTTGAGCGACGATTTGCTGCGCGGCCGTGATGGCGTCGGTAGTCGTGGGCACAGCCGCCGCGTACGGCGTAGCGCGATTGCCCATGGCATTGATATTTACCCCGGTCGGGCTGTAGTTTCCGCTGGCGTAGGCCACTCCGCCCTCGCGGATATACAGGGCGGAATCGGCGCTGGGCGCAAGAGAGGAAAAATAGTAGTTATTGACGACGTTCGCCGTGGCGCGATGCCTGACGGAAGTGCCGGTCCAGTCATAGCCCAACACCAGGTTATTGCGAAAATCGCAGACGACCTCGCCGGTCGGCGGCAGCAATGCAGGATCATCGAACCACGCGCAGTACGGGCTCCGGTCGTGGGCGTTGATGAACAGATTGTGGTGGAGGCTGATTCGGCGCGAGCCGTACTTGACCAGCAAGCTCTTATCCTGCAGATCCTTTCCCTTCCCGAAAAAACTCCACTGAATCGTGCCGTTCTGCGAAGGAGTACCGCTCTCGCCGGCGATGTCGATGGAACCATCGCCCCAGCGGGCGATCGACACATGATCGATCACGAAGTTGTTCACGCCGACGATCTGGAAGCCGTCAGCACCCAGGGACTCCGGCGAAACCGTGTCGCGTATGCGGACACCGCGCGCGATGATGTTTGCAACTCCTCTCAGGTAGTGCCAATCAAATCCCCAGCCCGTCAGGGTGATGCCGGGTGACGGCGCGGTAAAGCCATCGATGGTGATATTCGCGCCTCTCACGAGAATGGCGCTGGTGAGCGATATCGTGCCTCCGACATCGAACACGACACAGCGATTGCCTTGAGAGAGCGCGTCGCGCAGGCTGCCGGCTCCTGCATCGTTGAGGTTCGTCACGCGATAGACCGCCTGGCCGGCGCCGCCCGTCGTATTACTGCCGAACCCTTCGTAGCCGCCCGCTGGATTGGCGCAGGCCGTGCCTGCGGCAAGTGCCGCGGTCGTCACCGACAAGGGAGCGGACTGCGCCGAGACGTTGCCCGCGGCGTCGACGGCCGAGATGGTGTAGGAGTACGTCGTGCTGGCCGAGAGCCCGTTGATGGCGAGGGTGCGGGTGGTGGCAGCCGGGATGATCAGCGTGCCATTCTGATACACCCGGGAGCTCACCACGCCGACGTTATCGGTGGCCGCGTCCCAGGACAGGGTGAAGGAGGTCGCGGTGAGCGCGGACGCGGTCAGGCCGGTGGGCGTCGAGGGCGGCGTGGTATCGGCAAGTGCCGCGGTCGTCACCGACAAGGGAGCGGACTGCGCCGAGACGTTGCCCGCGGCGTCGACGGCCGCAACGGTAAAGGCGTACTGCGCGCTTGGCAATAGCCCGGTGAGGGCGACGGACGTGCCGGTGGGAGAGGCGACCAGCGTGCCGTTGTACACCCGGTAGCCAGTCACGCCGGCGTTGTCCGTGGCCGCGGCCCAGGACAGGGTGAAGGAGGTCGAGGTGACCGCGGAGGCGGTCAGGCCGGTGGGCGTCGAGGGCGGAGTGGTATCGGCAGGCACTGGGGTCGTCACCGCAACCGCCGGGGTCAACGCCGAGTGATTGGGAACCGCATCGAACGCGCTCACCCGGTAGTTGTAAGTGGCGCCGGGAGTGAGGCCGGTGTGAGAGAACGAGGTTGTCGCTGTCGTGGCAAGCGCCACGTCGTTGAGGTAGACCATGTAGCCGGTGACGCTCACATTGTCGGTGGCCGGACTCCACGAGAGATTGATCTGGCTCGAGGATACCGCGCTCCCGGTAAGGCCGGCAGGCACGGTAGGGGCCATCGTGTCGGGAGCCGGGGCGCTCGCCACCTTGAGAAGAATGGCGGCGCGGTGGCTGTTCAGTCCGATCGCGCTCACGCTCGCGATGGAATCGGGCGCAGAGCTCATGTTGGTGCGCGTGAGCGGTCGGCTCGCTTGCGGCAGCGGCACGGAAGCCGCGTTCTTCGTGGTCGGATTGACGTAGACGTAGCCCTTTTCGAATTCCCGCCAATAGACGTTCGCCGAGCCGATTCTTGTTACGGTATAGGGCCCGACGGCTTTTCCAAGGTCTATATGATCGTACTCGTCGTGCCACCAGATCTTGTTGTAGCCGCTGCCGCCCCGGAACATGAAGTAGGCGTTGCCAAGCGCGTCGTTCTTGGTGAGGAGAAAGGACCCCAGGGAGTACCAGAGGGCCTGCCAGTAGGTGACGGGCTTCCCAAAGTTGTCCACCCCGGACTGGCCCTCCAGGAGCTTGGTGTGACTCAACGCGGCGACCTTGGAGTTGCTGATCGCGTGCAGGGTGTCGACCTGCCGTTTCCATTGCGATTCCGGGTAGAACTGGACGGCTCCCGACCCCCAGCCGACGGCGAATGCGCCTTCCTCCAGGACCACGTCCGGAGGGCTGGCGCTCTGGTCCAGGGCCAGCCACGCGGCGGCCCCATCGACCGACCTCGACCCGTTGCTTCTGTTGCACCACAGCTTCTGGCCGTAACCAAAGAGCCCTGCGGTTATCGAGCGCGCGAAATAGTTCATCGCGTCGGACCACGCCGCGTTGGTGGGATAGAGTGCGGGCAGCGCGCTGTAATCGCCGTCATTCGCGAGCGGCTGACAGCCCTCGGCGAAGACGCCGTCCGCGGCCCATGGCTGATCGATGATGTCCGCCTTGACCGCGGCGAGCCAGTACGACTGGTAGGCGGTAGAGCCGAAGTCCATCAGATACCAATATTGATTGGCGGAGGGATTCGAGCTTTCGAGGTTGTAGATGCGGTTGCCCGTGGAGTCGAGCAGGAACAGATCGGGGCGGCTTCCATTCAAGCTCCCCATGAAGTGCCCGCGCGCCACGTCGTAGCGGCCCAGGCCATTGAGATACAGCTGGGCCATGCTGTCGAGGTGGCTTGGCGCCTCGGGCCCCATCTCGTAGAGATAGATCTGGACGGCTGGATTGAGGGATTTGATGGCGGCCCAGGTGTTCGAGCCGATTTCCGCGTAGCGAAAGCGATCGATGTCGATGAGATCGAACTTGGCAAGTTTCGACGCGTCGGCCGCGACGAGCGCCGGGCCGCCGCCGTAGTAGATCAGAAACGTAGGTATGAACTTGTCGGAACCCGTGGTGGCGGCCCTGGCCGGGACGGAAATCGTCGCGGCCAGGAGCAGCAGCACGAAGTACGACACGATCATCAGCGCGCGGGTGACATATCCAGCCGCCGCCGCGCTCGAAGGAGCGACGTCTGGATTAAAGCCCTTCCAAGCTCTGTTCATCTCTAGCCTCGCTTGTAGTTGACAATCGACTTCGATGTGGCTGTGCACCTACATCAAGTCGCGCGCATGCTACAAGCGAAGCGCGTGCCATCTCGATGACTTTCGTCACGCGAAAAAAATTTTCCGACGAGCGCGTGCAAAATCGGGACGCGCGGAAAAAATTTTCAGAGAGAGGAAAAAACGCGGCGACGCGGACTCGCCGCGCCCGTACGCAAACCATCCTCGCCCGATTTTCAGATCGAGCGACCGCGATCCCGCCCAGGTATTTTTTATCCGCGCACTGCTTGCGGCACACTACGCCGCATCGGCGCCGGTCAAGCGATATCCCGGAACTCGGAATCCGGCCGGGCTAGAGCTTTCCTTTTCAGTGCACGAGTGGCATGAGCAAGGGCCGTGCCGGTTGAGGGAAACTAAGGCAATCAATCGACTGCGGCGCGTCGCGGGCACAACGACGTCGCACGGCGGCAACGGGTTCTGCGCGAAATATTTCCAGGACCTGCCGAAAAACCGCTGGCCCCGGCATAGATCAGGTCAGGCCAGCGCCGATTTGATCCACGCTTTCAGCACCTTCAGCAGCTGCGCGGGAGAGCCGTAATTGAAGCGCCATTCGCATTCCTTGAGGAACAGGTGGAAATGGCGGCGCGGGATGCCGTTGTACCTGTGCAGGTGGCGCTTGGCCTGGCTCCAGAAACTCTCGACGCTGTCGAATTGCGGGCGACCGCGCGGCGAGCGTTTCGAGTCGGCGACCCGTCGATGGCGCAAGCCGGACACATCGAGCGCTCCCCGCTCGAGGTGCGAGTCGGCGTAAACGATCGCGTCGAGTCGCAGCCCGGAGCCGGCGGCCGCTGAATCGGGCCGCTGATCGCGCAGCAGGATCGTGTGGACCTTGCCGTCGCGCTCGATCAGCCCGAATACCGGTGCCCTGGCCGTCGGTCGGCGCTCGTTTCCCTCCACGCCGGGGAAGCTTGTCGCGGCAGCGACTTCGCCCTGGAAAGGGCTGGCCTGCTCGATCCGCTGCGCGATGAGCTCGCGCATGCGGTGGTAGAACAGCCGCGCGGTGTTCCGATTGACTCCGACCAGCGCGGCCGAGGCGCGCGCCGGCGTTCCCGCCACGAAGTGCTCGAGTAGCCGTTCCGTCTGCTCATCGGAAAGTCGAGACCGCCGCAGCCGCATCGCACCAGCATGGATGCGGCATTTTTCACGCTGTCAGCTATGCCATCCCCTGAAAGGCACATGCCTGTCGTTGGGCAGCGACATTTCGTAGATAAAGCGTGACTCGCGGATCGTGACTGGCGGATCGACTCTTTTTCCGCGAACGCGGGAAGAAGAGGCCAAGACCACCAGCCGCGAGTCACGAGCCGCGAGTCACGAACTTCCACGCCTGAGGCTGATAACGACGACTCCCACGAGAACCAGCGCGGAGCCTGCGAGCTGGAGTGGCGTCATGATCTCTTCGAGGCCGAGCCAGCCGAAGAGGATGGTCGTGACCGGCCCGAGCGCGCCGATGATGGCGACGGTGTTGGCGCCGACGCGCCGCAGCGCTTCCGAAGTCATGAATACCGGGACGGCCGTGCTCAGCACGGCCATCGCCACCGCGTAGCCGTACACCGGCGCCGGCAATTCGAGCGCGGCGATGGGCCGCAGCAGCAGGAACTGCAGGATGCAGGCTACGCTCGCGGCGCTCATCGCGTAGGCGGTGAAGCGCACCGAGCCGACGCGCCGGATGACCTCGGTGCCGGCGACGAGATACAGGGCGTAGCACACGGAGCTCGCGAACGCGAGCGCCGCGCCGAGCCAGAAATTTCCTTGCTCTCCTTCCAGCGACTGGACGAACACCAGCGCGAGCCCAGCGTAGGTGAGCACCAGCGCCGCGACCTCGCGCCCGGTCACGCTCTTCCGCAGCAGCAGCGCCGACAGGATCACGACGATGGTGGGATAGGTGAACAGCAGCAGCCGCCCCAGGCCGGCGGGGATGTACTGCAGCGCCAGGAAATCGAGGAAGCTCGCCCCGTAATAGCTCAGGATGCCGAGCGCGACGACGGCGGCGAGCTCGCGACCGGCAAGCGGCCGGTGCTCCGCGCCGCTTCTCACCCAGACCGCCGCCGCAATGAAGAACGGCACCGAGAACACCATGCGCAGCGCCAGCAGCGTGACCGGGTCGGTGACCCAGGCGTACGCGAGCTTGATGAAGATCGGCCGCAGCGAGAAAAAGACGACGCCGCCGACCGCCAGCAGCAGCCCGGCGACGAACCAGCCGCGCCTCCCCTGTTGTTCACCCATTGGAGTGCGGCCGATTGTACCCGCGACCCGCTTCATGAGGGGGCGCGTCGAGGGGCGGAGCAGGGGCCCCGGATGGGATGCGACCCCCGCTGACGCGCCGGCAGCCGACACCGCGAAACCTGAAACCACCTCTATGTTTTCGGAGGCTGCGGTAAGCTTCGGACTCATAACAAGAGCAGGCGTCGCAGACAAGGCTTTCCAGGACGCTGGACCTGGGACGCCGCGGCCTCCGATATACCATCGCGATCGGGAGCCATGCCGCGTCGGCCGCCGAGCGCCGCCGGGGGTCGCATCCCCACAAAGAACGTGGGGCCCCTGCTCCGCCCCTCGACGCTCATCTGGGACGCTTTGACTGGGACGCAGCATCTGGGACGCATTCATACCTCGTGGAAGAAAAAGCCAATCCCCTCCTCGCGCTGAGAGTACGCGACTTCCGCCTTTACTGGATGGCGCTGGTCACCCAGGTCATCGGCCAGCACATGTTCGCGTTCACGCTGGGGTGGCTCACCTTCGAGATCACGGGATCGCAGGCGCAACTGGGCTTCGTCCATCTTTGCGGCTTCGTGCCCCAGTTCGCGCTGACGCTGCTGGGTGGCGTGCTGGCCGATCGCATAGACGCCCGCAAGCTCATCGGCACCGCGCAGATCAACGCCGCGATCGCCATGGTCATGGTCGGTGTCGTGACGCTGCTCGGCGTGGCGCAGCTGTGGCACCTCGCCCTCGGGGCGTTCCTGTGGGGACTGTCGGCTGCCATAGACGAGCCCGCGCGCGCGTCGTTCTTCCCGCGCCTGATGCCCCGTCCGCTCTTGCGCTCCGCGGTGCCGCTGATCTCCATGGCTTTCGGAAGCAGCCGCGTGATTGCCCCGTCGATTGCGGGCTTCCTCATCGCCGCGGCGGGCGCGCCGGCCACTTTCCTGGTGTGCGCGGCAGCGGTCAGCATCATGATCGGGGTGCTGTGCCTGGTGCGCCCGGGACAGGGCGTCGCGGCGCCGCATGGCAGCCTGCTCAGCAACTTTACCGAGAGCCTGCGCTACATACGCGCCAATGAGGCGTTCGCCAGGGTCATCGTCGCGGCGCTGCTCAATGCGACCCTGGCCATGGGCTTCATTCACGTGCTTCCCGTCTTCGCCAAGGAGGTCTTGCAGGTGGATTCGCGGGGCCTCGGCATCCTTGCCTCCGCCGCCGGGATCGGCGCGCTGACCGGCTTCTTTTCATATGCCTGGATGCAATCGCGCCTGGCGCCCAGAAACCTGATCGTGGGGGCCCTGACCGTCTTCAACCTTGCGCTGACAGGCCTGGCCTTCAGCGACTGGTACTGGCTTTCCTTCTGCGCGATCCTCGTCGCCGGGCTGTGCCATGGCTATTTCGTGACCTCCGTGCAGGTGATGCTGCAAACCCTGGTCGAGGACCACTACCGCGGGCGCGTGATGAGCGTGTTCGCGCTGGTCTGGAGCCTCATGTTCCTGAGCGGGTTCCTGCTCAATACCGCGGGATCGTTCGTGGGTCCACGCTGGGCGCTGGCGGGCGGCGCGGCGATCGTGCTCGCCCACGTGTGGCTGTCGCTCGTGCGCGCGAAGGCGCTGAAAAATGTGGTGCTCAGAGCTGACACCGGTCATGGGTAATGGTGATGCGCGCAAGCAAGGCAAGAGTTCCGACACGCATGACCCATCACCCGTTTATGCATTACGACGACGAAAGGAGCCGGCTCGCCGGAAGCGGTGAAGAAGCAGGTGCTCGGCTTGGGCTGAACGATTCATCAATTTACTGTCACAATGAGGCACCGCCATGCCGAGAAGCAAAGTCACCATCCCCGACGTAGCCGAGGCCGCTCCAGGGCTGTGGTCAAACTGCATTCGCGCCGGCGAGTTCCTCTTCATCTCCGGTCAGGTGGCGCGTCCGCTCGAAGGCGGCAAGACGCTGGTGGGCGGCAACGAGTACGAACAGGCCAGGCAGATTTTCACCCGCATCAAATTGATCTGCGGAGGCGCGGGCGCCAGCCTCGACGACATCGTCAAGATGACCATCTACCTGGTCGATATCAGGAAGAACACCGAGGTTTGGCGCGCGCGGCGTGAGTTCTTCAGCGGCGACTTTCCGGCTTCCACGCTCGTCGAAGTGCGGGCGCTGGGCACGCCGGAAACGCTGGTCGAAATCGAAACGGTCGCGTATACAGGACAACCGGCACGCTGAAAACAAGAGGAGGAACAATGAGGAAAGGAATGGTCGTCGCAGTACTGCTCTCTGCTGTCGGCATCGCCACGCAGAATGCGCACGCGCAGGGCGGCTCCGCAGCCAATTACCCGGATCGGCCGATCCGGCTCATCGTCGGGTTTCCGCCGGGCGGCGCGACCGACATTCTCGGGCGCATCCTGGCGCAGCACATGGGCGATTCGATCGGCCAGACGGTGGTGGTCGACAATCGCGGCGGCGCGACCGGCACCATCGCGGCGGCGATCGCCGCCAAGGCGCCGGCGGACGGCTACACGCTCATGTTGGTGCCGAGCGGCCCGTACACCATCAGCCCCAGCGTGTACAGCAAGCTGCCCTACGATGCCGTGCGGGATTTCACCGGCGTTTCGCTGCTGGTGTGGGTGACGAATGTCATTGTCGTGCCCCAGGCGTCACCAGCGAAGACGTTGCAGGACCTGATCCGCATTGCGAAGGAAAAGCCCGGCCAGGTCACTTTCTCGTCGGCCGGCGCGGGATCCCTGCATCATCTCTCGGGCGAAGTGCTGAAGCGCATCACGGGCACGGACATGATCCACGTCCCGTTCAAGGGGGCGGGCCCCGCGATGGCGGCGATGGCGGGCAACGAAGTCAGCTTCGGCTTCACTTCGATGCCCTCGGCCGTGCCTCTCATCCATGCGAAGCGGATCAGGCCGCTCGCCGTGACCAGCATGAAGCGCATGCCGGCGCTGCCCGACACGCCGACGATGACCGAAGCCGGCGTGCCGCCGCCGCCCGGGCTCGACATCAGGGAGTGGTACGGAGTGATCGCGCCCGCCGCGACCCCGGCGGCCATCGTCAACAAGCTCAACGCCGAGATGGTGAAGGCGTTCAAGCGCCCGGACGTGCAGACGCGGCTCACCGAGATGGGCGCGGAATACGTGGGCAGCTCTCCGCAGGCGCTGAGCAGGCAGCTCGCAAACGACGTCAGGACGTGGGCGAAGTGGGTGAAGGAGACGGGCGTGCGCGTGGACTGACGGCCGTCTCAGATACGGCGTCCCGGATGGGGCGTCTCAGATAGGGCGTCCCAGATAAGGCGTCCCTCCCCTACGCCTTCTTGTACTTGGCCGGATGGGAGCGGCGGATCGTCGGCGAGACGACCTTGTCCGACACGTGGAAGTCCCAGACTGCAGCGCCGCCGCGCCCGGCGAACTCCTGCACCAGCTTGGGCAGGTCCTCCAGGTGCGTGACGCTCTTTCCCTCGACACCGAACCCGCGCGCGATGGCTGAGAAATCGCAGCGACCGAACACCGAACCCGCCTCGGGCAGCCCCTCCGCACGAAGCTTGTGCACCTCGGAGCCGTACGCGCCGTCGTTCATCACGATGATCAGGGTGTTCAGCCGGTGGCGCCTGATGGTTTCGAGTTCCTGAACATGCATGATGAGGCTGCCGTCGCCGTCGAACAGCACCACCGTCCGGTCCGGGCGCGCCGCCGCTACCCCCATGGCGAAGGAGATGCCGTTGCCGATCGCGCCGAACTCGCGGATGGTGAGGAAGCGCTCCTGCGGACGCGAAGGCATCTGCGCGAAGAACCAGGAGCAATGGCCCGAGGAATTCACCAGCTCCCAGTCCGCGGGGAGCGCTTTCTCCAGCCCCTCGGCCACGTTGCGCGGGTCGAGCAAGCCCGGCTCGATCTCGAACTTGTAGCTGTCGGGCTTCGGATCACGGATGCGCGCGGCCATCGCCTCGGAACGCCAGGTCCTGGTGCGCGTGGGTAACGCAGCCGTTAGCGCCTCCACGCCCAGGCGCGCATCGGCGCGCAGGTGGTTCCGCGCAACCTCCTGGCCCTGGTGCACCGCCACGGGATCGATGTCGATATGCAGCATCTTCGCCTTCTTCCAGAGCTGGCCGCCGCCGCCGGCGTGATAGGCGAGAGAGCCGCCGACCACGATGACCAGGTCGGCTTCGCCGATCAGCTCCATCCCGACCTCGGTCGAGAAGCTGCCGGTGATGCCGATGCAGTAGAGATCGTCGTGGAACAGTCCTCGGGCCGGCAGGGTCGTGGTCAGGATGCCGCCC
>JBIOVQ010000115.1:0-28170 GCA_044867805.1 Burkholderiales bacterium | reverse complement strand
TCGGGCTTTTTGCGGGCCTGGCGATGTCGCGGCCGAAGCCGGTGGTCGATGAAGCATGGAAGAACAACGTCGACGCCATGCTGAGCCAGCTCCGGCGCCAGATAGAGGCGCTCGAACAGCGCGCGGGCATCGCACCGGAGCCGAAAGAAACCGCCCCTGCGGCAGCGGTGGAGCCGGCCGTGCCGGCACAGCCCGCACGGGTGGCTGAAAGGGTCGCGACAGTTCGCGCTGCCGCAGGCATCGACGACGCAGTCCCGGCTCCCGCGGCGGCGGCCGGCGGCGTCCCCGCCCGGCCCGTTCCCGACGACCGGCCCGGCGTTCCCATGGCGGCGTCTGCACCGGCGGACAACCCGTTCACGCGGTGGCTGCTGGGAGGAAACACGCTGGTGCGCGTGGGGGTCGTCGTGCTCTTCTTCGGCGTCGCGTTTCTCCTGAAATACGCGGCGGAGCGCGACCTGGTGCCGATCGAGTTGCGGCTGTCAGCGGTTGCGCTGGGCGGGATCGCCATGCTGATCGTGGGTTGGCGGCTGCGTGCCAATCGCCCGGGCTATGCCCTCATGCTCCAGGGCGGCGGAGTGGGCGTCATGTACCTCACCGTGTTCGCCGCGTTCCGGCTGTACAAGATGCTGCCTCCCGAATTGGCGTTCGGGCTGCTCGCCGGGATCGCGGTGTTCTCCGCGATACTGGCGGTCCTGCAGGATTCGCGCTCGCTCGCGATCACCGGCGCCGCGGGCGGGTTTCTCGCCCCGATCCTGGCCTCCACCGGCGGCGGCAGTCACGTCGCGCTCTTCAGCTTCTATGCCGTGCTGAACGCAGGCATCCTGGGCATCGCCTACTACAAGGCGTGGCGGGAGCTGAATCTGGTCGGGTTCGCCTTCACTTTCATCATCGGGCTGCTGTGGGGCTCGCAGTTCTATCGGCCGGAGCTGTTTTCCAGCACGGAGCCGTTCCTCGTCCTGTTTTTCCTGTTTTACGTTGCTATTGCAGTGCTGTTCGCGTCGCGCCAGGCACCCCGGCTCACGCATTACGTGGACGGGACGCTGGTGTTCGGCACGCCGCTGATCGCGTTCGGCCTGCAGGCGGCGCTCGTGCGGGACATGGAATTCGGCTCCGCGTGGAGCGCGTTCGCGCTGGCCGCCTTCTACATCGCGCTTGCCAGCCTGCTCTACGCGCGCCGGCAGGACACGCTGCGCCTGCTGGTCGAATCGTTCCTCGCGCTCGGCGTGGGTTTCGCGACCCTTGCCATACCGCTCGCCTTCGACGGGCGCTGGACCTCGGCCGTGTGGGCGGTGGAGGGAGCGGCCGTCGTATGGGTCGGCGTGCGGCAGGGACGGATACTGCCGCGGGTCTTCGGCATGCTCCTGCAACCCGCCGCAGGACTGGCTTTCCTTGCCGGCGCGGAAAAGCCGTTTGGCGCGACGGCGGTGCTCAACAGCTTCTATCTCGGCTGCGTGATGATCAGCGCCGCCGGGCTGTTCTGCAGCCGCTACCTGGAAAGCCGCCGCCAGGTGATCCGCGAAGAGGAACTGGGCGTGGCCCGGCTGCTTTTCATCTGGGGCGCGCTGTGGTGGTTCGGGGGCGGGCTGCTCGAGATTCATCGCCACGCCCCGGCGTCCTGGGGGTGGCACCCGCATCTGCTCTTCTTCGCCGGCACGTGCGCCGCATTCGGCTGGTTGTGGCGCAGGCTGGATTGGGAGCCGGCGCGCTACGCCGCGCTTGCCATCCTGCCTCTCATGGCGCTGGTCGTCCTGGCGCCCTTCGTCGGCCCCCATTCGCACCCGCATCCGTTTGCGCACCATGCCTATCTCGGGTGGACGCTGGCCTTCGGCGTGCACCTGTGGCTGCTGCGCTTGAACGAGGATCGCGGGGGAGGCTGGCTCGACTCGTTCCACGCCGCGGGTTTCTGGCTGCTCGCCGTGGTCCTGTCATGGGAAGTGGGATGGCAGATCGATCAGTACGTGGAGGGCCGCAGGGTCTGGCCGCTGATCGCGTGGGCGCTCGTTCCGGGCACGCTGATTGCCGTGTTTGCGGCGCGCGGCGACCGGCTCGGGTGGCCGGTGTCGGCACGGCGGCAGGCCTATCTGTACGCCGGCGCCCTGCCGCTCGCGGTTTTCCTGGTGGCCTGGATCGTGTTCGTGAATTTCAGGAGCGACGGCAATCCCGCGCCCTTGCCGTACGTGCCGCTGCTCAATCCGCTCGATCTCGCGCAGGCGGGCGCTCTGCTGGCGCTGATCACGTGGTACCTCGGCATGAGGCGGCTCGACTTGCCGCAGGCGAAGCTGCCGGATCCGGCCACCGCCATCAAGGTGCTCGGGGCCGTGCTGTTCATCGCGTTGAACGGCGTGCTGCTGCGCACGCTCCATCATTACGCGGACGTGCCGTTCCGCCTCGAGGCCATGCTGCGCTCGAACCTGGTCCAGTCGGCCTTCTCGCTGTTCTGGAGTCTGCTCGCGCTGGCCGCGATGGTGGTCGCCGCGCGGCGCAGCCTGCGCGCGCTGTGGATGGTGGGCGCGGTGCTGCTCGCCGTGGTGGTGGTAAAGCTGTTCCTGATCGACCTCGCCAACACGGGCACCGTCGAGCGCGTCATTTCCTTCATAGGCGTTGGCGTCCTGGTAATCCTGGTCGGCTATTACTCGCCGGTGCCGCCCAAGTCACAGGAGAAAAGCGCATGAACAAGCTGGTTGCCGCCTGTCTGATGGTTGCCACCGGAGCGGCGCTCGCCGCGGAACGTCCGGCGGATTTCGCCTACGGCATTCCGCTGGACGCCGACGGCAAGGAGGCACTCTACGAAGTCACGTTGCCGGTGTCGGCGTACCGGGGCGTCGTGCGGGCCGACCTGGCGGACGTGCGCGTATTCAACGGCGCGGGAGAAGTGGTGCCGCACGCGTGGCGTCCGCGCCGGACGGCAGGAACGGAAGCCGCGAAACCGGTCGTGCTGACCCTGTTTCCGCTCAAGGCGGAGGAAGGCGCGAGCGTGGACGCCATTTCGATACGCATGCGCCGTGACGCCAGCGGGCGTAGCAGCATCGACGTGACGTCGACCGGCACGACCGGCACGACCGGCAAATCGGCGAAACGCACCGTGGGCTACTTCGTGGACCTGACGCAGCTCGACAGCGCTCTGCAGGCGATCGAGCTCGGCTGGCAGCCCGTGAGTGACGGCTTTGCCGCCAAGCTCCGGGTGGACGCGAGCGATGATCTCGGCTCGTGGCGCACGCTGGTCTCGGCCGCGCCCCTGGTCGACCTGGAAGTGGCGGGCCAGCGGCTCCAGCAGAAGCGCGTCGAGCTGCCCCGGCAAAAGGCGAAGTACCTGCGGTTGTCGTGGGTGCCGCAGGGGAGGGGAGCGGCGCTCCCCGAGCTCGCCTCGGCGAGTGGCGAGCCGGTCGACAAGACGACGGAGGCTGCGCGCGAGTGGTTCCTGGCGGAGTCCGCCAGGGGCGAGAAAGCGGGCGAGTATCTTTTCGACTTGCGCGGCCACCAGCCGATCGATCGCGTTCGCCTGCACCTGCCCGACCCCAACACCGTGGTGCAGGTCGAATTGCTGGCGCGCGACAAGAGCGAGCAGCCATGGCGCACGGTCATGCGGGGCGTCGCCTACCGGTTGCGCAGGGATGGAAGCGAGATCACGAGTCCGGACCTGTCCCTGGGCGCCACCACTCACCGCTATTGGTTGTTGCGAGTCGATCAGCGTGGCGGCGGGCTGGGGTCGGGTGCGCCCAAGCTGGAGGCGGGCTGGGTCCCGCACACGCTGGTCTTCGCGGCGCGTGGCGAACCGCCATTTCAGCTTGCCTACGGCAATCGCGAAGCAAAACCGGGGGGATACGCGATCGAGACGCTGATCCCCGGTTACCGCGATGCAAGCGGACCGCGGATCCGCGCCGCCAAGGCCGGGGCGCAGCAGACCATCAATGTCTCCAGCGCGCGCGCCCTCGAGCAGCAACAGCTGGGTGGCGAAGCCCGACTCAAGGAAGCGATCGACTGGAAGCGCTGGAGCCTGTGGGGCAGCTTGGTCCTCGGGGTCCTGGTGCTGGGCGCCATGGCGTGGCGACTGATGCGGCAGCTCGACGCGGGCAAGGGCACTTCACCGCCCGCGGACGCACCCAAGACGGAGTAGCGGCGCTCAGCCCTTCTTCTTGTCCCACACGTAACGCACGAAGCGCTGCCAGCGATTCTGCGGCTGCGCGAGCTTGTTGTGCTGCTTGCCCGTCGCCTGGTCGCGCGCGTGGCTCTTCTTCACGAGCTCGTGCAGCTCGCGCATCGAAACGCCGCCGGGACCTTTCAGCTTGTCTGGATCGGGTTTGTCCGCCATTTCAGCACGCGAATGGTGAGGCCCCTATGTTAAACTTGTCATTGAATTTAATCGAGTTTTCGCCGTAACGAACGAGAGGATATCTCCCCTCGTGCACCCCTACTCCAGGGGCTGTTGCGGCAGAGCTCGCAACAGCCAGGCTGGAGAACCATGTCCGGCAACACTCTGGGCAAGCTCTTCTGCGTGACCTCCTTCGGTGAGAGTCACGGGCCCGCCATTGGTTGCGTCGTGGACGGCTGTCCGCCCGGGCTCGACCTCGCGGAAGGCGACATCCAGCCCGAGCTCGACCGGCGCAAGCCCGGCACTTCGCGCCACGTAACGCAGCGGCGGGAAGAGGACACCGTGGAGATCCTTTCCGGCGTGTTCGAAGGCAAGACGACCGGCACGCCGATCGCGCTGCTCATCCGCAACGTGGATGCCAAGAGCAAGGACTACTCCAAAATCAAGGACATGTTCCGGCCGGGACATGCGGATTACACGTACCTGCAGAAATACGGCATACGCGATTACCGGGGCGGCGGGCGGCAGTCGGCCCGCGAGACCGCAGTGCGCGTCGCGGCGGCGGCGATCGCCAGGAAATGGCTGCGTGAGAAATATCGCGTGACGGTACGCGGTTGCATGGCGCAGCTCGGCACTATCGAGATCCCGTTCAAGAGCTGGGACGCAGTGGGCAACAATCCATTCTTCGCGCCCAACGCGGAGATCGTGCCGCAGCTCGAGGAATTCATGGACAGGCTGCGCAAGTCCGGGGACTCGTGCGGCGCGCGCATCACCACCGTAGCGCACAACGTGCCGGTCGGCTGGGGCGAGCCCGTCTACGACAAGCTCGACGCCGACCTTGCGTACAACATGATGAGCATCAACGCCGTGAAGGGCGTCGAGATCGGCGCGGGCTTCCGCGCGGTCACGCAGAAGGGCACCGAGCATTCCGACGAAATGACGCCGCAGGGTTTCGTCACCAACAACGCGGGGGGCATCCTGGGCGGCATCTCGACCGGGCAGGACATCGTGGTGAGCGTGGCGGTGAAGCCCACCTCAAGCATCCGGCTGCAGCGGCGCACCATAGACCGGAAGGGGAGCGCGACGGTGATCGAGACCCACGGCCGCCACGATCCCTGCGTCGGCATCCGCGCTACTCCGATCTGCGAGGCGATGATGGCGTTGACGCTGATGGATCACGCGCTGCGCCACCGGGCGCAGAACGCCGACGTGACCTGCGAGACGCCGCGTATCCCTGCGCAGGCGCCCGCCGATGTCATCGCCAGGCTGCGTGCTGCCGCTGCCGTCGAAAATCCCGATCCTGACGAAGCCTGAAGGCAGGGCGTGAGCCAGGCACTGCCGCACCGGCGGCTCGCCGGCTTCTACTTTTTCTACTTCGCCTACGTCGGCGCGTTCGCGCCGTTCTTCAGCCTCTATCTCGACGATATCGGCCTGTCGCCCCTGGAGATCGGGGTGGTGATGGCCCTGCCGGCGCTGACCCGCATCATCGCGCCCCACCTCTGGGGCTGGCTTGCGGACGCCAGCGGCCGGCACATGACGCTGGTGCGCGCGGCCTCGCTGGCGGGACTGGCGTGCTGGCTCGGCATCTTCATCTCTCCCGCGTTCCTGTGGATCTGCGCGGTGGTGTTTGCCGCTGGTTTCTTCCTGAGCGCCGCGCTGCCGGTCGTGGAAGCAACCACTCTGACCCATCTTGGCGAGCGCACCGGAGGCTATGGCGAGATCCGGCTGTGGGGCTCCATCGGCTACATCGTCGCCGTGGTCGGCGCGGGCTACGCTCTGGATCTCTTCCCGGTGCGCATCTTGCTATGGATCGTTTCGATGACGCTCGCAGGATCGCTGCTGTTTGCCTGGCTGGTTCCAGAGGCGAAAGCCGGGCCACACGCCGCCGATCAGCAGCCGATCACGCACATCCTCAAGCGGCCGGAGGTCATCGCGCTGATCGTGGCCTGCGCCTTGATGGCGGTGGCGCACGGGCCGTACTACGCGTTCTACTCCATCCATGTCGTCGAGCACGGCTACAGCAAGGGACTGACCGGCTGGCTGTGGGCGCTCGGGGTGGTGTGCGAGATCGCGATTTTCCTGCGGCTGTCGCGCCTGTACTCGGCGGTCACGCTGCGCAATATCCTGATCTGGAGCTTCGCCCTCACCGTCGCAAGGTTTCTTGCCATCGGGTGGGGCGCGGACAGCCTGGCGCTGCTGCTGTTCGCCCAGGCGCTGCACGCGGCGAGCTTCGGCACCTTCCACGCCGCAGCAATCGGGATGGTGCACCAGCTGTTCCGCGGCCGGCACCAGGCGCGCGGGCAGGCCATCTACGGCAGCCTCACCTTCGGTGTCGGCGGTACCATCGGCTCGCTCGCGAGCGGCTATCTCTGGGATCGGACCGGTCCGGAGCTGACCTTCACCGCGGCCTCAGCATGCGCGTTCGCCGGCATGCTGCTCATTGTTTGGAGGGTCAGATCGGAGAGCGCGCGTGAGCGATGAACTGCGGGCGCCAATGTCCGTCCAACCTCGCGCCGACCGATTTGCGGCTTGTTCGGGCTCGGCGGCCTGTGCAATAATCCAAAGTTTCCATGAGCTTACGTGATAACCGGAATATCAGGGATCCGTATCTGCTACGGACCTAAATAGATGACCGCCCGCACTCTCTACGACAAATTGTGGGAGAGCCACGTCGTCCACCAGGAAAAAGACGGCACGACGCTGCTCTACATCGACCGCCACCTCGTGCACGAGGTGACCAGCCCGCAGGCGTACGAGGGGCTGAAGCTCGCCGGCCGCAAGCCGTGGCGCGTCGATTCCATCGTCGCGACCGCCGACCACAACACCCCCACGAAGGATTGGGACAAGGGCATCAAGGATCCCGTGTCGCGCCTGCAGGTCGAGACGCTCGACGCCAACATCAAGGAACACGGCGCCAGGGCCTACTTTCCGTTTCTCGACGGCCGCCAGGGCATCGTGCACGTCATCGGGCCCGAGCAGGGCGCAACGCTGCCGGGCATGACGCTGGTCTGCGGCGATTCCCATACCAGCACCCACGGCGCGCTCGGCTGCCTCGCGTTCGGCATCGGCACCAGCGAGGTCGAGCACGTGCTGGCGACGCAGTGCATGGCGATGAAGAAGGCAAAGAGCATGAGCATCGTGGTCGACGGCAAGCTCGGCCGCGGCATCACCGCCAAGGACGTGATCCTCGCGATCATCGGCAAGATCGGGACCGCTGGCGCCACCGGTTACAGCATCGAGTACGCGGGCGAGGCGATCCGCGCGCTCTCGATGGAAGGGCGCATGACGCTTTGCAACATGTCGATCGAGGCGGGCGCGCGGGCCGGCATGGTGGCGGTGGACGAAAAGACGATCGAATACGTGAAAGGCCGGCCGCTGGCGCCAACGGGCCCGATGTGGGACCGCGCCGTCGCCCACTGGCGCACGCTCGTGTCAGATCCCGGCGCGAAATTCGACAAGGTGGTGGCGCTGAACGCGGCGGATGTCCAGCCGCAGGTCACGTGGGGGACCAACCCGCAGATGGTGACGACCATCGATGGCAAGGTGCCCGATCCCGCGCGGGAAAAGGACCCGGTCCAGCGCGAGTGGATGGAACGCGCCCTGAAGTACATGGACTTGAAGCCGAACACGCCCATTGTCGAGATCAAGCCGGACAAGGTGTTCATCGGCGCCTGCACCAACTCGCGCATCGAGGACCTGCGCGTCGCGGCGCAGGTGGTGAAAGGAAAGCGGGTGGCGTCCAGCATCAAGCTCGCGATGGTGGTGCCCGGCTCCGGGCTGGTGAAGCAGCAGGCGGAGAAGGAAGGGCTCGACAGGATATTCACGGCGGCCGGCTTCGAGTGGCGCCAGCCGGGGTGCTCGATGTGCCTCGGCATGAACGACGACCAGCTGTCGGCCGGCGAACGCTGCGCCTCGACCTCGAACCGCAACTTCGAGGGCCGTCAGGGCGCGGGCGGGCGGACGCACCTGGTGAGCCCGGCGATGGCCGCCGCCGCAGCGATCGCGGGTCATTTCGTGGACGTGCGGACGTTTGGTTAGGATCACCTCCAAACGCAGCGGACGCAGGGGACGCGGAGGTAAACCGGGTGCTGCAGTTGAAAATTGTGGTTTCCTCAGCGTCCTCGGCGTCCGCCGCGTTGAGAGTTTCTTGGGAGCTTTATGGACAAGTTCGTGAAGCGGGAAGGATTGGTGGCGCCGATGGACCGCGCCAACGTGGATACCGACTCGATCATTCCGAAGCAATACCTGAGGTCGATCAAGCGCACCGGCTACGGGCCGACCCTGTTCGACTCGTGGCGCTACCTCGACAGCGGCGGGCCCGGGATGGACCACTCGAAGCGGCGGCCCAACCCGGATTTCGTGCTCAACCAGCCGCGCTACCGCGGGGCCACCGTGCTCCTGGCGCGTGAAAACTTCGGCTGCGGCTCCTCCCGCGAGCACGCGCCGTGGGCGCTGCTGCAGTACGGGTTCCAGGCCGTGATCGCGCCGAGCTTTGCCGACATCTTCTACAACAACAGCCTGAAGAACGGGCTGCTGCTCATCAAGCTCGACCACAAGACCGTGGACCAGTTGTTTCGCGAAGCCGCCGCCGAGGGCTACCGGCTGGCGGTGGACCTCGACAGCCAGTCGGTGACCACGCCGGCCGGGCAGAGCTTCAAGTTCGAAATCGATCCCTTCATCAAGCATTGCCTGCTGAACGGGCTGGACGAGATCGGGCTCACGCTCGAGCACGCCGGCAAGATCAAGGCATTCGAGCAGCAGCACCGCGAGCGCCAGCCCTGGCTCTTTACGTGAATCGTAAATCGTAAATCGCGAATCGGGGCATCGACCCGGACATCGCGCCACGCCTTTACGATTCACGATTCACCATTCACGATTCACGGAAATGAAGATCGCGGTACTGGCAGGGGACGGCATCGGGCCGGAGATCGTCGCGCAGGCGACCCGGGTCCTGAAGGCTCTAGCGCGCGACGGGCTCGCGCTCGAGCTCGAGGAGGCGCCATTCGGCGGAGCCGGGGTGGACGCGCACGGCGATCCGCTGCCGGAGCCGACGCTCCAGCTCGCGCGCTCGGCCGATGCCGTGCTCTGCGGCGCGGTGGGCGGGCCGAAGTACGATGGCTTGCCGCGCCCGCAGCGGCCGGAACAGGGGATACTGCGCATGCGCAGGGAGCTGGGGCTGTTCGCCAACCTGCGCCCGGCGCTCATGTTCCCGGAGCTCATCGGCGCTTCCAGCCTGAAGCCGGAGATCGTGTCCGGGCTCGACATCCTGATCGTGCGCGAGCTGACCGGCGACATCTATTTCGGCGAGCCGCGCGGGCGCCGCTCGAACGCGCGCGGCGAGCGCGAAGGCTACGACACGATGCTCTATTCGGAGCCCGAGATCCGGCGCATCGCCCAGATCGCGTTCACGGCCGCCATGAAGCGCAGCCGCAAGCTGTGCTCCGTGGACAAGGAGAACGTGCTGGAAACGAGCCGCTTCTGGCGCGAGGTGGTGAGCGGCATCGGCAAGCAGTACCCGCAGGTCGAGCTCACCCACATGTACGTGGACAACGCCGCGATGCAGTTGGTGCGCGCTCCCAGGCACTTCGACGTGATCGTGACGGGGAACATGTTCGGGGACATCCTGTCGGACGAGGCCTCGATGCTCACCGGGTCGATCGGCATGCTGCCTTCGGCCTCGCTGGACGCGAATTCCAAGGGCCTTTACGAGCCCGCGCACGGCTCGGCGCCGGATATCGCCGGCAAGAACCTCGCCAATCCGCTGGCGACCGTGCTCTCCTGCGCAATGATGCTGCGCTACACGTTCAACCAGGAGGCGGCGGCGCACCGGGTCGAAACCGCGGTGAGAAAGGTGCTCGCGCAGGGCTATCGCACCGCGGACATCCAGGAACCGGGCACGAAAAAGGTCGGCACGAAGGAGATGGGCGACGCCGTTGTCGCCGCCTTGTGACGTCGTGGCGGGGTGGAGCGCGGCGGAAGCGCGAAAACCACCCCTTTCCCGGGCTTTCACCGCAACTTTCCGCTCCTCCGGCCGCACCGGCCTGCTAAAATGCAAGCAATTGGATATAAAGCGATTGCCATGAAGAAAGTGGGATTCATCGGTTGGCGTGGCATGGTCGGGTCTGTCCTCATGGACCGCATGCGCGCGGAACGCGACTTCGACCTGATCGAGCCGGTATTTTTCTCCACGTCCCAAGCCGGGGGCCCGGGGCCCTCGGTCGGAGTGGAAGCGCCCGCGGTCAGGGACGCGCGCGACCTCGAGGCGCTCGCCGGGATGGATGTGCTGGTCTCGTGCCAGGGGAGCGAATACACCGCGGACGTCCATCCCCGGCTGAGGGCGGCCGGGTGGAGCGGCTATTGGATCGATGCCGCGCGCACGCTGCGGATGAGCAGCGACGCGGTCATCGTGCTCGACCCGGTCAACCTTCCGGTGATCAAGAGCGCGCTGGCGCGCGGGGTCAAGGACTATATCGGCGGCAATTGCACGGTGAGTTGCATGCTGATGGGCATGCACGGGCTGTTCCGCCACGACCTGGTCGAGTGGATGACCTGCATGACGTACCAGGCGGCCTCCGGCGGCGGCGCGCAGCACATGCGCGAGCTGTTGACGCAGTTTGGCCTGATTAATGCCGAAGTGAAGGCCCTGCTCGCCGACCCCGCTTCCGCCATTCTCGAGATCGACCGCAAGGTGCTCGGCAAGCAGACCGACGGCACGCTCCCCACCGAGCATTTCGGCGGCGTGCCGCTGGCAGGCAACCTGATCCCGTGGATCGACAAGGACATGGGCAACGGCGTCTCGCTCGAGGAATGGAAGGGCGGCGCCGAAGGCAACAAGATCCTCGGGCGCGGCGAGGGCTTCGGGACGCCGGCGACGCCGATCGACAGCCTGTGCGTGCGCATCGGCGCGATGCGCTGTCACAGCCAGGCGCTGACGATCAAGCTGAAGAAGAATCTGCCGCTCGAGGAAATCACCCGGATCATCGCCTCGGCCAATGAATGGGTGCGCGTGGTTCCGAACGACCGCGAGCGCTCGATGCGCGAGCTGACGCCCGCCGCCGTGACCGGCCGCATGCATATCGCGGTCGGGCGGCTGCGCAAGCTTTCCATCGGGAGCGAGTACCTCGGCGCATTTACCGTGGGCGATCAGCTGCTGTGGGGCGCGGCCGAGCCGCTGCGGCGCATGCTGCGCATATTGCTGCAAGCCGGCGCGGAGACGATGGCGCCCCGCGCCCGCGGCAAGACGGCTGTTGGCGCCTGATTTTGGGGGCCGACAGGCATTGTTGCGTTGCACAGAAGCCACATGATGCTTTCACCGCGTGACGGGGGCGTATCTTGCTGAAATTTGATTAAAAAGAGTCCTGTCAGGGGCAACACTTAGATACGATATGAGCTTGCAACGCTAACTGATTGATGTTAGTCTGTTTGCCCCAAAAAAATCCGGAGGGTTGGGGTTGTGGGAGATACCCAGGTTAAGACTTGGCTAGCGGCGTTACTCGCCATGCTCCTGACATGCACGGCGGGGGCGGCCGGTCTCGGGCGGATGACCGTTCTGACCTCGATCGGTCAGCCGCTCCTTTCTGAAATCGAGCTCTCGGTGACACGGGAAGAGTTGGGCTCGCTCAGTGCCCGCCTCGCGGTGCCGGATGCCTATCAGAAGGCCAACCTCCAATACAATCCAGCGCTGACCGGAGCGCTGCTCACGGTCGAGACTCGTTCAGGCGGCCAGGCGTACCTCAAGCTGGTGACGAAGCGGCCGGTCAACGAGCCGTTCATCGACGTGCTGGTCGAGTTGACGTGGTCGTCCGGGCGCTTGTCACGCGAGTACACCGCGCTGCTCGATCCGCCTGGAATCCCGCCGGCGCGTCCGGCGGCGCCGGTTCTGTCCTCGTTGCCCGAACTCACTCCCGCGCCGACGCCGGCTCCCGTTGTCACTCCGCCCCCGGCACCGCAGCCACCCGTTGCCGCCATTGCGGAACCGCAGCCACAAGCACAGCCGCCGGTTGTGTATGCGCCTGAACCTGCCGCTACGCCTGACCCCGCCGCTACGCCTGAGCCGGCCGCGACCGCGGCGGTTACGCCCGAGCCGGCGATCTCCGCGCCTATCACCACTGCCCCGGCACCGGCCGCCCTCGCACTCGGCAGCAGGGACTACGGCCCGATCGAGCGCGGCGAAACGCTGGGGAAGATCGCGCGCAGCGTCATGCCGGAGGGCGTCACGCTCGAGCAGATGCTGGTGGCGCTGTACAGGACCAATCCCGACGCATTCATCCGCAAGAATCTGAATCTGGTGCGCACCGGCAAGATCCTGCGCGTGCCGGACCGCGACGAGGTCGCGGCGATCGTGCAAAGCGAGGCGGTTTCCGAATACCGCACGCATGTCGCCGACTGGAACGCGTACCGGCAGAGGCTCGCCGACGCGGCCGGAGTGGTTCCGGTCGAGGGCCGCACGGCGGTGAGCGGCAAGATCGCGACCAAGGTCGAGGACAAGGCAGCCGGCGGCTCGCCCCGGGATGTCGTGAAAGTGTCGCGGGGCGAGCCTCCCGGCGACGCCGCGGGCAAGGGCAAGCCGCGCACCAGCGCCGATCGCGTGCGCATGCTGGAGGAGGACCTGCGCGCGCGCGAGCAGGCGCTCGCCGAAGCGAATGATCGCATCGCGCAGCTCGAGAAAACCGTCAAGGACATGCAGAGGCTGATCGAGCTCAAGGGCGGCCCGGGCCCGGTGGCGGCGGCGCCGAAACCGGAAGCGAAGCCCGCGCCCAAGCCCGCGCCCGCGAAGCCGGAGGCGGTCGCGAAACCTGAACCCCCGAAACCGGCCCCCGCGAAACCCCAGCCGGCCAAGCCGGAAGTCGCGAAGCCTGCCGCACCTCCAGCCGAAAAACCGCTGGCCGTGGCCCCGGAGACCCCGAAGCCGGCACCGGTCGCGGCGGCTCCCGCCCCCGCGCCGGCGCCGAAGAAGAAGGCGGCGGCTCCGCCGCCGCCCAAGCCCGAGCCGGGGCTCGTCGACGAGATCATGGCCGCAGCCGGAGATCCGCTCTATCTGGGAGCGGGCGGCGGCGCGATCGTGTTGGGTGGCCTGGCATTCTGGATGGCGCGCCGGCGCCGTTCCCGGGCCGCCGAGGGCGAAAGTCCACCCATTGCGCCTACGCTGAGCCAGGCGGCTGCCGCTGCGGCGGGGGCAGCCGCCGCGACCGGAGACACAGCCGCCGCACCACCCCCCGAGCCAACTGCCGCGGAGGACGACGTCGATCCTCTGGCGGAGGCGGACGTCTATATCCAGTACGGGCGCGACAGCCAGGCCGAAGAAATACTCAAGGAAGCGCTGGGCCGGGATCCCAGGCGCGGCGACGTGCAGTTGAAGCTCCTCGAGATCTACGCCGCGCGCAAGGACACGGCCGCGTTCGGCAGGCTCGCCGGGGATTACCACAAGCTGACCGGCGGCAAGGGCGATGGCTGGCTCAAGGCGGCGGCCATGGGCTATGGCCTGGACCCCCAGAACGCGCTGTACGAGGCCGGAAAGGATGCTGCCGCCTCGACGGTCGTCCCGCCATCCGGTTCCAGCACCGATGTCGATCTCGATCTCGGCGGCGGAAGCGGAACCAGCACCGACATCACGCTCGATGCCGCCGCACCCGGCACGGATTCCGGCATACTGGATCTCGGCGCGGCCGATACCGCGCAGAAGGAGGGCGAGAGTACGCCGCTGCCCGATTTCACGCTGGAAGTGCCGGCGGCAGGCAGCCCGCCTCCGGATGTCGCTCTGGACGTGGCGCCGACGCCGGGGGCAGCGGAGGCACCCGAGTCCAACGTCATCGATTTCCAGATCGAGTTGCCCAAGATCGACAGCGGGCCGCCTACCATCGCCAAGGCTCCGGAGCAGGCGGCCGCCGATCCGGGGCTGGACTTCAAGCTCGAGATTCCTGACCTCGACCTCGGCGACCAGGGCCACGACAAGACTCAAATCGTGCCGCCGGCCGCGGCGGCGAGCGGCGAGAAGGACGGCCATTGGTACGACGTCCAGACCAAGTTCGATCTCGCCAAGGCGTACCAGGAGATGGGCGACAAGGACGGCGCCAAGGAAATCCTGCAGGAAGTCATAAAGGAAGGCGACGGCGAGCAGAAATCGCAGGCCAAGACCCTGTTGGACAGCCTGGGCTGAACGGCAGAACGGCGAAGATCGAACCGCGGCAGTGGGAGCTGTCGCGGTTTTTGTTTTTGGCGGAGACAACGGGCGGGATGAGCACGTGAGAGTGGCATTGGGGCTGGAGTACGACGGCAGCCGGTTCTGCGGCTGGCAGACGCAGCCGCAGGGATGCGCGGTGCAGGACGCGCTCGAGCGCGCGCTGGTCCGGGTCGCGGGCGAGCCGGTCGCGACCATCTGCGCCGGGCGCACCGATGCGGGCGTGCACGCGCTCGCCCAGGTCGTGCATTTCGATACCGCCGCGGAACGCCCCGAATCGGCCTGGGTGCGCGGCGTGAACGCGCTGCTGCCGCCCGCTTGCGCCGTCCACTGGTCGCGCCCGGTCGGGGCGGAATTTCACGCGCGCTACTCGGCGGTCTCGCGCTGCTACCGCTACGTGCTGCTCAATCACCCGGTGCGCCCCGCGGTGGACGAGACGCGGGTGGGCTGGTTCCATCTCCCGCTCGACCTGGACGGCATGCGGCGCGCCGCGCGCATGCTGGTGGGCGAGCACGATTTCAGCGCGTTCCGCAGCGCGGAATGCCAGGCGCGCACGCCGGTGCGCACCATCACCCGGCTCGACATAGCGCGCAGCGACGCGTACGTGATCTTCGACGTGTGCGCCAATGCCTTCCTGCATCACATGGTGCGCAACATCGTCGGCTGCCTGGTGTATGTCGGGAAAGGCAAGTACCCGCCGGAATGGGTGGGCGAGGTGCTGAACGGCCGTGACCGCGCGCGCGCCGCGCCCACCTTCGGGGCGGCCGGACTCTACCTGTCGCGCGTCACGTACGAGCCGCGCTGGGGCCTGCCGGAGGAGCCGCGGCGCACGCTTCTTGCAGTAACGAGTAACGAGTAACGAGTAACGAGTAACGGAAGCATGGCAACGGCAGTCAAGATTTGCGGCATTACGCGCGTGGAAGACGCGCTCGCGGCCACGCGCGCGGGAGCGCATGCGATCGGGCTCGTGTCCTACGCGCCGAGCCCGCGCTACGTGACGCCGGCGAAAGCGGCGGAGATCATCCGCGCGCTGCCGCCGTTCGTCACCGCGGTCGGCCTGTTCGTGGACGCAAGCGCGGACGATGTGCGGGCGGCGCTGGCGGCGGCGCCGCTGCAGCTGCTGCAGTTCCACGGTTCCGAGACACCCGCATTCTGCCGCCAGTTCGCGCGGCCTTACATGAAGACCGTGCGCATGAAGCCGGGAGTGGATTTGTTACAATACGCGGAGAACTTTCATGACGCGCGTGCATTGCTGCTCGACAGCCACGTCGAGGGTTTGCACGGCGGCAGCGGCGCCGTTTTCGACTGGACCCTCGTCCCGGGCGGTTTGCCGCTGCCGGTGGTCCTGTCGGGCGGCCTGACCGTCGAGAACGTGGTGGAAGCGGTGCGCAAGGTGCGGCCGGCCGCGGTGGACGTCTCCAGCGGCGTCGAGTCCGCCAAGGGCATCAAGGACGCGAGAAAGATCGCCGCATTCATCAAGGAGGTGCGCAGTGCGGGTGTATGACCTCCCCGACGCAGCCGGTCATTTCGGCCCCTACGGCGGCGTGTTCGTCGCCGAGACGCTGGTCCACGCGCTGGACGAGCTGAAGCGCGCCTACGAGCGCTGCAAGGGCGACACCGCGTTTCGCTCGGAATTCGCCCACGAGCTCAAGCACTACGTCGGGCGGCCGAGCCCGGTCTATCACGCCCGGCGCTGGTCGGAGCGCTTCGGCGGCGCGCAGCTCTACCTCAAGCGCGAGGACCTCAATCACACCGGTGCGCACAAGATCAACAACGTCATCGGGCAGGCGCTGCTGGCGCGCCACATGGGCAAGCGGCGCGTCATCGCCGAGACCGGTGCCGGCATGCACGGGGTCGCGGCCGCCACCATCGCGGCTCGCTACGGCATGGAGTGCGTGGTCTACAAGGGCTCCGAGGACATCAAGCGCCAGGTGCAGAACGTCTACCGGATGAAGCTGCTGGGCGCCGCCGTGGTGCCGGTGGAAAGCGGCTCCAGGACGCTCAAGGATGCGTTGAACGAAGCGATGCGCGACTGGGTAACCAACGTCGAGAGCACTTTCTACATCATCGGCACCGTCGCCGGTCCGCATCCGTACCCGATGATGGTGCGGGACTTCCAGTCGGTGATCGGGCGCGAGGCGCGCGGGCAGATGCAGGAGCTCGCCGGGCGCCAGCCCGACGCCGTCCTCGCCTGCGTCGGCGGCGGGTCCAACGCGATGGGGATCTTTCACGAGTACATTCCCGACGCGAACGTCCGGCTGATCGGCGTGGAAGCCGCCGGCCACGGCCTCGAGAGCGGCAAGCACGCGGCGACCCTGTGCGCGGGCAAGCCCGGCGTCCTGCACGGCAACCGCACCTACCTTCTGCAGGACGACAACGGGCAGATCCTGGATACCCATTCGATCTCGGCGGGCCTCGACTATCCCGGCGTCGGCCCCGAGCACGCGTGGCTGAAGGAGAGCGGGCGCGCGGAGTACGTGGCGATCACCGACGACGAGGCGCTGCAGGCCTTCCACGACCTGTGCCGGCTCGAAGGCATCATTCCCGCGCTCGAGTCGGCGCATGCGCTCGCGTACGCCGCGAAGATCGCCCCGCGCATGGCGAAGGACCAGATCCTCCTCGCCAACCTCTCCGGCCGGGGCGACAAGGACATGCACACCGTTGCGGAAAAATCGGGAATAAAGATCTAGCGATGAATGCAGAGTGCAGAGTGCGGAATGCAGGGCGCGTGGCCGCAAAGCGACCCGTTGGATGTTTTACTCGTCAGTCGTCAGTCGTCAGTCGTCACTGCTCTTGACATGTCGCGCATCGCCGGCACTTTCGAAGCACTGAGAAAGCACGGGAGGAAGGCGCTCATTCCCTTCATCACCTCCGGCGATCCCGATCCGAAACTCACCGTGCCGCTGATGCACGCGCTCGCCCAGGCCGGCGCGGACGTGATCGAGCTGGGCGTGCCGTTCTCGGACCCGATGGCCGACGGCCCCGTGATCCAGCGCTCGAGCGAGCGCGCGTTGAAGCAGGGCGTATCGCTCAAGGGTGTGTTGGCGTCGCTCACCGAGTTCCGGAAGACCGATCGCAAGACTGCCGTCGTCCTGTTCGGCTATGCCAACCCGATCGAGGCGCTGGGCGTGGAGCGCTTCGCCGACGCCGCGAAGGCCGCAGACGCGGATGGGGCCCTGGTAGTCGATTACCCGCCCGAGGAAGCGGAGCCGCTGGTGCGGGCGCTCGACGCGCGCGGGCTGGACACGATATTCCTGCTGTCGCCCACGACCACGGATGACCGGCTGAAGCAGGTCGCGAAGCTCGGCCGCGGCTACCTCTATTACGTTTCGCTGCGCGGAGTGACGGGGGCTGCGCACCTGGACGTCCGCGATGTCGAAGCCCGGGTGCGCCGCGTGCGCGAGTTTACGCGGCTGCCGGTGGGCGTGGGATTCGGCATCCGCGATGCGGCGACCGCCAAGGCGATCGCCGCATCATGTGATGCCGTCGTAATTGGCAGCGCGTTGGTGCAAGAGATCGAGAATGGTCCGCGGGACCGCGTAACGGCACGCGTCGAGCACTTCCTGAAGCCGATTCGCGAGGCCCTGGATAGCTTGGCTGCGGTCAAGGCATGACTGAAGGCCGCCGACACTTTGAGGTTCCCGTGACCGCGGAGTGTCCGGAGGCGGCCTTATGAGCTGGCTCCAGAAACTGCTGCCGCCCAAGATCAAGCGCGACGCGGGCAGCCCCAAGAAGGTTGTCCCGGAAGGCCTGTGGAGCAAGTGCGAATCGTGCGAGGCGGTGCTCTACCGCGCCGACCTCGAGAAGAACCTCTACGTCTGCCCCAAGTGCTCCCGGCACAACCGCATCTCGGCGCGCGAGCGGCTCGATTACCTGCTCGACCGCGAAGGGCGCTATGAAATCGGCGCGGAGGTGGCGCCCGTCGACAGCCTGAAGTTCAAGGACAGCCGGCGCTACACCGAGCGGCTGGAGGAGGCGCGCAACGAAACGTCGGAGGAGGACGCTCTGGTCGTGATGCAAGGCTCGATCAAGACCATCCCGGCAGTGGCGGCCGCCTTCGAGTTCGCCTTCCTTGGCGGCTCGATGGGCTCGGTGGTGGGCGAGCGCTTCGTGCGCGGCGTGCAGGCCTGCCTCGAGCAGCGCCTGCCCTACGTCTGCATCACGGCGACCGGCGGCGCGCGCATGCAGGAGGGGCTGCTGTCCCTCATGCAGATGGCGAAGACCTGCGCGGCCTTGACCCAGCTCGCGCGCGAACGGCTTCCTTTCATCCCGGTGCTCACCGATCCCACGATGGGGGGTGTGTCGGCCAGCTTCGCCATGATCGGCGACGTGGTGATCGCGGAGCCCGGTGCGCTCATCGGGTTCGCGGGGCCCCGGGTGATCGAGCAAACAGTGCGGGAGACGCTGCCGGAAGGCTTCCAGCGCTCCGAGTTCCTGCTCCAGCACGGCGCGATCGACATGATCGTGGACCGCCGCGAGATGCGCGACAAGCTCGCGAGCCTGCTCACGATGCTGCTCAAGCTGCCGCCCGCGGCATAGCTGCTGCGAGTTTGCAGTTGTCAGTGTGCAGCTTGCAGTAACATCCCCGGCGCCTTATTGCGCGTTCTCATGACTGGGACCGAACGGCAACTGCCCACTGCCAACTGTCCACTGCAAACTCTCGCGCAGTGGCTCGAGCACATCGAGCGCCTGCACCCGCAGTCGATCGCGCTGGGGCTCGATCGCGTGCAGGCGGTGCGGCGGAAGCTCGGCCTGGAACCGGTCTTTCCCATCGTCACCGTCGGCGGCACCAACGGCAAAGGGTCCGTGTGCGCCATGCTGGAATCGGTCCTGCACTGCGCGGGCTACCGCGTGGGCTGCTACACCTCGCCGCACCTGCTGCGCTACAACGAGCGCGTGCGCATCGCGCGCGCGGAGGCGCCGGACGCCGATCTCGCGCGGGCGTTTGCTGCGGTCGAAGCCGCTCGCGCGGAAACGCAGCTCACCTACTTCGAGTTCGGCACGCTCGCCGCGGTCTGGCTGTTCGCCGCGCACCGCGTGGAGATCGCGGTTCTGGAGGTGGGCCTGGGCGGGCGGCTCGACGCCGTCAATGCTTTTGATGCCGATTGCGCGGTGGTGTGCACGGTGGACATCGACCACGTGGATTTTCTGGGCGGAGACCGGGAAGCGATCGGGCGCGAGAAAGCCGGCATATTCCGCGCCGGCCGGCCGGCGGTTTGCGCCGACGCCGCGCCGCCGGGCAGCCTGATGCGACAGGCGGCGGACATCGGCGCGCGCCTGCTCACCATCGGGAGGGATTTCGGCGCGACGCCCCAGGGCAAGCAGTGGCAGTACTGGGGCCCGGCGGGCAAGCGCAACGCGCTGCCGTTTCCCGCGCTCCGCGGGTCCGGCCAGCTTGCCAACGCGGCGGCCGCGATTACCGCTCTCGAATGCCTGCGGGAGCGCGCGCCGGTGGCGGTGAACGATGTCCGCGCGGGCCTGCTGCAGGCGGACAACCCCGGTCGCTTCCAGGTGCTGCCGGGCCGGCCAGTGGTGATCCTTGACGTCGCGCACAATCCGCAGGCGGCACGCGCGCTGGCCGCGAGCCTGGCGGCGATGGACGGGCACGGCCGCACCTTTGCCGTTTTCGCTATGCTCAAGGACAAGGACATCGGCGGCGTCATCGCCGCGGTTAAGCCGCATGTGGCGCACTGGTACTTTTCGGGATTGGGCGGCGCGCGGGGCGCCAGCGCCGCGCAGATCGCGCAGGCGCTCGAGGCGGCCTCCGTAGCCGGGGTGACCGCGTGCGACGACGTCGCCGCGGCCTACACGCAAGCCTGTGATATAGCTGCGGAAAATGATAGAATTGTGGTGTTCGGATCGTTTTTCACGGTGGCTGCGGTGATGCGTCTGCGGGAAAGCCGGCGGGCGCGCTCAGGCAACGGCGGGAAGCGGGCGGCAGTCGATGGCGCGAACGATTAGCGACGAGGAATATCAGCTCAAACGACGCGCAAGAAGGCGCCTCATCGGCGCCATCGTGCTGGTCACCGCCATCGTAGTCGTGCTGCCCATGGTGCTCGACTCGGAGCCCAAGCCGGTCGGACGCGAAATCTCCGTGAGTATTCCGTCGCCCGATGCGGGGCCATTCGCGGGCCAGATTGCACCGCCGCCCGCGCGAAAGGACGGCAAGAAGGCGGCCAAGGGACCCGAGAGCGCGCCTGCCGCGGAGGGCAAGGCGAGCGCAGCGGCCCCGCAGCAGGAGGCCCTGAAGGAATCCGCCCCGGCCGCGGAGGCGAAACCGGCGAGGGCCGCGCCCAGGAAAGAGCCGGCCAGGCCCAAGCCCAAGCCGGCCAAGGCCGGGGAAGGGCAGTTCGTCGTCCAGGTGATCGCGCTCGCCGATGCCGACAAGGCGCGGCAGATGCAGGAAAGGATAGCCGCCGCCGGGATCAAGTCCTATACGGAGATCGTGAAGACCGCCAAAGGCGACGTGACGCGCGTGCGGGCCGGTCCGTTCGCCACGCGCGACGCCGCGGAGAAGGCGCGCGAGCAGCTCAAAACGCTGGGCATGAGCGGTAACATCACGGGCAGATAGCCGGATGACCCTTTTCGACTACGCCGTGCTCGTCATCGTGGGCCTGTCCGTGCTGTTCGGCGTGATACGGGGCTTGGTGCGCGAGGTGCTGTCGCTCGTGGCATGGATCGCGGCGTTCGTGGCCGCGAATTTCCTGGCGGGCGAAGTCGCGGCGGTCCTGCCGAAGGGCTGGGCGACGGAGGAGTTGCGCCTGCTGATCGGGTTCATGGTGGTGTTCCTGATCGTGCTGGTCGTCATGAGCGTGCTTGCCATACTGGCCTCCAAGCTGGTAAAAGGCGCCGGGCTCGCGTGGGAGGATCGCGCCTTCGGTGGCGGCTTCGGCCTGGCGCGGGGCCTGCTGGTGATGATCATTCTGGTGCTGCTGGCGGGACTGACCGCGCTGCCGCGCCAGCCGGCCTGGCGTAACGCGTGGATGAGCGGGCCGTTCGAGACGGTCGCCAAGCGCATCAAGACGTGGTTGCCGGCGGATCTGTCGCAACGCATCAAGTACGATTGAGGGCGAGCGATGTGCGGGATAGTCGGGATCGTCGCCAAGAACCAGGTCAATCAGCTGCTCTATGACGGGCTGCTGGTGCTGCAGCACCGCGGCCAGGACGCGGCCGGGATCGTCACCGCCGATGGCCCCAATTTCCGCACGCACAAGGGGCCCGGCATGGTGCGCGACGTGTTTCGCACGCGCAACATGCGCGTGCTGACGGGCACCGCCGGCATCGCCCATACGCGCTACCCGACCGCGGGCTCGGCCTGGTCGATCGCGGAGGCGCAGCCGTTCTACGTGAATTCGCCCTTCGGCATCGTCCTCGGCCACAACGGCAACCTCACCAACACGGAGCAGCTCAAGAACGACCTGTTCCGCCAGGACCTGCGGCACGTCAACACCAACTCGGATTCCGAGGTCCTGCTCAACGTCCTGGCGCACGAGCTGCAGGACAACGCGACCAACTACAAGCTCGACCCCGCGACCATATTCACCGCGGTCTCGGGCGTCTACCGGCGCTGCCGCGGCGCCTACGCCGTCGTGGCCATGATCGCGGGCTACGGCGTGCTGGCGTTCCGCGATCCCTACGGCATTCGCCCGCTGGTGTACGGCCGCGCCGATACCGAGCAGGGCTACGAGTACATGGTCGCCTCCGAGAGCGTCGCGCTCGACTCGCTGGGATTCGAGGTGGTGCGCGACGTCGCGCCGGGCGAGGCGATCTTCATCGACCAGGACGGCAATTTCTTCAGCCGCCAGTGCACGCCGCAGGCGTCGCTCAACCCGTGTATCTTCGAGTTCGTCTACCTGGCGCGGCCCGATTCGGTGATCGACGGCATCTCGGTCTACGAGACGCGGCTGCGGATGGGCGAGAGCCTGGCCGAGAAGATCAAGCAGCAGTACCGTCACCTGGACATCGACGTCGTGATTCCCATACCCGACTCGAGCCGGCCGGCCGCGATGGAGCTCTCCAAGCGGCTCAACCTCTCCTACCGGGAAGGGTTCATCAAGAACCGCTATATCGGGCGCACCTTCATCATGCCGGGGCAGGCGATCCGCCGGAAGTCGGTGCAGCAGAAGCTGAACGCCATCGGAATGGAGTTCAAGGGCAAGAACGTGCTGCTCGTGGACGATTCCATCGTCCGCGGCAACACCAGCCGCGAAATCGTGACGATGGCGCGGGCATCCGGCGCGCGCAAGGTGTTCTTCGCCTCGGCCGCGCCGCCGGTGCGCTACCCCAACGTCTACGGCATCGACATGCCGACGCGCGAGGAGCTCATCGCCTGCGGCCGCAGCGAGGCGGAGATCGCGCGCGAGATCGGCTGCGACGAGCTGATCTACCAGGACCTCGCGGCGCTGAGGGAGGACGTGCACAGCGTCAACCCCAAGGTCGTCAATTTCGAGGACTCGTGCTTCTCGGGCGTCTACGTGACGGGCGACGTCACGCAGGAATACCTCGCCGGCGTGGAAGCGAGGCGGCGCGACGGGGCCAAGATGGCCGAGGCCGCGGCGGCGAGCGCGCAGCTCGACCTGGGACTGGAACTGGTCGAATAGGACGGACGCATTCTTGACATCTTGCGGATGAGCGGGTAACTTCCCGTTCGCGCCGATTTGAAGTTCAGCTTGCGGGCGCGTTACAAATCCAGCTAAAGCGACGGCGAACCCGGTCCGCGCTAGCTGGCCGGGTTTTTTGTTGGGAGCGTGATCATGAAGACTGGCTTTACCACGACCGTCCTGCATTCCGATCGGGAAGCGCCGATCGAGCACTTTTCCGTGCACAAGCCGATGCACCTCGCGGTGGCATTCGGGTATGCCGACGTCCGCGATCTGGTGAAGGTGTTCAAGGGCGAGCTTCCCGGCTATGTGTACGGCCGCCAGGGCAACCCCACCACGGGCGCGCTGGAGTCGAAGATCACCAAGATGGAGGACGGCATCGCCACGGCGTGCTTTTCAACGGGCATGGCGGCCATCGCAGCCACGTTCACCGCTCTCCTGCGCGCCGGCGATCACGTCGTGTCGAGCTCGTTCCTGTTCGGCAACACCAACAGCCTGTTCGGCACCTACAGTACCCAGGGCTTCGATATCAGCTTCGTCGACGCGACCCGCGTGGACGAGGTGGCGCGGGCGCTCCGGCCCAACACACGCCTGGTGTTCGTGGAGACCATCGCCAACCCGCGCACCCAGGTTGCCGACCTCGCGCGCATCGGCGAGCTCTGTGCCCGGCGGGGACTGCTCTACGTGGTGGATAACACCATGACCTCGCCCTACGTCTATCAACCCAAGCGGCATCACGCCGGCCTCGTCATCAATTCGCTGACCAAGTACATCGGCGGCCATGGCAACGCGCTCGGCGGCGCGGTGACCGACACCGGGCTGTTCGACTGGACCCGCTTCCCGAATATCTACGATAACTACAAGAATGCGAAATCCGCCCAGTGGGGCATCCTGCAGATCCGCAAGAAGGGCTTGCGCGACGTGGGCAGCACGCTGGCCGCCGAGCCCGCGCACCGTCTGGCAGTCGGCGCAGAAACGCTGGCGCTGCGGATGGACAAGTCCTCTGGCAACGCGCTGCAACTCGCCCGTTTCCTGGCCAAGCATCCCAAAGTCAGGAAGGTGTACTACCCGGGGCTCGAGGATCACCCGCAACACCGGCTTGCCGGTGAGCTGTTTAAAACCTACGGCGCGCTGATGAGCATGGAGCTGGCGGAGGGCATCGACTGCTTCGACTTCCTCAACCGGCTGAGGCTCGTGATTTCGTCGAGCCATCTCGGGGACAACCGGACGCTGGCGATCCCGATCGCCCACACCATCTACTGGGAAATGGGGCCGCAGCGCCGCGCCGAGATGGGCATCGCCGACTCGCTCGTCCGGCTGTCGATCGGAATCGAGGATTTCGACGACCTGGTGGAGGACTTCCGGCAGGCGCTGGAAGCCTAGGCTGCCGCCTTCACCGGTCACCGCGCGTTGGTGACCGGCTGCTATCTAGCGGAACGAGCCGCCTCCGCGGTTTCCGCCGCCCCCACCTCCGCGGAAACTGCCGTTGCCGTTCGCCATGCGCGGCGCGGAGTGACCGCGCGCCTGCGCCTGTGGCGGAGGAGCCGTGCGTTGGGGCATGGCTACCTGCCGGGGCACCGAGCCGCCACGGCCGGCCGCCTGGGGCGGCCGGCCCTGCTGTGGACGGGCATTTCCGGGGTGCGCGCTTCTCTGCGGAACGGCCAGGCGCGCATCCTGCCGGACGGCGGGAGATGACGGCGCGGAACGCGGGGCCGGGACATGCCCTTGGAAGCGATGGACATTGTTCCCGTTCGTATCCACACCCCGATTGTGGCGGGCGACGGGGGCCGACGGCGCGGCCTGCGGAGTGGGAAAGCGAAGGACATTACTGTTCCCACTCGAGTCCGGACGCCGCGCCTCGCGGGTGGCGGGAACCGGCGCGTTCCGGGAGGTGAAGCTGCGCTCCTGGAGACGGTCGTTGTCACGGCGCCCTTCGGAGCGCCGTTCGCTGCCCGGCGCTGACGGGCTCGCCGAGCCCGAGCGGCGCGAGCCGGAATCGAAGCTGGGCTTGCCCGGCGCGTTGGTGCTGCCCTGGGCCGAGGGCCGTTGAGGCGCGGCCTCACGTCCACCCCGGTCCGAGAAATCCCTGCGATCGTCCTGCCGTCCGTTGCGGGTCCCGCCCGGATGGCCGCCCTGCTCATGGCGGGCATTCGGCGCCGAACCCGGTCCGCGATAGTCACGCCGCCCATCGCCACCGCGCATGCCGGGGCGGCCGTATTGATCACGCAAGCTTGCATGGCGGTAGGGCACGCCCTTGCGATGCACCGGATCGTGCTTCCAGGCCACGGGCTTGCGGTCCGACGTCACGACCGTGTGCGGCTTGCCGAATCTCGTCGTATGGACCACCTGCTTGTGCACGACGGTCACGTGGCGATGGTGCCAATTGCAATGGCCGAAAAAGAACCCCGTCGATACCACGATCGCGGGACCCCAGAAAAAGGCCGGCGAGTATACGGGCGCGGCGTAGTAACCCGGGAACGGACCCCAGTAGACGGGCGGATAGGCCGGGTACCACCAGGGCCCATAGACCACGGCCGGGCTGTAGTACGGGACGTAGACCGCCTCCGGCCGGGCCGGCTCGATGAGGATGGCGTCGTCCTGCCGCGTGACCCGCATGTGCTCGTTCGAGTCGAGGTTGCCCGCCGCCGCCGCCCGCTGGCGCAGGCCCTGGATCGCGTCCAGCACGTGCGGCTCCTGCGCGAGAAACGCCTCGCCCAGGCGCTGGGTCCAGTCGAGCCGCTCGTCCATGCGCTGCAGGATCTGGGGGAAAGCCACGAGCGACTTGACGCTCGGGTCCCAATCCATTCTTTCGACCGCCTTCACCGCTTCGTCACCCTTGAGCTGCGGATTCGCGCGCGACCAGCGCGCGGCCTGGACCACTTCGAGGGGATAGGTCGAAGCCATCAGGATTTGCGACAGCAGGGAATCGGGATAGAGCGCGATCGGCGCGAGCATCTGGTCGAGCTCTTCCTCGCTGAAAGCGGGACGCTCCTGCGCGACCGCCACCGGACCCGTCAGGGCCAGGGCGAGAAGCCCTGCGAGCAATGGTCTGAGGAACGATTTCATGGCAGTTTCCTCCTGCCTATTTCAACGCAGGAGGCGCCTCGCTGCACGTTACAAAGTGTAAGAGATTGTTTCCCGGGACCGGCTACGCCCTTATGTCCTACTATCAAAGGGATAAGCCGCAGGCCGGCACAGCTGCAAAACCGGCCGGCTACAGCAGCTCGGCCTTGCAGCCCCCGGCGTCGCAACGGAGGAATCCCCCGCGCTGGTACCAGTCGTTGAGCACCCAACGCTCGCAGCGGTGCCCGTCGACCGTGTGCAGGTGCCTGGCGGGGCGATGGGTATGGCCGTGGATGAGGCGCGGGTAGCCGAATTCGCGCAGGACCTTTTCCACCGTCGCAGGCGCAACGTCCATGATCTCCGCCGCCTGGCCCTGCTTGTGCTGCTCGCTCTTCATGCGCATGTCGAGCATCTGCTTCTTGCGCTCGGCGATCGGCTGCGAGAGGAAGCGCCGCTGGAAGGCGGGGTCACGGGCAATGACGCGGAATTTCTGGTACTCCACGTCGTCGGTGCACAGCGTGTCACCGTGCATCAGCAGGGTGTGCGTGCCGTAGAGGTCGACCAGCGTGGGGTCGGTGATGAGCGCCGCGCCGCAATGTGCCGCAAAGCCGTCGCCGGCCAGCACGTCGCGATTGCCCTGCATGAAGGCGAGCTTGACCCCCGCGCGAGGGAGAGCCGCCAGCGCATCGGCGATGGATGCGTTGAACGGATCGGCCAGATCGTCGTCGCCCACCCAGTTCTCGAACAGGTCGCCGAGCACGTGGACGGCTTCCGCCCGGGACGCTGTTGCGCGGAGGAAGCCGAAAAACGTCTCGTTGATGTGCGGGCGCTCGGGGGAAAGGTGCAGGTCTGAGATGAAGAGTGTGTAGGGCATGTGAGGGGTAAGGGGTGAAGGGTGAGGGGGCCAGGTGTTTGCACCTCACTCCTTACGCCTCACTCCTCACGGGGTTCAGGCCACCTCGGCCCGCTCGATGATGACGTCTGCAACGGGCACGTCCTTGTGCATGCCTTTGCTGCCGGTTTTCACTCCGCGGATCTTGTTCACCACGTCTGCGCCGCCCGAGACCCGTCCGAACACGCAGTAGCCCCAGCCCTGCGGGGTGGGGGCGGTGTGATCGAGGAAGCTGTTGTCGGCGACGTTGATGAAGAACTGCGCGGTCGCCGAGTGCGGGTCGGAAGTCCGCGCCATCGCGATCGTGAGGTTCGCGTTCTTGAGCTTGTTTTCGGCCTCGTTCTTGATCGGCGCCCGCGTTGGCTTCTGCCGCATGCCGGGCTCGAAGCCGCCGCCCTGGATCATGAAGCCGTCGATCACGCGGTGGAACACCGTGTTGGCGTAGTGGCCGTCCTTCACGTATTGCAGGAAGTTGGCGACGGTCTGCGGGGCCCGCTTTTCATCGAGCTCGAGGGTGATGACGCCGTGGCTAGTATGGAGCTTGACCATTTTTTCCTGGGTTGTGCGTGATGAGTGACAAGAGGGGTGACGGCTACTTCTTTGCTGCCGGCTGCTCGGCAGGCGGGAGCAGCTGTGCGCTTTCGATCATGACCGGCTTCATCGGCACGTTCTGGTGGCCCGCCGGTCCCGGACCGGTTTGCACCTTTTCGATGCGCTTGACGATGTCCAGTCCTTTCACCACCTTGCCGAACACGGTGTAGCCGTAGCCGTCCGCTGTCGGGAAGCGGAAATTGAGGGAGGCGTTGTCCGCGACGTTGATGAAGAACTGCGCGGTCGCGGAGTGGGGATCGGGCGTGCGCGCCATGGCGATCGTCCCCACCGTGTTCTTCAGCCCGTTGCCCGCCTCGTTCTTGACCGGCTTGCGGGTCGGCTTCTGCTCGAACTCGCGCGTGAAGCCGCCGCCCTGGATCATGAAGCCGGGAATGACGCGGTGAAAGGTGGTTCCCGCGTAATGGCCGTCCTTCACGTAGCGCAGGAAATTCTCGACCGTGGCCGGCGCTTTGTCGGGATAAAGCTCGATGAGGATCGCGCCCATGCTGGTCTTCATTTCGACCTGCGGATTCGCCGC
>JBIOVQ010000114.1:0-4340 GCA_044867805.1 Burkholderiales bacterium | reverse complement strand
ACCTCGGCCGCGAGCTGATGGCCGCCGGCAAGCGGCGCAAGATCAACATGTTCATTTCCCACCCGCACTGGGACCATATCCAGGGCCTGCCGTTTTTCCAGCCGCTCTACGCGCAGGGCTACGAGGTGGTGATACACGGCGCGAGCCAGGGGCGCCTCAGCCTGCGCGAGGTGATCGCGGGGCAGATGGAGACGGTCTACTTCCCGGTGGCGGTGAAGGAGTTCTCCTCGCGCGTCTACTTCAAGGAGCTGGCCGAGGGCCAGTTCGAAATCGAGGGCCTGACGGTCAAGGCCATCGGGCTGCATCATCCGGGGATGACCCTCGGCTACCTGGTGGAGGGGCCCGGCGGCAAGAGCGTGGCGTACATGACCGACAACGAGCTGGTGCGCAACGGGGAGGACTACAACCGGGCGCGGCTGGTGCAGCTCATCAGCGGCTCCGACATCCTGATCCACGACGCCAACTACCTCGACGAGGAGTACCCGGCGAAGGTGGGTTGGGGACACTCGTGCATGACCGAGGTCCTGAAGCTGGCCGCCGATGCCGGGGTCAGGAAGCTCTATCTCTACCACCACGATCTCCATCACGACGACGAGACCGTGTCCGCCAAGGAGGCGTTCGGCCGGAAGTACTTCGCCGAGCGCAAGCTGGACATCGAGTGCGTGGCCGCCGCGGAGGGCGGGGCGGTCTCCTTGTAGCCGCCAGCCGTCAGCCGTCAGCCGTCAGTCGTCACCGCGCTCAGGGTCTGAGCGCGCGATAAAGAAACGGCAGGCTGACGTCCATCCGGTAGTCGATGTCCGAGTGGTTGTCGTCGAACTCCTCGTAGCGGTGGCGGATACCGGCCAAGGCAAGGCGCTGGGACAGGATGCGCGAGCCGTAATGGATGTGGTACTGGTCGCGCCAGCCGCAGTCGATGTAGATGCCGCGCAGGGACTTGAGGCTCGCGCGATACTTCGCGACGAGGTTGATCGGGTCGTGCCGGCCCCACTGCTTCCAGCGCTCCCAGATCGCCTCGCCCGTCTCCAGGTTCACCGGCACGCGGAAGCCGAGCGGGGCGCGGGGGTCCGGGTCGTAGGTCGCCGCCATGCACAGGTTCATGATGCAGTGCCCCTCCGCCGTCGAGAGCTTTTCCTTTTTCCATACGTGCTGGAGGAAGCGCTTGATGCGCCCGTCGTCGTAGCCCTTGGCGAGGCCCCGCCGTCCCGCTTCGCGGCGCGCGTCGTAGAGGCCGGCCCGGCGCCGGGGCATGCGGTGCTTGGCGAGCTCGTTCAGGGTGTTCGGCCAGTCGTGCCAGTAGACGAAATCGAAGTAGGCGTCGCCGGAATGGTTGGCGATCGCGCCCCAGTAGCGCGCGTATCTCATGCCGTGGAGCATGACGCCGTAGCCGCCGGATGACTTGCCGAAGCAGCCGCGATGCTCGCGGCTCGCCAGCGTGCGGAACTGGCGGTCGACGAAGGGAATGATCTCCTGCGTGAGGTAGTCCGCGTAGTCGCCGATGGCGGGCGAATTCACGTACTGGTTGCCGCCCAGCGCCGTGAAGCAGTCCGGAAAGACGATGATCACCGGGCCCATCCTGCCCTCGTGGATGAGGCGGGCGGCGCGCTCGGGAACGTTGTCGCCGAACGGCTTCCAGTTCACGTGCGACAGGCCGGAGCCGGTGAAGCCGACGAGGTCGTAGAGCACCGGGAAGCGCCGCTTCTCGTTCTCGTCATATTGCGGGGGCAGCCATACCCCTACATTGCGGGCGTGCGGATCGCCCAGGGGATTGCCCTGGAGCACCTTGGACGTATGCGGCAGCACGACCAGTCTGCCGGCGGGAGCCTTCGAACGCTTGATAGCCATGGCTGCGCTTCGCCTGATGGGACCGGCCGATTTTGGCACGTTTCCGACCTGTGCGAAGATTCAACCGTAAGCCCATAGGGAGCACGCCATGGCCGAAGACAGCTTGACGCTGGAGGAAGTCCGCAAGATGGCCGCGGAAATCGGTCTGAACCGCTTGACGGAGGAGCACCTGCAGCAGTTGCTGCGCGCGACCCGGGCCGCACGGGCGCGCCGCGCGAACTTGCCGTTGGCCAGCCTCGATCCTGCGGACGAGCCGGCGCACGTGTTTCGACTGGCGAGCGACTCATGATCCGGCGCTCGCCCCCTCACCCCTTGCGCCCGCGGAGGGCGGAGCAGGTTCCAAGCGTATTGTGCTTGGATGCGCGCGTCGTAGGGCGGAACAGGGGCCCCTCTGGGGATGTGACCCCGGAGACGCGCATGGGATCGGCTTTGAACGACGCGCGCACGATCGGCTCCACGGTCGCATCCCGCAAGCGGGTCCCTGCTCCACGCTCCGCCGATCCCCCGGAGCGGGATGCGGCGCCGCACTGGCCCGCGTGCTTACGTGCGCCTCAACGGTCGCATCCCCGGAAACCGGGGCGCGTCGACGGGCGGAAGAGGGACCCTCTGGGATCTGACCCCGGAGACGCGCATGGGATCGGCTTTGGACGACGCGCCTCTGATCGGCTCCACGGTCGCATCCCGCAAGCGGGCCCCTGCTCCACGTTGCGCCGATCCCTGCTCAACGTTTCGGCGCACCTCTCCCGAGGGGAGAGGGGAAATGGACGGCGGAAAATGATGCGGCGCTCATTTTCCGAGGGTTTGATCGAGGCCGGGGAAGTCCGATGAGCGATCTCGCCTGGCTCACCGTCGCCGAGGCGGCGGAGCTGCTCCGCGGCAGGAAGCTCTCGCCCGTCGAGTACGCCAAGGCGCTCATCGCCCGCATCGAGCGGCACGACGGCAGGCTCAACGCCTTTCTGCGCTTCACGCCCGAGATCGCGCTGGAGGACGCCCGGCGCGCGGAGGCGGAGATCGCGCGCGGGCAGTGGCGCGGCCCGCTGCACGGCGTGCCGTACGGCCTCAAGGACATCATTGACTACGCCGGCCTGCCGACCACCGCGCACTCGAAGATCCTCCAGGACAACGTCGCGGCGATCGACGCCCACGTCGCGGCGAAGCTCAAGGCCGCGGGCGGGGTCTTCATGGGCAAGCTCTCGACGCACGAGTTCGCCATCGGCGGCCCGTCGTTCGACCTGCCCTGGCCGCCCGCGCGCAATCCCTGGAACCGGGACCATTTCTGCGGCGGCTCCTCGAGCGGCGCCGGCGCGGCGACGGCGGCGGGCTTCCTGCCCGCGGCCATCGGCACCGATACCGGCGGCTCGGTGCGCAACCCGGCCTCCATGTGCGGCGTGGCCGGCATGAAGCCCACCTACGGCGTGGTGAGCCGGCGCGGCGTGATCGCGCTCGCCTGGTCGCTCGACCACATCGGGCCGCTGACGCGCACGGTGCGCGACAACGCGCTGATGCTCGATCTCATGGCGGGCCACGACCCGCTCGATCCGGGCAGCGTCCCGCACGCTCCGGGCGGATATGCGGCGGGGCTCGACCGCGGCGTGAAAGGCCTGAAGGTCGGCGTGATCCGCCATTTCTACCAGCGCGACATGAAGGCCGACCCCGAGATGGCCGCGGGGATCGAAGCCGCGGTGGCGAAGCTCGCTGAGCTCGGCGCCAAAGTGCGCGAGCTCCAGGCCGCTCCGCTGGGCGAGTATCTCGCCTGCAACCGCACCATACTGACGAGCGAGGCCTTCGCCCTGCACGAGAAATGGATGCGCGAGCGGCCGCAGGACTACGGCGCGCTCGCCCGCGAGCGGATCATGGCGGGGGCCTTCGTGCGCGCGGCGGACTACGTCAACGCGACGCGCCTGCGCCGCAAGATGGCCGACGCGTTTCACGCCTCGCTCGCGGAGATCGATGTGGCGGTGACCGCGAGCTCGATGGACCCGCCGTGCCGCATCGACGACCCGAAGGCGGTCGAGCACACCTACGGCCGGCAGGCGCGCGCGGTCTTCAACGTCACCGGCAGCCCGGCGCTATCCGTGCCGGTCGGCTTCAGCAAGGCCGGCCTGCCGCTCGCCATGCAGGTCGCCGGGAAGCCCTTCAGCGAGGCGATGGTCTACCGCGTAGCCAACGCCTACGAGCAAGCGACGCGATGGGTGGAGCGACACCCATCGCTCTGAAGTGCGTCCCAGATAAAGCGTCTCAGATGAAGCGTCTCGGGTAGTACGGGAGCCTTCAGGACGCCTTACCTGCGACGCCGTATCTGCGACGTCGTATCTGCGACGCAGTACCTGCGACGCCCTTCGGGCTTCACTCGCCCTTGATTCCAGCCGTGCGGATGACCTCGAGCCACTTGTTCTGCTCGGACACCATGAGCTTGCCGAACTCGGCCGAGGTCATCTTCACGACCGCGCCCCCCTGCTCGTCCAGGCGCTTCTGGAACTGCGGCGTGGAGATCACCT
>JBIOVQ010000113.1:0-9807 GCA_044867805.1 Burkholderiales bacterium | reverse complement strand
ACCCGGGAGCAGAAGGGGGAGCATCCGGTCCCCGCCCTGTACGGGGCCATGGACCACTTGCTGCGCGCGCAGGCGGGCAAGCTCGCGATCCCGCACCGCTTCGGCGCCGATATGCGTGAGATCTGGGAGCTGCAGCCGCGCTTCGAGCAGCGCGCCGGCAAGCGTCCCTTCCGCCTGCTCGGGCACCCGCGCTTCCGCGCCGGCTATGATTTCCTGCGGCTGCGCAGCGAGACCGGCGACGCGGACCCGGCGCTGGGCGAGTGGTGGGAGCGCTTTCAGCGCGCCGGCGAGACCGAGCGCGGCCAGATGCTGGTGGAAGACCAGCGCGGACCGGGAAAGCGGCGCCGGCGGCGCCGGCGGCGCGGGCCTCGCGGCGCTACGCCGGACGCCGGGCCTGGTGCCGCCCAGCCGGCGTGATTCGAGATACGCGATGCGGGATACGCGATGCGAGATGCAAGCGGTAGGCATGGATTTCATCCCGTATCCTGCATCGCGAAGCGCCGTATCCCGTATCCGTTGGTAAGGACCTGATGTCTTGACACCCGTCACCCGTCACTCGTCACTCGTCACTGCCTTTGTGGGCCTGGGAAGCAATCTCGGCAACCCCGTGGCGCAGATCCGCGGCGCGTTGAGCACATTGGCAGCCATGCTGGAAACGCGGCTCGTGCGGCATTCCTCGCTCTACCGCAATCCCCCGGTGGGCTACCCCGATCAGCCCGAGTTCGTGAACGCGGTGGCGGAAATCCGGACGCGCCTTACACCGCGGGACCTGCTCGACCAGGTCCTTGCGCTGGAGCACAACCAGGGCCGAACCCGCGACTTCGCCAACGCGCCCCGGACGATCGATCTGGACATCCTGCTCTATGGCGGTCACGTGGTGAACGAGCCCGGCCTCACTATCCCGCATCCGCGCATGCTCGAGCGCGCCTTCGTGCTGGTGCCGCTCGCGGAGATCGCGCCGGATGCCGTCGTGCCGGGCATCGGCCGTGTCTCCGGCCTCGTGAAGAGGGTCGACGCCTCCGGCCTCGTGAAGCTGCCCGAAGCAACCACAGATAAACGCAGATGAACACGGATGAAATCCCCTGCTAAACGCGCTGGCGTGTTCGAATATCTGTGTGTATCTGTGTTCATCTGTGGTTCCAAAGCCTGGGAATGAGCGCGAAGCTGCCCGACAAGTATCGCTACGTTGTCGTGGAAGGCCCGATCGGCGCCGGCAAGACCACGCTCGCGCGCGTGCTGAGCGAGCGCACCGGCGGCATGGCGCTGCTGGAGGATCCCGACGCCAACCCGTTTCTGCCGCGCTTCTACCAGGACCGCGCGCGCCACGCCCTGCCGACGCAGCTCTATTTCCTGTTCCAGCGCGCGACGCAGGTGCGCGCGCTGTCGCAGCCTGACCTGTTCGCGGGGCTCACGATCGCCGATTTCATGATCGACAAGGACTCCCTGTTCGCGCGCCTCACGCTGAACGACGACGAGTTCGCCCTCTACCGGCAGGTCTATGCCCACCTGAAGCCCCAGGCGCCGGCGCCGGACCTGGTGATCTACCTGCAGGCGCCGCCCGAGACGCTGGTCGAGCGGGTCAAGCGCCGCAACGTCGCCTACGAGCGCGATATCCCGGAGGAGTACCTGGTCCGGCTCGCGGAAACCTACGCGCGGTTCTTCTACCAGTACAACGCGTCGCCGGTGCTGACCGTCAATTCCGAGAATCTCAATTTCGTCGATCACCCCGGCGACCTCGAACTCTTGCTGGACCGGGTCAGCGCGATGCGCGGCCCGCGCGAGTTCTTCAGCCTCGGATGACCTGAAACGCGCGACGCGAAGCCGCAAAGCCGCAAAGACGGCAAAATAAGCCCTGTTTCCGGTTCTTTCGTCGATTCAGGTATCCTTTGCGCCTTTGCGACTTTGCGTCGAGGGTCTCGGCATGAGAGTCACGCTCACCACGCTGCAGAAGATGGCCCAGGACAGCAGCAAGATCGCGATGCTGACCTGTTACGACGCGAGCTTCGCTGCCGTGCTCGAGGAGGCGGGGGTCGAAAGCCTCCTGGTCGGCGATTCCCTCGGCAACGTGCTGCAGGGACACGAGTCCACGCTGCCGGTGACGCTGCGCGACATGGTGTACCACACCCAGTGCGTCGCGCGCGGCTCGAAGCGCGCCTTCATTATCGGCGACATGCCGTTCGGCAGTTTCCAGGTGTCGCCGGAGGAGACCCTGCGCAATGGCGCCAAGATCATGGCCGCCGGCGCGCACATGGTAAAGATCGAGGGCGGCCGGCCGATGCTCGACACGATCGAATTCCTCACCGAGCGCGGCATCCCCGTGTGCGGCCACTTGGGGCTCACGCCGCAGTCGGTGCACGCGCTCGGCGGCTACCGCGTCCAGGGCAGGGGAGAAAGCGACGCGCAGCGGCTGCTGCGCGAAGCCAAGGAGGTCCAGAAAGCGGGCGCCGGCATGATTGTGCTGGAAGCCATACCCGCGGCGCTCGCGCGCGAAGTGACTGCCGCCCTGACGATACCCACCATCGGCATCGGCGCCGGCGTGGACTGCTCGGGCCAGGTGCTGGTGCTGCACGACATGCTCGATGTCTACCCCGGCAAGAAGGCGAAGTTCGTCAAGAACTTCCTGCGCGACGGCGGCTCGATCCGGGGCGCGGTCGAGCTCTACGTCAAGGAAGTGAAGTCCAAGGCCTTCCCCGGCCCGGAGCACAGCTTTTAGAACCGAATAGACAGGATTCACAGGATTTACAGGATTAGAGCAAGAACAGACCGGGGGATTTCTGGTTTCTTGAATCTTGTTAATCCTGTTAATCCTGTCCATTTGTCGTTTTCTACTTCCTCATGGATCTGATTCATTCCGCCGCGGATCTGCGCGAGCGCCTGCGGGGCGTGCCCAACAACGTGTTCGTGCCCACCATGGGCAACCTGCACGACGGGCACATCCAGCTCATCAATATCGCGAAGCCGCGGGCAGCCTGCACCGTCGTGAGCATCTTCGTGAACCGCCTGCAATTCGGGCCGCGCGAGGACTTCGACCGCTATCCGCGCACCCTGGACGCCGATGCCGCGCGGCTGAAGGCGGCGGGCGTTGACGTCCTGTTCGTGCCGGATGAGAAGGAAATCTATCCCGAGCGCCAGACCTTCGTGGTCGAGCCCTCCGACCTGCAGTACATCCTGGAGGGCGCGCACCGGCCGGGACACTTCCGGGGCGTGGCGACGGTCGTGCTGAAGCTCTTCAACCTGGTGATGCCGCACTCCGCGATCTTCGGCAAGAAGGACTACCAGCAGTACCTGGTGCTGCGCGACATGGTGAAGCAGTTCGCGCTCCCCATCGAGATCATCCCGGCGGAAACCGTGCGCGCAGCCGATGGATTGGCGCTGTCGTCACGCAATGCCTATTTGTCGCCCGAGCAGCGCAAGGACGCGCCGCGGCTCTACGGCGTATTGAAGAAGGTACGGGACGAGATCGGCAGCGGGGCGCGTGACTTCCAGCGACTCGACCAGCAGGCGATGTCCGAGCTGTCGAAACACGGCTGGCAGCCCGATTACGTCGCGGTGCGGCGCCAGGCCGACCTGCGGCCGCCCACCGAGCGCGACCGCGAGCTCGTCGTCGTCGCCGCCGCCCGCCTCGGCCGCACCCGTCTCATCGACAACGTCGAAATCAACCTGCCGCATTAACGGCTGGGGTCAGGTCTTGCATTGACGTACCCCCACCATCCGCTGGGGTCAGGTCTTGCGTTAACGTACGTTTACCGCCGACTGCCTGCTCACGGCGCGGCTCACGGTGCTGTAATGCACGCCGAAATGACGGGCGATTTGTGCCAGCGTGTAGGTTCCCGACCGGTAAGCCTCGAGCATCGCGGCCGCGCGGTTGCGGAAGCGATGTTGATACCAGGCGAGCGGCCGAACGAGTCGTCTCTGCAGTCGCGGCACTTCCGACAGGCGCTCATCCGGCGCGGCATTGCGCAGCACACAGTGGATAAAATCATCGCTGCCGAGAAAGATTCGCTGTCGCAACCTTTCCCATACACTCGGCGAGTTTCTTCCCTGATCTACGAATTCCACGTAGGCCCGCCGCGAACGTGCGACACTCTGACCGAATTGGCCAAGGATTTCCGCTGTCGTCAACCAAACTGGGATGGCGACGACACCTGCTGTCGCGCGGTAGCTGCTCCACTTCCATCGTCGGGGATTCCCCGTGAACCCCGCCCGCACGGGATTGAGCACGATATAGCGGGCCAGCTCGAGCAGGTAGCTGTCTCTATCGACCAAGATAGCGTCGTAGCGGCCTTGGAATACGTGCCCGGTTCGCTTGTGGCGCCAATTGAAGCGCTGTGTGTATATGCCATTAAGATGGCGCATTCCCCGCGCCAGATTCGGCTCACGCGTCTCGATTAACAGGTGGTAGTGATTTCCCATCAGGCAGTAGGCATGGCATCGCCAATACATGCGCTTAACAACCCGCCCGACCACGTCAAGGAAGGCAGCGCGATCCCTTTCGTCCAGGAAGATGTCGGAGCGCGCGTTTCCTCGTGAGGTGACGTGGTAAAACGCTCCTGCAAATTCAACGCGTAATGGTCGAGCCATGAAGGCGTTAACGCATGACCCCGCGCGGAGGAAGACGTGATCCGTACGTGGGGCACTCAGTCGAGATTGTGGACAGAGTCCCCGGTACGTCAACGCAAGACCTGACCCCAGGGCTGAGCAGACCCCAGGGCTGAGCACGCTAGCGGCGTGTTCACGGGGAAAACCCTGGTTCGGCATCATTTCACCGAGTCATCCGGGACGGGTTGCTCGAGGATGGTCTTCACGGTGCCGAGGAAATGATCGTAGTGGTAGGGCTTGAAGATGAAACCGTCGGCGCCCGAGGCGCGTATCGAACGCTCGCTGTCTTCGAGCCGGTACGACGTGACGGCGACGATCTTGATGCCGCGCGTCGCCGGATCCGCTTTCAGCTCGCGGATCGCCGTCAGCCCGTCCTTGCCGGGCAGCCTCAGGTCCATCAATATCATTGCGGGTCGTTCCTTGTGCGCCAGCTCGATCCCGTCTTCGGCGTTTGCGGCGAGCAATACCCGGTAGCCGCCGAGCTCGAGGATGTGCGCGGCGAGCTTTATGTGGGATGCGTTGTCCTCCACGATAAGGATCGGTCCCATGTTCACGCCTGCCGGGTGTCGGGCGTGACCGCAACCGGTTTGTCCGGTCTGGTGCGATCCGCAATTTCCCGGTAAGCCTTCAGGCGGTCACGTCCTGAACGCTTCGCCTCGTAGAGCGCGAGATCGGCGGCCTGCAGCAGCGTCTCCACGTCTTCCCCGTCATCCGGATACAGTGCAAGGCCAATGGAGATCGTGATCTTTCCGACGGCGACGCCTCCCGATTTCACCTCGAGCTTGCGGATTCTGTTCAGAAAGCGCTCGCCCCACTGCATGGCGTTCTCCCGGCCGCATTCGGTCAGCACGACCGTGAACTCCTCTCCGCCGAAACGGCACGGCAGGTCGTTGGCGCGGCACGACTCCCTGACCGCCTTGCCCAGCGCGCGCAGCACCGCGTCTCCCGTGTCGTGGCCGAACTGGTCGTTGATGCGCTTGAAGTGATCTGCATCGAGCATCAGCACGGCAAGTGAATGGCCGCCGCGCTGCGCGCGCGCGAGCTCGCGCCCGAGCGATTCCTCGAGGTAGCGCCGGTTGTAGAGCCCGGTGAGATGGTCGCGAATGGACTGGTCCCGCAGCGACTCCTGCAGCTTCAGGTTCGCCAGCGCGAGACCGGCGTGCTGCGCGAGCGCTTTCACGAGATACATTTCCGCGTCCGAGAAATGGGACGGCGACGGCTGACTGCGCTGCACATGCAGCACCCCGATCAGCTCGCCCTGGGCGCTGAGGGGGACGCACGAATAGCGACGCGGGGGCGCACCCCTGAAATGGCGGCAATTCTGCGCTTTCGCCGAATCGGACACGCTATGGAGATTCCCCCGGCGCAGGGACTGGCAATCGTTCGGCGTCGAGATTTCCCCGATTCCGGCCGGGTCGCCCCATTGCGCAACGGCGGCTGCGGACGGGCGTGATGCGTCGAAGACGAACAGCGCGCCTGCCGTTTCCGGCAGAAGGCCCGGCAGGTGCCGGGCGATCACTTCGTAGGCCTCCTGCCGCGCGAGGCTGGAATAGAGATCCTCGCCAAGCTTGCTGAACAGCATTGCCGAGCGATTGCGCTGCCCCAGCTCGGCGCCGCGCGATTGCGCAATGGCCAGCGAGCTCATCAGCCAGAACAACAATACGCCGGCGGCAAGGGATGCCGCCAGGACCAGGCCGGCTGCCGCCTGGTTCAAGGGATCGACTGGACTCACCAGAGGCACGATGTCGAGCCGCCACTTGCGGTCTCCAACACCCAGATGCCCGGTCACTGCGTACGCCGAGTACTCCGCGCCCGCGGGCGCACTGCCCCGCGCTTGGCTGTCGAAGAGCAGCGTTTCCAGCGCCGGCTGCGCGTCGCCGGCAGGGGCCTCCTCATGGATGATCACTCGAACGCGCGCGAGCGTTTCCCCTGGCAGCGCCGCCTCGACCATGTCGCCGATGCGTATCGTCGATCCCACGATTCCCCAGTACAGGCGCTGCCTGTCCTCGACAGTGCTCGGGACACCTTTTCCACGATACACGGCGAGCCGGAGCAGCAGGGTCTTCATGCCGGATTTCGCGTCTCTCCCCAGCGTGACGCCGGAGGTCGAAGCGAGCCCTCCGGTGTCTCGCGCACGTAGCACCACCGAGCGGCGCAGCGGATCCGCAATCAGATCCAGTCCGCGCGCATAAGCAGCCGCTTCCGGGCTCATGGGCTCGATATAGTGGACAACCACGTATTCGGGACGCTCGCCGGGCGGGTTAATGGAAAATTCCGGCAATCCCTCGGTCAGCGGGCTCCTTTCCGCGCGCACCGCGCGCTCGAACTCCAGCCGGTTGGAGAGCCGCAGGGCAAAGGAGATGTTGGTGAGCCCGGGATACCGCTTCGGGAGCGCCAGCGCCTCGGCGAACTCGTGAAAATCCCCACGCGTAACCCGTCCCGCGGCGTCGAACAATCCGCGCATCGAATAGAGCACGTCTTCATACACCCGGATCCGCACATCCAGATCACGGCTGATGTTGATGGCATCGCTTCCGACTCTCGAGCGCGCTTCCTCCTGGGCCTCCAGGTGAAAAAAATAGCTGATGCCCGCTCCGAATAGCAGGGTTCCGGTCAGCACCGCCCAGCGCAGCCACCGATAGCGCAGCGGCAGCAGCCGCAGTTTCGCGATCCTGCGTTGCGGGGCCCTGGGCGCGTCGATCATGGTTGCGACGGCTTTCGCGTCATTCATGCTCAGGCTGGCTAGCGGCGATGAGCGAAGTAATCCCATCGACCGGCAGCGGCTTGCTGAAAAGATAGCCCTGCGCCTCGTCGCACTTGAGCAATTTCAGCAGCCGCGCCTGGTCCTCGGTCTCGACGCCTTCAGCCACCACCTTCAGATTGAGCGAGCGGGCGAGGCCGATGATCGTCGAGACGATGGACATGTCCTGGGGATTGCCCGCCATTCCGTTGATGAACGACCGGTCGATCTTGATTGAAGTGATGGGGAGCCGCGCGATGTAGGAGAGCGACGAATAACCGGTGCCGAAATCGTCCATCGAGATGTGTATGCCGATCCCGCGCAGGATCGAAAGCTTGCGGATGCTGGATTGGACGTCTTTCATCAACAAGCTCTCGGTGACCTCAAGCTCCAGAGTGTCGGGGTAGTCGCCCTGCTCCTGCACCGCTTCAATGACCATATCGGAGAAATCTTTCTGCTGGAGCTGTATCGCCGAGACATTGACGGCGATGCGCGGCGCAGCGTAGCCGCGCGATGTCCATTTCCGGTGTTGTGTCAGCGCCTGCGCGATCGCCCACCGCCCGACGACGCGGATCAAGCCGGTCTCCTCGAGCAGCGGAATGAAAGCTCCCGGCGCTACCAGCCCGGATTCGGGGTCTTGCCAGCGAATCAATGCCTCCAGTCCCGACATGCGACCGTTCGCCAGCTCGATCTTGGGTTGGTAATGAAGGACGAATTGCTGCGCTTCGACTGCGTTGCGCAGCCGGGTTTCCATCGACAGCACTTGCGCTGCCTTCGCGTTCATCTCGGCCGCATAGAACAGGCAGGGGTCACCCGAAGCTCTGGCCCTTTTCAGGGCCGCTTCAGCATTCCGGAACAGCGTATCGGCGTCGCCGCCATCCGCAGGATGCAGGGCCACGCCGGCCCGGGCGGCTACACGCAGTTCCTTCCCGCCGATGCTGAACGAATCCCGGAAGCAGGCGAGGATCTGGCTGTCGACGGCGTGCACGACGGCCGCGGCGTCACGCACGCCGCGTATCACGACGCCGAAGTTGTCCGCGCCGATACGCGCCAGGTAGTCCTTGCCGTGAAAAGTCGTCTCGAGCCGGTCTGCGACGAGCTTCAGCAGCTCATCTCCTCTTTGGCGACCGAAGCTTTCGTTGATGTTGCGGAAGCGCTCGAGGTTCACCAGGATCAGGGCGACCATGAGCGGCTCGCCCTCACGCGAACGCATCTGCTGGCCCGCTCGGTCTATGAATAATCTGCGGTTGGGCAGCCCGGTGACCGTGTCGTAGTAGGAGAGATATTCGACCTTCTCCTGCTGGGTGATCGATTGCAGCGCAAACGAAATGTCCGCCGTCATCTCCGTCAACAGGGCAAGCTCGTCTTCATCGAAAAACCCCGTGCCGGCCGCGAACAGGACGATGAGGGCCGCGACACTGTCGTCTACGACCAGCGGCAGGCACACGGTGGAATAGGAACCCTGCCTTACTGCCTCTTGCCTCAGTCCGCCGGTGGGCAGTTCGGACCCAATATCGTTGCGGATGGCCGGCTTTTGGGTCCGAATTGCCTCACCCAGGGTTCCTTGTGCGCTGGTAATACTTGCCCAGCTCACGCTGTGCGCGGCTTCCCGCGAAAAACCTGTCGATGCCACCGCGCGGACTTTCTGTTTTTCCGAGTCGATCTCCCCGACCCAGACCAGCTCGAACTTGCCGTGCTCGGCGGCGATGCGGCAGCTTTCATGCAGCAGTGCTTCCCGCTCCCGGATGCGGACGATAGCGCCGTTGATCTCACTCGACACAGCCCGAATGCGCGACAGCTTGTCGATTTTCGCCTGCCGCGCCATATGCTCCAGCGCAAACGAGATGTTGCCGGCTAGTTCGGTGAGCAGGCTCACTTCGTCATCGTCAAAAAAATCCAGCTCTTTTGCGTAAAGCGTGAGAGTTCCCGCGACCGCGTCGCCTTCGAACAGCGGCAGCGCGATGACGGAGCGAAGGCCCAGCTTCAACACCGCCTGGAGGCGCGGACCACCGAAGGCCTCCCGGGAAAGATCATTATTGACCATCACCCGGCGCTCCCGGACAGCGCGGCTGACGGCTCCCTGCCCGCGAGGCGGATCATCGCGCGCGGTGGACTTGGCCTTGTACATCTCTTCCGAGCCCTCGCCCGCCCACGCCACCGGCGTGATATCGAGCGTAGCGGCGTCCAGCAAGCCAACCCAGGCGGACCCGAGCCGTGCCTGCTCCACCGCGATCCTGCAGACTTCTTCGAACAGCTCCTGCCTGCCGCGCGCGCGGACGATCGCGGCGTTGATCTCGCTTGACACGGCACGGATCCGCGACAGCCTCTCGAGTTTCTGCTGGCCGGAGAGGTGCTCGAGGGCAAACGAAAGGTCTCCGGCCAGCTCGGTAAGCAGTTTCAACTCTTCTTCGTTGAAAAAATCCGCTTCCTTCGCGAACAACGAGAGAATTCCCGCGACTTGTGTTTCG
>JBIOVQ010000112.1:0-2068 GCA_044867805.1 Burkholderiales bacterium | reverse complement strand
ACCCGGGAGCAGAAGGGGGAGCATCCGGTCCCCGCCCTGTACGGGGCCATGGACCACTTGCTGCGCGCGCAGGCGGGCAAGCTCGCGATCCCGCACCGCTTCGGCGCCGATATGCGTGAGATCTGGGCGCTGCAGCCGCGCTTCGAGCAGCGCGCCGGCAAGCGTCCCTTCCGCCTGCTCGAGCATCCGCGCTTCCGTGCCGGTTACGATTTTCTGCGGTTGCGGAGCACGACCGGAGACGCGGAGCCGGCGCTGGGCGAGTGGTGGGAGCGCTTCCAGGGCGCCGGCGAGACCGAGCGCGCCCAGATGCTGGTGGACGAGCCGCGCGGGCCGGGGAAACGCCGGCGGCGGCGCAGACGGCGCGGACCCGGCGGCGCCGGCGGCAATTCCGCGCCGGGCGCGGCCCAGCCGGCATGATACGAGATACGGGATAGAGACATGCTTTTCATCCTGTATCCCGTATCCTGCATCGTGCATCAGGTGCACATTTGACCCTCGACCCTCGACCCTCGGCCCTCGTTACGGGTTACCCGGCGATGGTCACCGCTTATATCGCACTGGGAAGCAATCTCGGCGACCCCCCGGCGCAGATCCGCAGCGCGTTGAGCACATTGGCGGCTATGCTGGCAACGCAGCTCGTGCGGCATTCCTCGCTCTACCGCAATCCCCCGGTGGGGTATCTCGACCAGCCCGAGTTCGTGAACGCGGTGGCGGAAATCCGCACGCGCCTTGCGCCGCGCGACCTGCTCGACCAGCTCCTTGCGCTGGAGCACAACCAGGGCCGGACGCGCGACTTCGCCAACGCGCCCCGGACGATCGACCTGGACATCCTGCTCTACGGCGGTCACGTGGTGAACGAGCCCGGCCTCACCATTCCGCATCCGCGCATGCTCGAGCGCGCCTTCGTGCTGGTACCGCTGGCGGAGATCGCGCCGAATGCCGTCGTGCCGGGCATCGGCCGTGTCTCCGGCCTCGCGAAGAGGGTCGACTCTTCCGGCCTGGTCAAGCTCCCCGATTCAGCCGCCGATGAACGCCGATGAACGCCGATACTTCATTCATCAACCCAACCTGCATGTCCTGTTTCGGATTGGCGGCACGTCTCGTTCCGGATCGGCGTCTATCGCGTGTCGGCGGGTATTCGAGATTGCACTCCAATCTTCAAGCAATTCAAGCTGGGTCGTCGAAGCGATAGCAGGATCAACCATCGATAAACGTGAACGAGCCCACATCCCGCAGGACACGGGACCTGATGTTATTCTAATCGGCGTGTATCGGCGTTAATCGGCGGTTTCATTCGAACATGACAGCGAAGCTGCCCGAGAAATACCGCTACATCGTCGTCGAAGGCCCGATCGGCGCCGGCAAGACCACGCTCGCGCGCGTGCTGAGCGAGCGCACCGGCGGCATCGCGCTGCTGGAGGATCCGGACGCCAACCCGTTCCTGCCGCGCTTCTACCAGGACCGCGCGCGCCACGCGCTGCCGACGCAGCTCTATTTCCTGTTCCAGCGCACGACGCAGGTGCGCGCGCTGTCGCAGCCCGACCTTTTCGCCGGGCTCACCATCGCCGATTTCATGATCGAAAAGGACTCCCTGTTCGCGCGCCTCACGCTGAACGACGACGAGTTCGCCCTCTACCGGCAGGTCTATGCCCACTTGAAGCCGCAGGCGCCGGCGCCGGACCTGGTGATCTACCTGCAGGCGCCGCCCGAGACGCTGGTCGAGCGGGTCAAGCGCCGCAATGTCGCCTACGAGCGCGATATCCCGGAGGAGTACCTGGTGCGGCTGGCGGAGACCTACGCGCGGTTCTTCTACCAGTACGACGCGTCGCCGGTGCTGACCGTCAATTCCGAGAATCTCAATTTTGTCGATCACCCCGGCGACCTCGACCTCTTGCTGGACCGCGTCAGCGGGATGCGCGGCCCGCGCGAGTTCTTCAGCCTCGGCTGAGCTGAAACGCGCGACGCGAAGCCGCCAAGCCGCAAAGAGGGCAAAATAAGCCCTGTTTCCGGTTCTTTCGTCGATTCAGGTATTCTTTGCGCCTTTGCGACTTTGCGTCGAGGGTCTCGG